>JBMOOW010000012.1:2529-21934 GCA_049323195.1 Pseudomonadota bacterium | reverse complement strand
CCGAGCGCCGCGCCCGCGCGGACCTCGCCGCCGCGCAGGCCATGCGCGAGGACCCGGAGATGCGCGAACTCGCCGACGAGGAGATCGGCGCGGCCACCGCGCGGCTTGCGGACCTGGAAGCCGAGCTGCTCGCGCACCTGATCCCGAAGGACGCACGCGACGAGGGCGACGTCTACCTGGAAGTGCGCGCCGGCACCGGTGGCGACGAGGCGGCCATCTTCGCCGGCGACCTCTTCCGCATGTACACGCGCTATGCCGAGCGCCAGGGCTGGCGGATCGAGGTCGAGTCCGCGAACCCCGGCGAGCATGGCGGCTTCAAGGAAGTCATCGCACGTGTCGAGGGCGCCGGCGCCTATTCGCGCCTGAAGTTCGAATCGGGCACCCACCGCGTGCAGCGCGTGCCGGCCACCGAATCGCAGGGCCGCATCCACACGTCGGCGGCGACGGTGGCGATCATCCCGGTCGAGGCCGAGGAAGCGCCGATCGAGATTTCCCCCGCCGACCTGCGCATCGACACCTATCGTTCGTCCGGCGCCGGCGGCCAGCACGTCAACAAGACCGACTCGGCCATCCGCATTACCCACCTGCCCACGGGGCTCGTGGTGGAAAGCCAGACCGAGCGCAGCCAGCACGCCAACCGCGACAAGGCCATGAAGCGCCTGCGCGCGATGCTGGCCGAGGCGCAGGCGGCGAGGGCCGCGGCCGCGCAGGCCGAGACGCGCAGGCTGCAGGTGGGCAGCGGCGATCGCTCCCAGCGCATCCGCACCTACAACTTCCCGCAGGGGCGCATCACCGACCATCGCGTCGACGGCCTCACGCTCTACGACCTGCCCAATGTGATGGAAGGGGCACTGGGCCCGCTGCTGGACCGTCTGCGCGCCGAAGCGCAGGCCGACGAACTGGCGCGCCTCACCGCACAGGCCTGAGGCTGCCGGCCGGGCGCGCGCTGCGGTACCGTGCACGCATCGCATCGACCAAGCCGTCCATGGAAATCCGCATCCGCCAGGCCGAGCGCGGCGACCTCCACGAACTCGCCCGCCTGTTCGACGCCTACCGCCAGTTCTACGACCAGGCCTCCGACGTGGCCGGCGCGCGCGAGTTCCTGCGCGAGCGCATGGACGCGCGCCAGTCGTTGGTGATCGTGGCCGAGGGCGAGGATTCGCTGGTCGGCTTCGCGCAGCTCTACCCGATGTTCTCCTCGGTGCGCATGGCGCCGATCTGGATCCTCAACGACCTCTACGTCGACGCCGACGTGCGCCGCCTGGGCATCGGCCGCCTGCTGCTCGAGGCCTCGGCCGCGGCGGCGCGCGGCGCGGGTGCCGGGCGCATCGTGCTGGAAACCGCGCGGGAGAACCTCGCCGCGCGCGCTGTACCTGGGCGCGGGATGGGAGGAGGAATCGACCCAGTGGTACAGCCTGGACCTCGCCGCGCCCACGACGGTGAACTGAGGCCGTGAGCATGGGTCCGCGCCAGCAGGCGCGCGCGCAGGTGCATCGCGCGCCGGGCGACCCCATCGCGTGGGTGCTGCTGTCCGAAGCCGAGCTGGACGCGGGCGATGCACGGGCGGGCGAACGCGCCGCCGCGCGCGCACTGGCGATCGCGCCCGGCCACCCCGAGGCCCTCGCCCGGCTGGGCCGCGCGCAGTCCATGCAGGGCCGCCTCCATGAGGCCGCCGACAGCCTCATGCGCGCCGCCACCGCCGCGCCCGGGCACCCGGGCATCCTGGTCTGGCTGGGCCATGCGCTGGAGGACGTGCGCCATGTGGAGGAAGCCGCCGAGGCCTTCGCACGCGCGCATGCACTGCTGCCGCAGGAGCCGCAGGTGGCCGCCTACCTGCTCGCCGCGCGCCGCCGCCTGTGCGACTGGCGCGACCTGCCGCGCCTGTCGGCGCAGGTGCGCGACGCCGTGCGCACCAGGCGCGCGTCCGTGGAGCCCTTCGCCTTCCTCAGCGAGGACGCCACGCCGGCCGAACAGCTGGCCTGCGCGCGCATGCGTGCCGCGCAGCTCGCATCGCTCGTGCGGCCCATGCCGCCGGCCACGCTGCGCGGCGACGGCCCACTGCGGCTCGGCTTTCTCTCCAACGGCTTCGGCTCGCATCCCACCGGGCTGCTGACCGTCGCGCTGTTCGAGGCGCTGCGCGTGCATGCCGATATCGACGTCCACCTCTTCGCGCTGAATCCCGACGACGGCGGGGCGATCCGCGCACGACTCGCAGCGGCCACGAGGCTGCACGACGTCGCCGCGCGCCCGCACGTGGCCATCGCGCAGGCGATCCGCACGGCGGGCATCGACATCCTCTTCGACCTGCGCGGCTGGGGTGGTGGCGGCGCGCCGGAGGTGCTGGCCATGCGCCCCGCGCCGCTGCAGGTGAACTGGCTGGCGTATCCGGGCACGTCGGGCGCGCCGTGGATCGACTACGTGCTCGCCGACCGCGTGGTGCTGCCCGACGCGCTGGTCCCGCACTTTTCCGAGTGCGTGGCCTGGCTGCCGGGCTGCTTCCAGCCATCGGACACGCGCCGCGACATCCCGCCCGCGCCGACGCGCGCCGACTGCGGCCTGCCCGACGAAGGCCTCGTGTTCTGCTGCTTCAACAACAGCTACAAGCTCAACCCGCGCAGCGTCGACCGTGCGCTCGACGTGCTGGCGCAGGTGCCCGGTTCCGTGCTGTGGCTGCTGGCCGGGCCCGGGCGCGCGGACGAACGCCTGCGCGCGCATGCCGCCGCGCGCGGCGTCGAGCCGTCGCGCCTGGTGTTCATGCCCAAGCAGCCGCATGCGGCCTACCTGGCGCGCCTGCAGCAGGCCGATCTCTTCCTCGACACCGAGCCCTACAACGCCCATACCACCGCGTCCGATGCGCTCTGGGCGGGTTGCCCGGTGCTCACCCGCCCCGGCGCCACCTTCGCCGCGCGCGTGGCGGCGAGCCTGCTGCACCACCTGGGCCTGGACGATCTCGTCGTCGACAGCGATGCCGCCTTCGTCGAGCGCGCGGTCGCCCTGGCCACGCGGGACGACGCCCTCCCCGAGCTGCGCAGGCGCGTCGCCCAGGCGCGCGCTCGCGCCCCGCTGTTCGACATGGACCGCTTCGCCGAAGGCTTCGTCGCCACCGCGCAGCGCATGGCCGAGCGCGCCCGCGCGGGGTTGCCGCCGGCGCGGCTGACCTAGGCGGCGTTCCCGCGTTCGGCCAGGCGCCTGTTGCGCCGGTAGATCAGCTGGCCGATGACGGCCGTCAGCAGCAGCACGCTGTTGGTGAAGACGAAGACGCCGTTGCCCAGCAGCCAGCTGTAGACCGTGAAGCCGATGCTGGCGCAGAGCTGGCCGATGAAGAGCCAGTGCGAGACGCCCTCGACGCTGCGCGAGCGCCACTGCGAATACACCTGCCGCGCCAGCGTGGCGATCAGCACGGCGGACGCGGCCCAGCCGATGAGGTCGACGGAATCCATCGCGAATCCGGGGATCGGGAAGGCCGCGAGGTTGGGCGAGCCGGCGTCGCCGCGCGGTGAACCGTCAGCCGATGACGAAGCCCGCACCCACCGCGTCGTCCGACACGGGCAGGCGCTCGACGCTGTCCACGCGCGCGAGCGGCGGGCCGTTGCACAGCCAGGCGGCGAATGCGTCGAGCGCGGCTGCGTCGCCCGCCGCGAGCACGTCCACCCGGCCGTCCGCGAGGTTGCGCGCATGGCCGGAAAGCCCCAGCCGGAGCGCCTCGGCACGCGCATGCGCGCGGAAGGCCACGCCCTGCACGCGCCCGCTCACGACGAAGCGGGCGGCGCTCATCCCCGCCCTGCTCCGTGCGCCGCGATCGCCTGTTCGATGGATGCAGCCGTCACGGGCCCGAGCACCTGCCTGGCCACGCGGCCATCGGGCGCGACCAGCACCGTCATGGGCAGCCCGCGCGGCGTCTCGAAATCGGCCGGCGGATCGAAGGTGTCGACGATCGCGATGGGGTAGGTCACCGGGCGCTTGTCGAGAAAGGCACGCAACTCGGCCGGCTCGATCTCCTCGTAGGCCAGGCCGATCACCTCGATGTCCTCGCGCATGGAATGCAGGGCCGACAGCTCCGGCATCTCCTTCAGGCAGGGCGCGCACCAGGTGGCCCAGAAGTTGACGACCACCCAGTTGCCGCGATGGGCGGCCAGGTCGTAGGTCGAGCCGTCCAGCGTGGCGATGCGAAGCGCCGGGCGACCGCGGCTGGAGGCGGATGCTGCCTGCACCGGAGCGGAAGGCGCCGCCGGCACCGCGGCCGCGGGTGTGATGGCAGGCACGGGCTCCCGCGAGCAGGCGGCCAGCAGCAGCGCCGCGGCGGTGAATGCGATGCGGATGGCGTGCATCAGCTCCCCCCGTTCCAGATCGTGCCCACCCGGCGCTTGAGCAGGTCGCGCACCGGGATGCGCAATTCGTCGATGGCCGCGGTCACACACTGGCCGATCGCGTCGTCGCGGCAGGGCAGGTGCGCCTCCGCCACCGGGATGCGCAGCTGGCAGGCCTCGTAGAGCTCGGCCAGGGTGAGTTCGTCGAGGTCGCGCGCCAGCAGCCACTCCCCGGTCTCCGCACGCCGCACCACGTGGATGGTTTCCAGCTGCGCGAGCATCTGCTGCACCAGGGCGTCCGTCAGGCTGGGTTCCAGGTGCCGGATGTCGTCGCTGTGGAGGCCGAGGCCACCGCGCCGCGACTGGTCGAAACGCGCCAGCAGCCGCAGCAGCCCGTACATCTCGTACCCGTGCGGCAGGCGCTGGCTGACCGGCTGGTAGCGGAAGGCCGATACCGACGCGGCGAAGGACGCCCCCAGCAGGACCGCCAGCCAGGCGAAGTAGATCCACAGCAGGAAGATCGGCACCACCGACAGCGCGCCATAGAGCAACGCGTAATTGCCGAAGCGCGACAGGTACGCGCCCATGCCCCATTTGATCGACTCGAAGATGAGGCTGGCCAGCACCGCGCCGGAGAAGGCATGCCGCCAATGCACGGTGCGATGCGGCACCACGCGGTAGATCACCGCGAACAGCGCGACCTCGATCAGGAAGGGCACCGCGCGCAGGAGCAGCGTCTCCAGCGCCTTGCCGACGTCGGTATCGAACAGGGGCAGGTCGTAGAAGCGCGCCGAAAGGGCGATGCCCGCGGTGGCGAACACCGAGCCCAGCGTCAGCACCGTCCAGTAGACGAGGAAGCGCGAGAGCTTCGGGCGCGCCGACGTCACCCGCCAGATGCGGTTGAAGGTGGCCTCGATGCCGTTGAGCGTGACCAGCAGCGAGACGACCAGCGCCACCACGCCGGCAACCGTCAGCCCGGCCGACCCGGTGAGGAATTTCTGCAGGAGCGACTCGACCGAACGCGCCGTGCTGGGCACGAAGTTGGCGAAGACGTAGTGGCTGAGCTGGTCCGACCAGTCCTGGAAGCCCGGCAGCGCCTTGAGCACGCTGAACACCACGATCGACAGGGGCACGATGGCGAAGGCCGTGGTGAAGGCCAGCGCGCCCGCGGCCTGGAACAGGTTGTCGTCGAAGCTGCGCCGCGCCAGGAACCGGAAAAAGGCCTGCGCCCGCGCGCGGTCGCGCAGGCGCGGGCTCAGCAGGTTGAGCAGGTAATGCGGCTCCATCGCGCGCAGCCTAACGCATCGGTTCGGCACGGCCCGTGGAACGACGGGGCCACGGATGGACACGCGTTTTCACCGATCGGTTCGATGGCGGCACGTCCATCCGTGCCGAGCCGCCTTCCCGCCCGCGTCCGGGCGACAATGGCGCCCCTCACCGCCCCGAGACGCTGCCATGCCGGAAGTCCTCGTCGTCTACTACAGCCGCGGCGGCTCGGTCGCGCGGCTGGCGCGCCACGTCGCGCGCGGCATCGGCGAGGTCGAAGGCATGGCCGCGCGCGTGCGCACGGTGCCGCCGGTCGCTCCCGTCACGCAGGTCGCTTCGCCCCCGGTGCCCGAGGAAGGCGCCCCCTACGTGGAGCCGCACGACCTTCGCGAATGCGCGGGCCTTCTGATCGGCAGCCCGACGCGCTTTGGCAACATGGCCGCCCCTCTCAAGCACTGGCTCGACGGGCTGGGCGGGGACTGGGCCAGCGGGACCCTGGTCGGCAAACCCGCGGGCGTGTTCACCTCGTCCTCGACCCTGCACGGCGGGCAGGAGTCGACGCTGCTTTCGATGATGCTGCCCCTGCTCCACCACGGCTGCGTGATCGCCGGCATTCCCTACACCGAGCCGGCGCTCAACACCACGCGCACCGGCGGCACGCCCTACGGCGCCAGCCATGTGGCCGGCCTGCGCGACGACCAGCCGGTGGACGAAGACGAGGCCACGCTGGCCCGCGCCCTGGGCCGCCGCATCGCACACCTCTCGGCGAGGCTGGCATGACGCGCGCGCATCGCATCCTCGTGCTGGCGCTGGTCGCACTGTCCGTGCTGTACGCCACCTGGTTCGCCGCGCCGGGGAATGCGCGCGACCCGGCCGCCGCGCTGCTGTTCGGCCTGCCGCCGCTGCTGTTCGCCATCGCCACGCTGCGCCGCGCGCCGCGCGCGCCATTCTGGGCGGCGGTGCTGGCGCTGGCATGGTTCAGCCATGGCGTGATGGTGGCCTGGACGCGCCCGGCCGAGCGGGGCTTCGCGCTTACCGCGGTCGCGCTGTCGCTGGTGGTGGTGTTCGCGGCCAGCCTGCCCGGCCTGCGCGCCCGCTTCGCCCGGCGTCGCGGCTGAGCCACGCCTATAATCCGCGACCTCGACCGCAGCCTTCGAACCTCGCCATGGACTCGCTCTGCATCGTCACGACCGGCGGGACGATCGACAAGATCTACTTCGACGACAAGTCCGACTTCCAGGTCGGCGAGCCACAGATCGGCCGCATCCTCGAGGAGCTGGGCGTCGCGTTCCGGTACACGGTGATCCCGATCCTGCGCAAGGATTCGCTGCACATCACCGGGAGCGATCGCGAGCTGGTGCGCGCCACCATCGCCGCGCAACCCTGCCACCACGTGCTGGTCACGCACGGCACCGACAGCATGGTGCAGACCGCGCAGGTGCTGCAGGGCATCGGCGACAAGACGATCGTACTGACCGGCGCGCTCAACCCCGCGCGCTTCCACGGCTCCGACGCGGTGTTCAACATCGGCACCGCCGTGGGCGCCGTGCAGTGCCTGCCGCCCGGTGTCTACATCGCCATGAACGGGCGGATCTGGGATCCGCTGAAGGTGCGCAAGAACGTCGAGGCCAACCGCTTCGAGGCGCTGGGCTGAGCGGGCCCGCAGGGCCTTCGCACACAAAAAGGGGCCCCGTCGATGCCGGGGCCCCGCAGGACAGGCGTCCATAACTTGCCGTGCACCCGCGTGTGCCGGCTGCCTTCCTGCAGCAGTCCACCCGGCAGGCGATCGCCGGGCCGCACTCGACGGGTGGACCGCCCCGGCACGGGCCGGGGCGGTGTGTCGCACTCAGAACGTGACGGACCAGCTGTTGATGTAGCCGGTGTCACCCGAGTAGATGTCGCGCACGCGCAGCTTCCAGGTGCCGTTCAGCGCCTCGGTCGACAGGTTCACCGTGTACGTGGCGATCACGTTGTCGGCGCTGTCGGAGCTGGACGTGTTCTTCAGGCGGTACAGCGAGCCATCCGGCGCGACCAGGTCGATCTGCAGATCGCCGCGGTAGGTGTGGCGGATGTCCACCGCGACCGAGCTGCTGGAGGGCGCGTTGCCCGTGCGGCCGGACACCGAGATCGGGCTTTCGACCGTGGTGTTGTCGCGGATCGTGTAGTCCGCGCTGTTGGTGTAGGTCTGCGTGCCGCCCGGGGGCGGAGGCGTGCTGCCGCCGGCGGCGTCCACCGCCTTGCGCGCGTCCACGATGCCCGCGCCGCAGCCGCCCGAGCAGGTGCCGGCCAGGGCATAGGCGGTGCTCTTGAGCGTGGACTCCACTTCCGCCGGCGTCAGCGGCGCCAGGCCCAGCGCCTTGCGGCGCGACTGCATCAGCGCGACAACGCCGGCCACGTGCGGCGACGCCATCGAGGTGCCGTTGTAGGAGGCGTAGGTCTCCCCCGACGGACCCTGCGTGCCGCTGTTGAGCGTGGACAGGATGTTCGAGCCCGGCGCGGAGACGTCGATCTTGGCGCCGTAGTTGGAGAAGCTCGAGCGCGAGCTGGTGCTGGTCACCGAAGCCACGGTGATGACGTTGTTGCAGCTGGCCGGCGAGAAGTTGCTCGCGTCGGCATTGCTGTTGCCCGCGGCCACGACGACGGCCGTGCCGCGGCTGACCGCGCCGTTGATCGCGTTCTGCGTGGTCGTGTCGCAGGCGCCGGAGCCGCCGAGCGACATGTTGATGACGTCGGCGCGCTGGGCGATGTTCGGCACGCCCGAGACGCTGCCGCCCGAGGCCCAGATGATGGCGTCGGCGATGTCGGAGGTATAGCCGCCGCAGCGGCCGAGCACGCGGGCCGGCACGATCTTGGCGTTGAAGGCGGTGCCGGCCACGCCGACGCCGTTGTTGGTGCGCGCGGCCACCGTGCCGGCCACGTGCGTGCCGTGCCAGCTGGAGTTGCCGGTCTGGCACTGCGAGGCGTCGGTGTTGAAGTCGCCCGGGTCGGACGCATCGGAGTCGCGGCCGTTGCCGTCGTTGGCCACGAACGCGTCGGAGATGAAGTCGTAGCCCGCGATCACGTTGGCGTTGAGGTCGCTGTGGCTGGTGATGCCGGTGTCGAGCACCGCGACGATCGCGTTGGTGCCGGTGGCCACGTCCCAGGCGGTGTTGGCGCGGATGCCGGCGTCGGCATCGGAGTAGCCCCACTGCTCGGCGTAGCGCGGGTCGTTCGGGGTCAGCAGCGGCTTGAGCAGGCGGTCGACCTCGACGTACTCGACGTTCGGATCGGCGGCGAGCTGGCGCATGAAGCTCTCGGCCTCGACGCGGTCCATCTTGCGCGCGGCGCGCACCAGGTCGGCGCCCGTGCCCAGGCGGCGCATGCGCTGCAGGCCGACGGACTTGCCGGCGCGCGCGGCGGCGGCGTTGAGCGACTTCTGCATCGCGGTCGCGCTGGCCGCGGCCGTGGTGCCGTTCTTGTACTTGACGATGAACCGGTCGTGCGCGGGCTGCGACTGCAGGCCGGCGAGATTGACCTGGCCGGCCTGGGCATCGGCGGCAAAGGCGCCGAGCGCGAGCGCGGTGGCGGCGGCGAGGACGTGCATGCGGTGGAACGTGGACTGCGACATCGGTGGAGGACCCCCAAAGCAGAAAGACTTCTGTGGAAAGGCCGTCCAAGAGGCCGGGGGGCGGACCCCGGTCCGATTGGCCGGTCGACAACGGACGTGACGGTTTTCGTCCGGAGCCGACACTAGGGGGCGACGCAACCGCCGCGCACGCTGCGGATGCAAAAAGCTGGCCGGTTTCCCCGGCCAATTGCGTTAGGCCTTGATCGGAAAAGACTTTTTCCTGTTCACCGGGCCTTGACACTGTGCATTCAGGTGCGGTTTTTGCTGCATCGCAACAGAAAAATGCGAAAAGCCGCCCCGGGAGGCGGCTCGCGGAAGGGGGCTGGACGCCGTACATCGGCCTCAGAGCAGGCCGGTCTCCAGGCGCGCGGCCTCGGACATCATCGACCGGTTCCACGGCGGGTCGAACACCAGCTCGACATCGGCCTCGGCCACGGTCGGAATCAGCTCGATCTTGTCGCGCACGTCGGCCACCAGGACGTCCCCCATGCCGCAGCCGGGGGCCGTAAGCGTCATCTCCACGCGCACGCGACGGCGGCCGGCCTCCTCGTGCGGCTCCACGCGGACCTCGTAGACCAGGCCCAGCTCGACCACGTTGATCGGGATCTCGGGATCGAAACAGGTCCGCAACTGCTGCCAGACCAGCTTCTCGACCGCCTCGTCGTCGGCACCTTGGGGCAGCTCCAGCGGCGCCGGCGGCTCCTTGCCGATCGCGTCGGCGTCGCGGCCGGCGATGCGGAACAGGTTGCCTTCGACGAACACGGTGAAACTGCCCCCCAGGGCCTGGGTGATGTAGCCCACGCTGCCGGCAGGCAGCGTCACCGCCTCGCCCTGGGGAACGAGCACGGCGGCGCAATCGCGTTCGAAGCGGACGGGCTCGCTGGAGCGGGAATACATCGGGAGAGGCCTGCTGGAACTCGGACCATTCTAGTCCGGTTTGCATGGCGCGGCCCTGTATCCTGTGCGCCCGCACCGTTCCGCTGCCGATGCCCGCCTTCCGCCCCCGCGCCGCCTGGCTTCCCTGGACGCTCGTGCCGCTCGCGGTGGTCGGATTCACGGCGCTGTGGCTGCTCGCGGCCTTCTACAGCGGCCGGCAGTGCAGCTGGATGGCCATCGTCGGCGCGGTCGACATCCTCTGGGTGCTGGGCCTGGCGCGCCCCGCACCGCCGGCCCGCCAGTCGCTGACGGCCACCCTGGCGACGGCGCTGATGATCCTGGCGACCAACTGGATCCTCGCGGCCACCTATTCGGGCACGCAGGTGGGCCTGTCGCCCTGGGAGGCATCGCTGCGCCTGGGGCTGGAACACGCCCTCACCCTCGCCGCGCTGGCGAACGACTGGCGCGACGCGGTCTGGCTGGCGCTCGCGCTCGCCGTCGCCGCGGGCGGCCCCTTCCTCAGTGGCCGCCTTCGAGCTGCTTCAGCTCACTGACCAGCGCCGCGGCCATCTCCGCGCCGTCGCCGAACAGCATGCGGGCGTTGTCGGCATAGAAGAGGGCGTTCTCGATGCCCGCGAAGCCGGTGCCGCGGCCGCGCTTGATCACCACCACGTTCTTCGCGTCGACGACGTCCAGGATCGGCATCCCGTAGATCGGGCTGGCGGGGTCGGTCTTCGCCACCGGGTTCACCACGTCGTTGGCGCCGATGACCAGCGCCACGTCGGTATTGCGGAACTCGGGGTTGATGTCGTCCATGTCGGCGATGAGGTCGTAGGGCACTCCGGCCTCGGCCAGCAGCACGTTCATGTGGCCGGGCATGCGCCCGGCGACGGGATGGATCGCGAACTTCACCTTGACGCCGCGCGCCATGAGCTTCTGCGCGAGCTCCCAGATCTTGTGCTGGGCCTGCGCCACCGCCATGCCGTAGCCGGGCACGATGACCACGCGTTCGGCATAGGCCATGAGCGCGGCGACGTCGCCGGCCTCGATGGGCTTCTGGCTCCCCGTGATGGCCTGCGCCTCGCCCCCGCCGGCGCCGAAGCTGCCGAACAGCACCCCGCGGATCGGGCGGTTCATGGCCCTGGCCATCAGACGGGTGAGGAGCATGCCGGCCGCGCCCACCATGGTGCCGGCGATGATCAGCGCCTCGTTGCCGAGCACGTAGCCCTCGAACGCCACCGCGAGCCCGGTGAACGCGTTGTACAGCGAGATGACGACGGGCATGTCCGCGCCGCCGATGGGCAGCGTCATCAGCACGCCCAGCGCGAGGGCGAGCACGAAGAAGGCCACGATCGCGTCCACCCGCAGCTGCACGACGATCACCGAGGCCAGCGCCAGCGTGGCCAGGAAGACGAGGCCGTTGAAGATCTGCTGGCCGGGAAAGACGTAGCGCCTGTCCATGCGCCCGTCGAGCTTGGCCCAGGCGATCACCGAGCCCGACAGCGATACCGCGCCGATCAGCGCGCCCGCCACCGCCAGCACCAGCGCGGGCGTGGGCACGTGGGTCACGGTGCCTGCGGGCATCGCCGAAAGGACGGGATCGCGCGCATGCACGGCCGACAGGCGCAGCAGCTCGACCGCACCGATCGCGGCCGCCGAGCCGCCACCCATGCCGTTGTAGAGCGCGACCATCTGCGGCATGTCGGTGATCGCCACCTTCTTTCCGGAGACCCAGGCCAGCCCGGTCCCCAGCGCGAGTGCGACGAGGATCAGCCCGAGGTTGTGCAACCCCGGCAGAAGGAAGGTGGCGGCGGTGGCGATCAGCATGCCCGCGCCCGCCCAGCGGATGCCGCTGCGCGCGGTCACCGGCGAAGCCATGCGCTGCAGGCCCAGCAGGAACAGCGTGGCGGCGACGAAGTACGCCGCGGCGGCCGCCAGCGTGCGCGCGTCGAAGGCGCCCTCGCCCGGGCTCACGCGCCACCTCCCGGCTTGCGCGAGGACTTGAACATCTCGAGCATGCGTTCGGTGACCACGTAACCGCCGGCCGCGTTGCCCGCGCCCAGCAGCACCGCGAGAAAACCGATCGCCTTCTCGAGCGTGGTGTCCGCATGCCCGAGCACGACGATGGCGCCGACGAGCACGATGCCGTGGATGAAGTTCGACCCGCTCATCAGCGGCGTGTGCAGGATCACCGGCACCCGCGAGATGATGACGTGGCCCGCGATCGCCGCGAGCATGAAGATGTACAGCGCGTTGAGCCCGTCCGCCATGACGCCCTCCCCTGCCGGTTCTCCGCATCATAACGACGGCTTAATGCCGCGGGGCAGCGGTCAACGCGGGGCGGCGCCGGGCGTTGGAGGAAGTGCTGCGCAGCACCCCTCCCTTCCTTCGAGGCATCCCATGAAGACAGCCGTGCTGACCGCCCTGCTCGCCCTGCCCCTGGCCCTCGTCGCGCTGCCGGCCGCCGCCGGCCCCGGCCTCGGCCACGCCCGCGATCGCGGCGATCGCGTCGAGCACCGCCTGGACAGGCGCGGCGACCGCATCGACGCGCGCCTGGACCGCCAGGGCGAGCGCATCGAGCATCGTTTCGACCGCCTCGCCGAGCGCGCCGAGGCCCGCGGCCAGGTGCGCCGCGCCGTCCGGCTCGACCGCAAGAGTGATCGACTGCTGGCCCGCTTCGACCGCCGCGGCGACCGCATCGACGCCCGCCTGGACCGCCGCGGCGAGCGCTTCGACCGCCGCTGGGACCGCCGGCACTGACCGGTGCGTCCTGCGATGGCACGGCCCGCGGAGGCGATGGATGAGCCCGAGGCGCCCCGGACGCTCGACGCGTTCCTGGCAGGCATCTCGCCGCGCGCCTTCCGCTTTGCCGAGCTCGGGCTGCGCCATCGCGAGGACGCGCTGGACGCCGTGCAGGACGCGATGATGAAGATGCTGGCCTACCGCGAGCGCCCGGCGTCGGAATGGACGCCGCTGTTCTGGAGCGTGCTGCGCAGCCGCATCGTCGACATGCAGAGGCGGCGCAGCTTCCGCCTGAAATGGATGCTGCCCGCGCAGGCCAACGAGGACGACCTCGCACCGGACTGGGCCGACCCCGGCCCCGACCCGTCGCGACGCAACGACGGCCGCGAGGCCTACGCGCGCCTTGCCGGCGCGCTGCAGGCGCTTCCCGCGCGCCAGCGCGAGGCCTTCACCCTGCGCGTGCTGGAGGAACTCGACGTGGAGACGACCGCCCGCGTCATGGGCTGCAGCGAGGGCTCGGTGAAGACGCACCTGTCCCGCGCGCGCGAGGCCCTGCAGAAACAGCTGGAGGATTTCCGATGACCACGCACCACGACGCCTTGGACCGCCACGCCCGGCAGGCGCACGCCGCCTCGCTGGAGTCGCTCTCGCCGCGGGTCGAGGCCCAGCTCGCGCAGCGTCGGCGCGCCGCGCTTGCGGGCCCGGCGCCAGCCGCGCGCACGCGCCGTAGCTGGATCGGCGCGGCGCTCGCCACCGTCTGCGTGCTGGTGCTGGCGCTGCAGCTGCGGGCGCCCGTCGACACCGTCGTGGACGCGCCGCGCACGGTCGCGTCGGCGCAGGAAGGCGCGCCCGACCCCGTCGGCATGCTCGCCGAGGACCCCGACTTCTACCTGTGGCTCGCCTCCGGCGAAGCCCAGGCCTATGCCGTGGAGTGACCCATGAAGAACCGCATCGCGCCCCTCGCCTTCGCCGTGCTGCTCGCCGCCGCCACGCTGCCTGCCTCCGCCGCCGATGCCGCCAGGCCGGCGACCCTGCCGGACTGGGAGCACCTGACGCCTGCGCAGCGCGAGCTGCTCATCGCCCCGGTCCGCGAGCGCTGGAACGCGCGCCCGGCCGACCGCGCCCGCCTGCTCGAGCATGCCCAGCGCTGGCGTTCCATGACGCCGGAGCAGCGCCGGCGGGCACGCCACGGCATCGACCGTTTCCAGGGCATGAGCCCCGAACAGCGCGCCGAGGCGCGGCAGATGTTCGAGCGCATGCGCAGCCTGACCCCGGAACAGCGCCGGGAGCTGAAGGAGCGCCTGCGGCGCATGACGCCGGAGGAACGGCGCGCCTGGCTGAAGGCGCAGGCGCGGCCGGCGAACTGACGGCGGCGGTCCGGGTTGCATACGCGACTGCGCCGGACGGGCGGCGGGAACATGGCGATGTCCACGCTTTTCACGTCACGCCCGCGAAAGCGGACCCGAGCGGCGTGCATGGCGCGACCACTACCGCGGCCGCGAAGGCGGGAGCTCGGCGACGCCGGATTCTCGACCCGCCGATAGCCGCGGCAGCGGCACTCGTCGACGGCGCCCTACCGCCCCGTCGTTCCCGCGAAGGCGGGAACCCAGCGACTTTTCCTCTCGATGCCGTCATGCCCGCGAAAGCGGGCATCCATGGACGTTGTCCGCCCGCTTTCGCGTTCGCAACGGACGCCACCTCGTCGCCTCACACGATGCGGAAACGTCGTCCGCAGGCCCCTGCCACGCGTCGACGTCGGCCGATGCGGTACCTGCCGGCTCCGCGCCGCCCCCCGGGATTCAGGCCGCCGCCGTCGCTCCGTCCGCCACGCGCTCCGGCCACGCAGTGCGTGCCAGCAGCTCGTCGCTCCAGTCGAAGGCCACGCGGCCCTCGTGCAGGAACAGGCTGGCGAAGTTCAGCAGGTTGCGCGCATACATCTCGCTGGCGTGGATGGCGCCCATGCTGGCGAGTCCCAGCGGGCCCGCGACGGTCACGCCACCCACGTCGCGTGTCTCGCCCGGCACCGTGGCCTCGCAGTTGCCACCACTCTCGGCGGCGAGGTCGACGATCACGCTGCCCGGGCGCATGCCCTCGACCATCTGGCGCGTGACGATGCGCGGCGCGGGGCGTCCGGGCACGGCGGCGGTACAGACGACCACGTCCACCTGCCCCAGGTGCGCGCCCAGGCGCTGCTGCTGTTCGGCGCGTTCTTCGTCGGTGAGCGCACGCGCATAGCCGCCCTCGCCTGCGGCGCTGACGCCCAGGTCGAGGAACTTTCCGCCCAGCGATTCGATCTGCTCGCGCGTTTCGGGGCGTACGTCGAAACCTTCCACCTGCGCGCCCAGCCGGCGCGCGGTGGCGACGGCCTGCAGCCCGGCGACGCCCGCGCCGATCACCAGCACCTTCGCCGGGCGGATCGTGCCGGCGGCGGTCGTCAGCATCGGGAAGAAGCGTGGCGCGAGCATGGCGGCGATCAGCACCGCCTTGTAGCCGGCCATGCCGGCCTGCGAGCTCAGCACGTCCATGGCCTGCGCGCGCGTGGTGCGCGGCAGGCGCTCGAGCGGGAAGGCGACGAGGCCACGTCGCTGGATCGCCTCGGCGCGCGGGGCATCGGCCTGCGGCGCGAGCAGGCCGACCAGCGCGGCGCCAGGCCGCAGGCTCGCGATCACCGGCGCGGGCGGGGCCTGTACGCAGAGCAGGACGTCGGCCTCCGCCGCGATGCGCCCCGCGTCGGCGATTTCCGCACCCGCCTGGGCGTAGGCCGCGTCGGTCTGGCCGGCCTGCAGGCCGGCCCCGGATTCGACCAGCACCCGCGCACCGCGGGCGACGAACTTGCGCACCGTTTCCGCCGTGGCGGCCACGCGCCGCTCGCCGGGGGCGCTCTCGCGCAGGATGCCGACCGTCGCTGCCGTCATGCCTCATGCTCCGCGGAAGGTTCGTCGCATCCTAAGCGGCCGCGCCGGGGCGCGGCAAAGCGATCTCGAAGCCCGCACGGAAAAGGGCGGCCGAAGCCGCCCTTCCATCAGGCGCGGGCCGCCTCAGCGGTGGCCGACGGCGAGCTCGAGCTGGTCCTGCAACTGGCGCATGGCGGCATCGAAGGGCGAACGGCCGGTGTCGATCACCAGGCGGCCATCGGCGGCCAGCACGGCGAGCTCTTCCACGCTCGCCACCAGCACGCGCATGCCGCGGCGGTTGACCAGCAGGCGACGCGAGGTCAGCGGGCTGACCCAGGCCAGCTTCACCGACACCGTCTCGCCCTGCGCATCGGTCAGTCGCAGCCAGGCACCCACTTCCAGCTGGCGGATGGTGGCGGCGACCTGCGGATCGTGCCGCAGGGTGTCGGTTCCGCCGGCCAGCCACAGGCGCGTCTCCTGCTCGGGCTCGTCGCGCACCCCCGGCGGCATCGGGCGAATGCGACGCGGCGCATCGGGGTCGGCCAGGCCGCGCACGATGCCGGCCAGGCCGTGCCCGGCGGCGGTCGCGTCCAGGCCGGACGAGGCCAGGCATTCGGTCAGCGGCGCTTCGAGCGCGAGCAGCTGGCGCACCAGTGCGTCGCCCTCGCCGCGCGCGGCCAACGAATCGGCCTGCGCGAGCGCGTCGCCCATGGCCACGGCCTCGCGGTAGCGCGGGCTGTCCTCGCCCTCGCGCAGCAGGGTCTGCACGAGGTGGTGGCGCCACGGGGTCGCCAGGAAGTCGCCGATGGCCTGCGTCAGCGGTGCGGCGGTGAGCCGGCGCTGCAGCACGACGTCGGCGGCGGCACGGGCCTGCGCGAGCCGCTCGCGGCCGAAGCTGGCCTTGGCCGCGCGCTGCTCCTGCAGCTCGACGCGGCGACGCTGCTGCGCGAGCAGCTCCTCGAGTTCGGCATGCGCCGTCTCGAACACCGCGAGGTCCTCGTTGAACTCGGCGACGATGCGCTGCGACACGGCCGCGGCGCGCTCGAGCAGTTCGCGGTCCTGCGGCGTGGAGCCGGTGTTGTCCTCGCAGGCCTCGGTCATGGCATCGAGCAGGCGCCGGGCCGGATGCACGCGCTCGACGAACATGGAGTCGTCGCTCAGCGCCACCTTCACGTAGGGCAGCACCAGGCGCGCATACACGCGGCGCGCGCGCTCGGCCAGCGCATGCGTGCGGAACAGCGATTCGAACAGCAGCGCGACCATGTCGATCGAGTCCTCGTCCTCCTCCGTGAGCCCGGTGAGTTCCGGGTGCAGGCCCATGCGGCGCGCGCCCTCGGCGAGGTAGTCACGGATCGCATCGCCCAGACGGCCGCTGGAAGCCAGCGCGCGGACGAAATGGTCGGGCGGTTCGGCCTGCAGCATCGATGCGATGCCCACGAGCTCTCGCGACTGGAACTGGCGCATGGGCGCGCCGCCGGTGGCGCCGCCGAAGTCCATGTAGCTGCCGGCCATGCCCACGCCGGCGGCGCCTGACGCGGCGGCGCCGTAGGCACCCGGCGCCATGGCCCCGGACCAACCCGACATCGGCATGCCCGCCATGCCCGGTGCACCGGGCAGCCCGGGCGCGCGCGGCATCGCGGCGCGCGCCTCCTGCCGCCACGCATGCAGCTGCTGGCGAAGCGGCGCGAGCTGCTCGGAGAAGCGCTCGACGCGGCGACCGGGCGGCGCAAGCGGTGCGACGCCGGCGGAGGGCCAGGCCGGCGCCCACGGCGCTGGCGCTTCGGGCTGTACCGCCGGTGGCTCGAGCGGTTCGACCGTTTCGAACGGCACCGCGCGCTGCTCGACCTGCTCGCCCAGCAGCCCCTGCTGCGCCAGCGGGACATCGGCGCCCGGCACGTAGCCGGCCGAGGCCAGCAGCGAGAGCAGGCGCGGATAGAGCTCGTCCAGCACGCGCACCAGCTGCTGCTGGTAGTGACGGAACAGCAGCATGCCCAGGGTGGGCGAGAGGCCGGCATTGGCCAGCGTCTCGATGAAGACCGTGCACAGCCGCGCGGGGAACAGCGGATTGGCACCCGGTGCGATGCGCATCGCGGTGGCCATCGCCTCGAACTGGCTGCGCAGGGCGGCGAGCTGCGGCTCGTAACGCTGTTCCAGGATCTCGGTCAGGCGCTGCGCCGCCAGGTGCAGGTCGATCAGGTCCTCGTCGATCAGCCCCAGCGGCACGCCGGCGCGCGCATGCGGATTGCGGAATTCCTCGAAGCCCTGCGCGATCTGCGCGCGATAGCGCATGGTGTCGCTGGCCGCGCGCGTGCGCAGCACGGCCAGGCCGGCCTGCTCGGGATACATTTCCGGGCCGGCTTCACGCAGGTCGTGCTCGATCGGCGCGTAGAGTGCGGTCGGAAAGGCCCCCAGCTGCTCGACGGACAGGCGCTTGACTTCCTCCAGCACGCGGGCCGGATCGAGTCGCGGGTTCTGCGGGTCCAACGCTCGCGGGTTCACGGTCGTACTCCGGTGGCATGTTGCCCGATACGTGTCGGGCCGACCTCGACTGCAGAATAGTGGCAATCCGCGTCACTTCATGACCCGATTCATCGATCTGTGAGCCATGTCGCAAGCGACTGTTCCGACGCCGACCGGCGGTGACCCGACCATCCTCCACGTGCTCGACGCGCGCCGTTCGGTGCCCGCCATGCAGCTGTGCGAGCCCGGCCCCGATACGCCGCAGCTCCTTCGCATGCTGCGCTCGGCGGTGCGCGTGCCCGACCACGGCAAGCGCATGCCCTGGCGCTTCCTGCGCATCCAGGGCGAGGCACGCGCGGCACTGGGCGAGCACCTGGCCCGCCGCAGCCGCGAGCGCAATCCCGATGCCAGCGACGCCGCCGTCGACAAGGAACGCCACCGGTTTTCGCATGCGCCGGTCATAGTCGGCGTGATCGCCCGGCAGGGGCCCGATTCCAAGATCCCGGCCAGTGAGCGCCTGCTCAGCGCGGGCTGCATATGCTTCGCCCTCCTCCAGGCCGCGCAGGCCTTCGGCTTCGGCGCCTGCTGGCTCACCGGCTGGGCCGCCTACGACCCCGGGATCCGGCGCGTGCTGGGCATCGCCGACGACGAGGCCGTCGCCGGCTTCATCCATATCGGCACGATCCGGCAGAACACGCCCGAGCGCGACCGCCCCGATCCAGCCGACCTGCTGACCGACTGGACCCCGCAATGACCTTCGAGGCGACGCCGGCCGTGGCGACCTCTTCCGCCCGCGGCGCCACGCCCACGCTGCATCTGGTCGATGCGAGCGTCTACGTGTTCCGCGCCTGGCATTCGATGCCCAACGAGTTCGTCGATGCCGAGGGCTGGCCCACCAATGCCGTGCACGGCTTCGCGCGCTTCCTGCTGGAGCTGCTCGAGCGCACGCGGCCGGACCACGTGGTGGTGGCCTTCGACGAGGCGCTCGACACCTGCTTCCGCAACCGCCTCTACCCGGCCTACAAGGCCAACCGCGAGCCCGCGCCCGAGGAACTCAAGCGCCAGTTCGCGCACTGCCGCGCGCTCTGCGTGGCCATGGGCCTGGCCACGCTGGCGCATACCGACTTCGAGGCCGACGACCTCATCGGCAGCGCGCTGCACCTGGCCCGCGCGCACGGCTTCCGCGGGGTGATCGTCTCGGCCGACAAGGACCTCTCGCAGCTGCTGGGCGAGCACGACGAACAGTGGGACTT
>JBMOOW010000012.1:0-2519 GCA_049323195.1 Pseudomonadota bacterium | reverse complement strand
CCGCGGCCAGCGCTGGTCCGCGGCCGGCGTGCCGGCGCGCCACGGCGTGCGCGCCGACCAGATCGCCGACTACCTCGCGCTCACCGGCGATGCCATCGACAACATCCCCGGCGTGCCGGGCATCGGCGCCAAGACCGCCGCCGCCCTGCTCGCGCACTTCGGCTCGCTCGACGCCCTGCTCTCGCGCATCGACGAAGTGCCCTACCTCTCCTCCATCCGCGGTGCCGCGCGCTGCGCACAGCAGCTGCGTACGCATCGCGAGCAGGCACGGCTCTGCCGCGAGCTGGCCACCATCGCGCTGCACGCGCCCTGCGAGCCCGCGGTGGCGCCCTTCCGCCGCGGCAACGCCTGTCCCGACGCACTGCGCGAGGTCGCCGACCGGCTGCGCTTCGGCCCGCTCACGCGCCGTCGCCTGCACGCGGCCTGCGGCGTCGACTTCATGCCGCGCGCCACCGAAGCCGTCTAGGATCGGGGGCAGGCCCCCGACGACCCGCCCATGAGACATCCCGACGCCGACGCTCCCCGCGAAGTGCTTTTCGAAGGCCGCTGGCTGCGGCTGGTCCAGCGCGGTCGCTGGGAGTACGCCGAGCGCGTCCACGGTGGCGGCATGGCCGTGATCATCATCGCCTGCACGCCCGAGGACGAGGTGCTGTTCGTCGAGCAGTACCGCATCCCGCTGGGCAAGCCCACGATCGAGATGCCGGCCGGGCTGGTCGGCGACGAACGCGACGACGACACGCTGATCGAGGCCGCGCGCCGCGAACTGGTGGAGGAGACCGGCTGGGCGGCGTCGAACGTGGACGTGCTGCTGGTCGGCCCCACGTCATCGGGCATGAGCAGCGAGCGCATCGCCTTCGTGCGCGCCACCGGGCTGACCCAGGTGGGCGAAGGCGGCGGCGTGGACGACGAGCAGATCATCGTGCATCGCGTGCCACGCCGCGAGGCGCCGGCCTGGCTGATGCGCAAGCATGCCGACGGCTACGAAGTGGACCTCAAGCTCTGGGGCGCCCTGTGGATGCTCGAGCGCGAGCCCGACGGCAGGCCGCTGTCGCGTTGAGCCTTTCGCGGCTGCCGTTCTCGCGCCGCTGACGGCCGTCTTAACTAGAATCGCGCATCTTCCGAACGGAATCGCGCCATGCACGTCCTCGTCTGCGGGGGAGCGGGCTATGTCGGCTCGCACGCCTGCCTAGCGCTCGCCCGCGCCGGCCACGAAGTCACGGTGCTCGACAACCTGTTCGCCGGCCATCGCGAGGCGGTGCGCTGGGGCCCCCTGGTCGAGGCCGACATCCTCCGCCCGGAGACGCTCGACGCGGGCTTCGCGCGCAGGGTCGACGCGGTGATGCACTTCTGCGCCCGCTCGCTGGTGGGCGAGTCGGTGACCGATCCGGTGGCCTACTACCAGAACAACGTCGCCGGCACGCTCAACCTGCTCGAGGCCATGCGCCGCCACGGCGTGGACCGGCTCGTGTTCTCCTCGACCGCCGCGGTGTTCGGCAACCCGGTCTCGGACGTGATCGACGAGGAACATCCGAAGGAGCCGATCAATCCCTACGGCGCGTCCAAGCTGATGGTGGAGCGCATCCTCGCCGACGCCGCGGCCGCCTACGGCCTGCGCTCGGTCGCGCTGCGCTACTTCAATGCGGCTGGCGCTGCCGCGGACGAGGGCATCGGCGAATCGCATGAGCCCGAGACGCACCTGATCCCCAACGCACTCAAGGCGGCAGCCGGCGCTGGCGCGGGCCTGAAGGTGTTCGGCAACGACTACCCCACCCGCGACGGCACCTGCGTGCGCGACTACGTGCACGTGCTCGACCTGGCCGACGCGCACCTGCGCGCGCTGGACTGGATGGACCGCGAGCCCGGCGCGCACCGCTTCAACCTCGGCAACGGCAACGGCTTTTCCGTGCTGGAAGTGATCGAGGCCGCCCGCCGCGTGACCGGGCACCGCCTGCCCTACGAGATCGCCCCCCGTCGTGCGGGCGACCCGCCCGTGCTGGTGGCATCGAGCGCGCTGGCGCGCGAGAAGCTGGGCTGGACGCCGAAATACGACCGCATCGAGCCGATCATCGAGACGGCATGGGCCTGGCACCGGGCGCCGGCCTTCTGAGCGACCCGCGCGCATCGCGGCGCAGGTAGCGGCATGCGATCGCGATGCGGGTGACGGACGCATTGGCAGCTGCCGTCGCGGTCGCGGTGATGGCGGCGGTGGTCGCGACGACTTCTTTTCATGCGCTCCGGCAGCCAGCGCGAACCGGAAGACCCGAAGGGCGGCGCGCAGGATGCGCGCCGTCGGCACCCGAGCCATGGAGGGCGAGTGTGCCGATCCCGACGCCGTGTCCGGTCGCGGGCTGTAGACCTGTCGGGAAAGGCCCTTTCTTTCGGACTTTTCTTTGGTTCTTCACCCAACTCCGGGGAACGCGGCCCGAATCTTCAGGAAGAAGTAGGCGTCGTCACGGTAGCCGTAGGCCATGCGCTTGATGACCTTGATCCTGTTGTTGATGCCTTCGACCAGGTTGGTG
>JBMOOW010000011.1:0-22197 GCA_049323195.1 Pseudomonadota bacterium | reverse complement strand
GCTACCGCTTCAACCGCCGCTTCGACATGGCGGCAATGGTGCCGCGCCTGCTCTATGTCGCGGTCCGTACGCCGCCGCTGCCCTACCGGCTCGTAACGCTGGATGCGTAATGTGGGGAATCAGGTCGTCGCTTGTGCCCAGCGCTTTCGGCGCGCGCAGCTGGGCGAGCTTACTCCCGATTCAAGCAGCTTGGGATTCGCCCGGCGGCCGTTCCTGCGGCTCGTCCTCCGGCTGGGCCGGCTCATCCTCCTCCGGGAGCGGCATGTCGTTGTCCGGGAGGGTGATCATGCAGGCCATCGTAGAGCGGCCGTGCAGCAGCGCGCCGAGTGCGCCGGCGTCGCCCTGCCGGATCGCTTCGCACACATCGGCGGGCAGCTGGCCCATCAGGCGGAGGGTTTCAGGGGTTGGCTCGCCCTCACGGGCAAGGCGTTCGAGGACGTCGAGGGGGTGGGACATGCGGGTGCTTTCCTCAAGGGCGGGATGCAACAAGCCGGAGCCGCCGGCGGGGCCCCGTGGGTGGATGATCCGGGCCGTCCGCATCGATCGCCGCCGCCCGGGCAAGCCGGTCGTGGTCGATCGCGGGCAGGTGCAGGGGCTCAAGGACCAGCGTCGTGCGCATCGTCAGTGCGGCGGATGCCAAGTCGGCCAAGGGAAACCGCTCGATCCGCGGGCGGCGCAGCGGCGTCGTCGGGGCCTCGTACACGATGACGGGGTGGCTCGCGGGATAGTCCTCGAGCAGCCGGTCGACGAGGAGCGCGCGGTGGGCGGTGTTCGTGGCATAGCGCCGCGCCTGGCGGTCGCCTGCGACGGCAACCTGCCAGAGGACGAGGAGAGCGGTCGGATCCAGCCGACGCCGGAAGAACAGCAGCTGGCTGGCCTCGTAGTGCTGGCAGCCCCAGCGGCCGGGATCCAGGCCGAGGTCGGCGTACAGGCAATCCTCGGCGGAGATGCCGGGCTCCATCCGTGCCTGGTAGCCCTCCGCGCGCAGCGACGCGATCGCGGCGTGCGCTACCTGCGCGAAGACGCCGGGGTGACCGTAGAACGCCGCGCACACGTGGCGCCCGTTCCGCACCGGCTCGCACACCGCCCGTTCCATGTCGCGGTAGGTTTCACGCCTGCGCCGGCCTTCCGCGTAGAACGGCTGCAGGCTCGCCGCGTCCGGCCGCATGCGCTGGACCCAGAGCTCAACCAGACAGTCGGAAGCGAGCACGAAGACGTCGTCGGCCGTGTCCAGCACCTGGCGACAGGCAGGCGTGAGGTGCGCGCCGAGCATGGTGCCCAGCCCGATGCACGTCAGCCGGCCGGCGGCGCTGTCTTCCCCGGTGCGCAAGGTCGCTTCCCCCGAACGACCGGCCCACCCTAAGCCCTGAAGGGGACGTTGCCAACTCGCGCGGCGCGCGCCTGTCGGCGCCAGAGGTCGCCCTGACCCGCCACCGCCCCCATCCACTGGAACCCGGCCTCCCGCACCCACCGCGCCATGACTGGATGCTCCGGGTGCACGCGCACGAGGAGCCGCGCCGGGCCCGCCGCCCTCACCGCCTCGGCGAGCAGGGCGTCGAAGGCTTCACGCCCCAGGCCCTGCCCGCGTGCGGCGGCCCGCATCATCAGCCCGAATGCGACCGTGGCGCCGGCCTCCACCGAGGCGAGTCCGAGCGACCTGCCCGATTCGAGCGAGAGCAGTGCCCAGTACCGCCACTGTGCGGGGCCATCGCCACGGCGGAGGCGCTCGAACATCGACTGCGCCTGCGCAGGGGTCAGCACCGCTCCGATGTAGCGCATCGTCTGCGCGCATGTGAAGAGCTCCAGGAACAGCTCGCGGTCCGCCTGCGAAAGCGGCCTGAAGCACATGCGTCTTGTCCGGAGCACGCCAGTGGAATGCATGTGCGGATGCTACCGGCATCGACGTCGCACCGGCGCCGGCCGCGACATCCCTGCCAACGTCCGGCAGGGCTTACTGTCGACCCGCCGGACCATGGATACGAACCGGTTCAGCCGGCATCCACCAGCGTGTCCGCGAACGGCGTCTCCATCACCAGCACGCGGGCCTCGCCGCGCGGGACGGCGCGGTGTTCGATGCCGGCCTTCCCGGGCCAGAGATCGCCCGGCTCCAGCGTGGCCACCTGCGCGGGGCCGCCTGGGCGCCGCCAGTGCATGTCCACGGTGCCGGCGAGCACGACGAAGAGCTCGTCGCCGTCGTTGGCATGCCAGGGGTAGCCGGCGTCGGTCCAGTGCACGCTGGCCTCGATGCCACCGAACGTGGCGACCACGGTCGAGCCCCAGGCCCGCTCGGCGGTCTAGCCGGCGCCCCGCAGGACCGTCGCGCTCGTCGGGCGACCTGCGTGCCCCGCGGGCCGGATGCCCCCGCGGGCGACTCGCTGTCCGCCGCATCGGTGGCAGCCAGCGGCGCGGCGAGGGTGGCGAAGCAGGCGGAACGACGCATGGCGGGGCTTCCTCGGGGCGGGAGCGCAGTGTCCGGCCGGCGCGCTTTGGCGATAAGCCGGCTCACCGTCGCTTCTTTGTTTCCCGATGGATGCCAATCCCGCGCTGCGCCTGACCGAACGCCTCGGCGACATGGCCGTCTTCGCCGCGGTGCTGGAGGCCGGCGGCTTCACCGCCGCCGGGCAGCGGCTCGGCCTGTCCAAGGGCGCGGTGAGCAAGGCGGGCACGCGGCTGGAGCGGCACCTGGGCACGCGCCTGCTGGTGCGCACGACGCGGCGGGTCGAGCCGACCGAAGCCGGGAGCACGCTGCTGGGCTAGTGCCGCACCGTGGTGCAGCAGGCCGATGCCGCCGAGCAGCACCTGGGGCAGTTGCGCGACGTGCGACGCGGGCTGCTGCGCATGACCGCGACGGCGAGCTACGGGTGGCGCGCATCGCCGCTGCTGCCGGGGCTGACCGCCCGCCACCCGGAACTGCAGGTCGCGCTGCAGCTCAGCGACGACGTGGTCGAGCTGGTCGGCGAGCGCATCGACCTGGCCATCCGCATCGGCCGCTTGCCCGACTCGGGGCTGATCGCGCGGCGGCTCGGCACGATCACCGGCGCGATCGTCGCCTCGCCGGCGTACCTCGAGCGCTGCGGCGTTCCGCAGTCGGTGGACGACCTGCGCGGGCATGCCTGCCTGCGCTACGGCGAGCACGCGCGCACCTGGTCGGTGCCCGGAGTGGAGTTGCCGATCGGGCCCGGGCCCGCGGTCAACAGCACGCTGGGGCAGTTGCAGGTCGCACTGGGCGGCGGCGGGCCCGCGCTGCTGGCCGACTACCTGGCCGCCCCGCACCTGGAGACCGGGGCGCTGGTGCGCGTGCCCGACGGCGCGGTGCGTTCACGCATCGACGTGCACGCGGTGCATCCCTACGCGCGGCACGTGCCGCCCAAGGTGAGCGCGGCGATCGCGTACCTGGCCGGGGCCCTTGGCGCGCACTGATGCCCACCCCGCGCCCGGTCCGGGCACTGCTACGCGCCTGCGCAACGCAGTGTGCGCCCCGTCGCCGGCGCCGCGTCGGCACGCGCTGCTAACGTGCCGCGGCCAGTATTGACGCCTCCCGGAGCCTGCCATGACGACGAAAGCCTACGGCGCCCACGCCGCCGACCAGCCGCTGGTGCCACTGGACATCGAGCGCCGTGCGCCGGGCCCGCGCGACGTGCAGATCGAGATCGCCTACTGCGGCATCTGCCATTCCGACCTGCACACGGTGCGCTCGGAATGGTCCGGCACGCGCTATCCCTGCGTGCCCGGGCACGAGATCGTGGGGCAGGTGAGCGCGGTCGGCGCCGCGGTCAATGGCTTTCGCGTCGGCGACACGGTCGGCGTGGGTTGCATGGTCGACAGCTGCCAGCACTGCGCGGCCTGCGCCGACGGCCTGGAGCAGTACTGCGCCAAAGGTTTCGTCGGCACCTACAACGGGCGCACGCAGGACCCGCCGGGCCACACGCTGGGCGGCTACTCGCAGCGCATCGTGGTCGACGAGCGCTTCGTGCTGCGCATCAACCACCCCAGGGAGCAGTTGGCCGCGGTGGCGCCGCTGCTCTGCGCCGGCATCACCACCTGGTCGCCGCTGCGCCACTGGAAGGTGGGGCCGGGCTCGAAGGTGGGCATCGTCGGCATCGGCGGGCTGGGCCACATGGGCATCAAGCTCGCGCGGGCACTCGGCGCGCACGTGGTCGCCTTCACCACCTCCGAGCACAAGCGGCAGGACGCGCTGGCGCTGGGCGCCGCCGAGGTCGTGGTCTCGCGCGATGCAGGGGCCATGGCCCAGCATGCCGGCAGCTTCGACTTCATCCTCGACACCGTGGCGGCCAGCCACGTGCTCGATGCCTTCACCGTGCTGCTCAAGCGCGACGGCACGCTCTGCCTGGTCGGCGTGCCGGAGGACCCGCACCCCAGCCCGAACGTGGGGGCGCTGATCTTCGGTCGCCGCTCCATCGCCGGCTCCCTGATCGGCGGCATTCGCGAAACGCAGGAAATGCTCGATTTCTGCGCCGAGCACGGCATCGTCTCGGACATCGAGCTGATTCCGGCGCAGGCGATCAACGAGGCCTACGAACGCATGCTGCGTTCGGACGTGAAGTACCGCTTCGTGATCGACGGCGCCAGCCTGGCCGGCTGAAGCACGGCCGGCGCGTCGTGTGCGCGCGCGGTCGGTGGCGCTGGCGCCTGGGCCGATGGCCGCGCCTCACGTCGGGCCGGTTGGAACGCGGTTGGCGACCAGCGACTCCACCACGCCCGCGTCGGCCAGCGTGGACGTGTCGCCCAACTGCTCGGGTGCGTTCTCCGCGATCTTGCGCAGGATGCGCCGCATGATCTTGCCCGAGCGCGTCTTCGGCAGACCCGGCGCCCACTGGATGGCATCGGGCGTGGCGATGGGGCCGATCTCCCGGCGCACCACCTGCACCAGTTCGCCGCGCAGGGCATCGCTGGGCTCGACGCCGGACTTGAGCGTCACGAAGGCGTAGATGCCCTGGCCCTTGAGGTCGTGCGGAAAGCCCACGACCGCCGCCTCGGCCACGCGATGGTCCTCCACCAGCGCGCTTTCGACTTCCGCGGTACCGATGCGGTGGCCGGAGACGTTGATGACGTCGTCCACGCGGCCGGTGATCCAGTAGTCGCCGTCGGCGTCGCGGCGGCAGCCGTCGCCGGTGAAGTACATGCCGGGATAGGCCTTGAAGTAGGTGTCGATGAAGCGCTGGTGGTCGCCGTAGACCGTGCGCATCTGCCCGGGCCAGGAGTCGAGCAGAACGAGGTTGCCCTCGGCCGCGCCTTCGAGGACCTGCCCCGCGGTGTCGACCAGCGCCGGCTGCACGCCGAAGAACGGCTTCGTCGCCGAGCCGGGCTTGAGCGGGGTGGCGCCCGGCAGTGGCGAGATGAGGATGCCGCCGGTTTCGGTCTGCCACCAGGTGTCGACGATGGGGCAGCGGCCCTCGCCCACCACGTTGTAGTACCACTCCCAGGCCTCGGGATTGATCGGCTCGCCCACGCTGCCCAGCAGGCGCAGGGAGGCGCGCGAGGTGCGCCGCACCGGCGCGTCGCCCTCGCGCATCAGCGCGCGGATGGCGGTGGGCGCAGTGTAGAAGATCGTGACCCGGTGGCGGTCGATGACCTGCCAGAAGCGCGAGGTGTCCGGGAAGCTCGGCACGCCCTCGAACACCAGCGCGGTCGCGCCGTTGGCCAGCGGGCCGTAGACGATGTAGCTGTGGCCGGTGATCCAGCCCACGTCGGCCGTGCACCAGTAGACGTCGTCCTCGCGCAGGTCGAAGACCTGCTCGTGCGTGTAGCTGGCATGCACCAGGTATCCGCCGGTGGTGTGCAGGACACCCTTGGGCTTTCCCGTGCTGCCCGAGGTGTAGAGGATGAACAGCGGATCCTCCGCATTCATTGCCTCCGGCTCGCAGGTGTCGGGCTGGCCGTCGGTGACGGCGTGCATCCAGCGGTCGCGCGGCATCTGCATGTCGATGCCGGCGCCGGTGTGGCGCACCACCAGCACCGTTTCCACCGAGTTCGTGCCGGGCAGGCGGAGCGCGGCGTCGACATTGGCCTTGAGCGGCACGCGCTTGCCGCCGCGGCAGCCCTCGTCGGCGGTGATGACGAGCTTGCTGCCGCAATCGGCGATGCGATCGGCGATCGACTGCGGCGCGAAGCCGCCGAACACCACCGAATGCACCGCGCCGATGCGCGCGCAGGCGAGCATGGCCACCACCGCCTCGTCGATCATCGGCAGGTAGATCGTCACGCGATCGCCGCGGCGCAGGCCGAGCCGGCGCATGGCGTTCGCCAGGCGGCAGACGCGCGCGTGCAGCTCGCGGTAGCTGACGTGGCGCGCCTCCTTGGACGGGTCGTCGGCCTCGCAGATCAGCGCCGGCTTGTCGCCGCGCGTGGCGAGGTGGCGGTCCAGGCAGTTCACGCTGGCGTTGAGCTGGCCGTCCTCGAACCAGCGGATGCGGAAATCCTCGACACGGAAGCTCACGTCCTTGATGCGCGTCGGGGCCCGCATCCAGTCGATGCGCTGCGCGACGCGGCCCCAGAAACCTTCCGGATCGCGCAGGGATTCTTCGTACAGCCGGGCATAGTCCTCCGCACGGGTGCGCGCGGTGGCTGCGAAGGACTCGGGGACGGGGTGGGCGGCGTGATGGGACATGGCGACCTCGGACGGGCGCGTGCAGTGTGCCGCAGCCGGGGCGGAAAGGCGCATGCCGCACGCGTCCCGTTAGCGGCGCTCGGTCGAAGCACCGGCAGGCGGCCGCGCCGACGCGTCAGCCGGCGCGGGCGGCGGGCGGCTGCCGCGCGGCCAGTGCACGCCGGCCACGCCGCAGTTCGGCGATGGCCGGCAGCAGCCCGCAGGCCAGCGATGCCGCGAGCACGGCGACGACGAGCCACGGCGGGAACGGCGCCTCGCGCAGGCGCAGGCTCCAGTCGGCGGTGCCCGGGCCGAGCAGCGGCGCGAGCGCCTCGCGATGGATCAGCGCCAGCAGCGCCAGCGCGAACCACGGGGCCATGTCGAGCACCGCATGCACCTTCTGCTCGGCCGGGCCGACCGCGCGCACCGAGGCCGCGAAGCAGGTGTCGCGCCACGACGTCCAGGCGTGCAGCAACACGAGGGCCAGCAACGCGAGGAACACGGGCGCGGTGACCTCGAGAAACAGCACGATCAGCACCGGTGCGCCGACCTCGAGCGCCTGCAGCAGATGCAGCGCCGACTCGTAGGGGCCGGCGCTGTGCTCGATGCGCTGGCGGTAGTGGATGGCGTAGTCGAGCAGGCCCGCGCCGAGCCAGACCGGGAACACGACGCCGCCCAGCAGCATCCAGAGCGCGGTATCGGGCACGGCGGCGGCGTCGACGGGCGGCATGCGGCGATGCTCCGCGCCCGCAGGTGACCGCCGCATCAAGCGGCCGCGTTCAGACGCCGAAGGGATACGTCTCGGGCACGCCGCTGCGGTGCGGGCCGTCCAGTGCCTCCACCGCCCGCGTCTGGTCGAACCAGACGTAGGCGTCGAACTGCCTGGGCAGCGAAACCTCGGCGTAGTGGCTCCAGCGCTCGGTGTCCGGCCGGTAGATCACGCCGATGAAGCGCTCCAGCCGGTCGGCGAGCAGCTCGGCGCGCAGGTCCGGGTCGGCCTCGCGCAGGTGCAGCACGCCACGCGGCTGGCCCGCATCGTGGAACTGGCGTTCGACCGAGCCCGCGAGCGAGGGCCGCACCTGCATGATCCGCATCGGCGCGTCCCAGTCGCCGGCGGCCGCCACCGTGCCGGTGTGCGTGCCGAAGCCGATCAGCGCGGCCTCGTGCCCGAACTGCTCGCGGCAGAGCTGGCCCAGGTTGAGCTCGCCGCGCTCGCGGCCCATGTCGGTGAAGCGTGCATCGCCGATGTGCGAGTCGTGCGCCCAGACCACCGCGCGCGAGGTCTCGCCATGCGCCTTCATCACCTGGATCAGCGTCTCGGCCATGTGCGCGTCGCGGACGTTCCAGGACTCGGCCGCGCCGCGGTACATGGCGCGGTAGTCGTTCTCGGCATTGGCCACCAGCCGCGCATTGGCCGCGGCTTCCAGCCAGTCGGCACCGTCGCGCGCCACGAACTCCACGCGCCGCTCCATCATCTCGCGCAGCATCGCCAGCACCGCGTCCTCGCACCGGGCATGCCCGTAGGTCAGCGCCGCCAGTCCGTAGTGCGCGGGGTCCTTCGCCCAGGGCGTGAGGCAGGCGTAGCGCTCGCGCGCGAGGCTGGCGGTTTCGGGATCGACGTCGTCCAGGTAGTCGATCACGGCGCGTATCGAAGCGTGGAGGCTGTAGAGGTCGAGCCCGTAGAAGCCCGCGCGCGCCTCCAGCGGCCGGCCCGCGTTCCACTGGCGCATCCAGCGAAACAGCGCGGCGGCCTCCGCGTTGCGCCACATCCAGGTGGGGAAGCGGGTGAACGGGGGCTCGGCGTCGGCATGCGGCTCGCGGTGGCGCACGTGGCGGTCGATGACGGCGGCGTCGGGCCAGTCCGCCTCGGCCGCCACGATCCGGAAGCCATGGCGCTCCACCAGCCGCTTCGTGATCGCCGCGCGCGCCCGGTAGAACTCGGACGTGCCGTGGCTGGCCTCGCCGAGCAGCACCACGCGGCAGCCGGCATAGCGGTCGAAGGCCTCGGCGAAGGCCCGGTCGTCGATGTCCGGCAGGGGCTCCATGGCCTCGCGGATGCACGCGGGCAGGCCGTCCTTCGCGGGGCGCAGCCGCTCGCGCAGGCCCCGCAGCGGGCCCCGCGGCGCCGGGATGTCGCCGGTCTGTCGATCCATGGCGATGCTCGGTCGAAGAAGCCCGACGCTAGCCCCGGGGAGGTCGTCGCCCGGTCAACCCGCGCAACGCTGCGTGCGTGCGTGCGGCCACCACGTCGCGCAACGCGCCGCGGCCTAGCATCGCCCTTCCCCTGCGCGCGGAGCGGCCATGATCGACCTCCATTACTGGGCCACGCCCAACGGCTACAAGATCCGCCTGTTCCTGGAGGAAACCGGCCTTGCGCACCGCATCGTCCCGGTCGACATCCGCGCAGGCGACCAGTTCAGGCCGGAATTTCTCGCCATCGCGCCGAACAACCGCATCCCGGCCATCGTCGACCACGCGCCCGCCGACGGTGGCGCGCCGCTGAGCCTGTTCGAGTCCGGCGCCATCTTGCTGTATCTGGCCGAGAAGACCGGCCGCTTCATCCCGCAGGACATCCGTGGCCGGGCCGAGGTGCTGCAGTGGCTGTTCTGGCAGATGGGCGGGCTGGGCCCGATGGCCGGACAGAACGGGCATTTCAACGTCTACGCGCCGGAGAAGATCCCGTACGCGATCGACCGCTACGTGCGCGAGACCGCGCGGCTCTACGGCGTGCTCGACAGGCGCCTGGCCGATCGCGAATTCGTGGCCGGCGATGCGTACACGATCGCCGACATGGCCATCTACCCGTGGATCGTCCCGCACGAGGCGCACCGGCAGGACCTGGACGCCACGCCCCACCTGAAACGCTGGTTCCTGCAGGTCGGCCAGCGGCCGGCGACGCAGCGCACCTATGCCGAGGCCACGGCGTCCTATTCGAAGCCGCTCACCGATGCCGAACGCGCGATGCTGTTCGGCACGCCGCCGGGGCGCTGAGGCTCACCAGCGGAAGAGGGTGTAGTTCACCGGCGAGATCGGGCCGTCGCCCTGGCGGCGGTCCAGCCGGCCGTCATTGTCGTCATCGATCAGGTAGTAGGTGACGCCGACCTTGGGGACGATCTTCACGATGCGAAGCTGCCCGGCCACGCGGTACTCGCTTATGGTGTCGCCGTTGGACTCGGTGCGGGTGACCACGGCCGCACCGGCGAGCGTGGCGGTCGGGTCGGCCGGCAGGCTCGCGCAGGCGGTGAGCACGAGAGCGGCGAGCAGGGGCAGGGCGGTGCGCATGGCGGCGGTCTCCGGGGTGGGTGTCCATCCTAAGGCCGCACCGCCGTGAACGCGCCGGCTCAGGTGCTGCGATGGCGGCGGCCTACAATCGCCGGATGAAGAAGCTCGTCCTGATCGACGGATCCAGTTACCTCTACCGCGCCTTCCATGCCCTGCCGCCGCTCACCAACGAGCATGGCGAGCCCACGGGTGCCCTGTTCGGCGTGGTCAACATGCTCAAGTCGATCCTGGCCGAGAAGCCGGATTACGTGGCCTACGTGGTCGACGCCAGCGGGCCCACGTTCCGCGAAGCCCTCGACCCGGCCTACAAGGCCCACCGCCCCCCGATGCCCGAGGAGCTGCGCGCGCAGGTCAAGCCGCTGTGCGACATCGTGCACGCGCTGGGCATCACCATCCTCAACGTGCCGGGAGTCGAGGCCGACGACGTGATCGGCACGCTCGCGCTGCGCGGCTTCGACGAGGGCCTGGACGTCATCGTCTCGACCTCCGACAAGGATTTCGCCCAGCTCGTGCGCGACCCGGTCGACGGCCGCGGCGTCGCCATGGTCAACACCATGAGCGGAAGCCGCCTGGATTCCACGCAGCGCGTGATCGAGAAGTTCGGCGTGCGGCCGGACCAGATCGTGGACTTCCTCTCGCTGATGGGCGACAGCGTCGACAACATCCCCGGCGTGGAGAAGTGCGGACCCAAGACAGCGGCCAAATGGCTGGCCGAGTACGGCTCGCTGGACGGCGTGATCGCCCATGCCGACGCGATCAAGGGCAAGGTCGGCGAGAACCTCAAGCGCGTGCTCGACCGGCTGCCGCTCAACCGCCAGCTCACCACCATCCGCCTGGACTGCGAACTCGAGGTCGGCCCGACCGACCTCGCCCTGCGCGAGCGCGACATGGACGCGCTGCGCGAGCTGTTCGGCCGCTACGGCCTGCGCTCGGCGCTGCGCGAGCTGGAGAACGGCACCGCGTCGTCGGGGCCGGGCATCTCGTCGATCGGCCGCGAGGCGCCGGCCGCCCTGGCGCCCGATCCCGCGCTGGCGGCCCGCGGCGAATACGAGACGGTGCTGACGCAGCAGCAGCTCGAGGCCTGGGTCGAAAAACTGCGCGCGGCGCCCGAGTTCGCCTTCGACACCGAGACCGATTCGCTGGACGCGCTCTGCGCCAACCTCGTCGGCCTGAGCTTCGCCGTCGAACCCGGCCACGCCTGCTACATCCCGGTCGCGCACGACTACCCCGGCGCGCCGGCGCAGCTGGACAGGGCCGCGGTGCTGCGCGCGCTCGGGCCGATTCTTGCGGATGCGGGCAAGCGCAAGCTCGGCCAGCACGGCAAGTACGACATCCATGTGCTGCGCTGCCATGGCGTGAACGTGCGCGGCTATGCCGACGACACCATGCTCGAGAGCTTCGTGCTCAACGCCACCGCCACGCGGCACGACATGGACTCGCTGGCGAAGAAGTACCTGGGCTACGACACGGTCAAGTACGCCGACGTCGCGGGCAAGGGCGCCAAGGCGATCCCGTTCTCGCAGGTCGCGCTCGACGACGCCACGCGCTACGCCGCCGAGGACGCCGACGTCACCCTGCGCCTTCACCGCGTGCTCGCGCCGAAGCTGCGCGAGGTGCCGGCGCTGGAGCGCGTCTATCGCGAGATCGAGATCCCGCTGATCCCGGTGCTTGAGCGCATCGAGGCCAATGGCGTGATGATCGACGCCGACGAGCTGCGCCGGCAGTCGGCCGACCTGGCGCGGCGCATGCTCGAACTGCAGCAGCGCGCCACCGAGGTGGCCGGCCGCAGCTTCAACCTGGATTCGCCCAAGCAGGTCTGCGCGCTGCTTTATGACGAGCTCGGGCTGCCCGCGCTGGTGAAGACGCCCAGCGGCGGCCCGTCGGCCAACGAGGAAGCGCTGGAGGCCATCGCCGACCAGCACGAGCTGCCGCGCCTGATCCTCGATTACCGCGGCCTGGCCAAGCTGCGCGGCACCTATACCGACAAGCTCCCCGAAATGCTCAACCCGCGCACGCAGCGCCTGCACACCAGCTTCCACCAGGCGGGCGCGGCGACGGGGCGGCTGGCATCGAGCGATCCGAACCTGCAGAACATCCCGATCCGCACCGACGACGGCCGCCGCATCCGCACCGCGTTCGTGGCGCCGCAAGGGCGCCGCATCGTGGCCTGTGACTACTCGCAGATCGAGCTGCGCATCATGGCGCACCTTTCCGAAGACCCGGCGCTGCTACGCGCCTTCACCTCGAACGTCGACGTGCACACTGCCACGGCTGCGGAAGTCTTCGGTAAGACGATCGAGACCGTGGAGCCGGGCGAGCGCCGCGCGGCCAAGGCGATCAACTTCGGCCTGATGTACGGCATGAGCGCCTTCGGCCTGGCCACGCGGCTGGGTATCTCGCGGGGCGAGGCGCAGGACTACATCGCGCTGTACTTCGCCCGTTATCCCGGCGTGCGCGAGTACATGGACCGCACGCGCCAGCAGGCGCGCGATCAGGGTTTCGTCGAGACCGTGTTCGGCCGTCGCCTGTACTTGGAGAACATCAACGCGCGCAACCAGGGCCTGCGCTCGGGCGCCGAGCGCGCGGCGATCAACGCGCCGATGCAGGGCACCGCCGCCGACATCATCAAGCGGGCGATGATCGACATCCACGGCTGGTTGCAGGCGCACGCCGCGCGGGCGCTGATGGTGCTGCAGGTCCACGACGAACTCGTCTTCGAGGTCGAGGAGGCCTTCGTGCCCGAGCTGGTCGACGAGGTGAAGCGGCGCATGGCCGCGGCGGCCGAGCTCAAGGTGCCGCTGGAGGTCGAGGCCGGGGTGGGGCGCAACTGGGACGAGGCGCACTGACCGCTCGTCGGCCGGTGTCCGGATGCTCCCGGTCCCTGCGCGGTCGGGGCGTGACGGCGGCGTCGAGGCTTCTGCGGCAACGGGTGAAAAACGCAGGCGAACGGCCGGTCCGGACAGTACGATCCCAGCGCCGTGATCGGGTTCACAAGCGGCTTTCGGGCGCTTAATCGGTCATGAACCCGCACGGTTCATTAACCGTTGCCTTCACGAATCATGCATCTGCGAAGTGGTCTCATTTGCCTGCGCCGGGTGCAACGCCCGGCGCTGATCCTCCCCTCCCCTGGAGTGATCCCCCGGAACGTAAGGTCCCTCCCCAGACCCCGTTCCTCCAGCCCCGCCGGCCCCCCCTGCCTGCGGGGCTTTTTACTGCCCGCGATCCGAGGTTTCGCGTGCCCGGCGTCAGGCCTGCGGCCGCGGGATCGATGCGACCCTGGCGGGCTTCGCTGCCGGCCGGCCGGTGATCGCGGCTGGCACCGGCGGGCGTGCGTGCTCGGCCTCGATCACGTATTCCCCGAATCCGCGTCCGTCCCATTGTGCCGTCACCCGGTAGCCGGCCCGGGCGAGGCAGCGCTGCACGGACGCGGGGCGCGCGCGCCATCGGAAGGGCTCGCCGTGGCGGTCGAGCCACCGCCGCGCCAGCGTCCCGTGCCCGTGGAATCCCACGTCACCGGTCGCCCGCGTGTCCAGCGCGGAGAAGATGAGCCGCGGCGGCGCCGGCAGTGCGACCAGTCGCCGCAGCATGTCGACGACGTCCCGTCTCGCCAGGTACATCAGCACGCCTTCGCAGACGAGGGTCGCCGGCCGCCCGGTGCAAGCGGCGGCCAAGGTATCGATCCCGTGCGGAAGCGCGACCGCCTGCATCGTGACCCCGTCATCGCCGAGCCATGCGCGCCGCAGCCGCAGCGTGTCCGGGTGGTCGGTCTCGACGACCGTCACGCGCGGTGCATGCCGCAGCAGCGCGCGGCCGAGCCCGTCGAATCCCACGCCTGCCCAGACCACCGCGCCGTCGGCGACGGCGGGCCGACGCAGGCGCGTCCAGATCCATGCCTTGCGCGCGCAGTGGTGGGCTGCGAGTCCGGGCAGGATGACGCCCTCGGCGAGGGCCAGGAGCCAGCGCCCGGGCCGGTGCCGCGCCAGCCCGGCCCATGACCCGCGCGCCGCGTCGACCGCGCGCTGCGCGACCTCGACGGCGGTCGAAGGCAGCCCGTGCGCCGGCCCCTGGCGCACCAGCGACGTGGCGACCAGCAACGCGGTCGCGCTCGCGGCCCCGGGCTTCATGCCGCCGCGCCCCGAAGTGCGTCCCGCAATGCGCAGTACCAGTCGCTGGCGAGGACCTCCTGCGGATCGCGGGCGCGCTTGGTCGCCAGCACCTCGTCGATGTCCGGGTAGGCGGCGCGCAGCTGGTCCGGGCGCGCATGGCCGTGGTAGGTCAGATAGAAGCTGCCGCCCAGTTCCAGCGCGCGGTCGATGAAGCGCTGCATGTCGGCGCGGACGCGCCGGCCTCCGTCGGCATCGTGGTGGACGTGGACGTTGAGCACCAGGCAGGCCCAGTCCTGCCGTGCCCAGCGCAGGCGCGTCTCGTGTTCGGCGCGGATCTGCCGGACGGTGCCGTAGATGACGTCGATCCGGTGACGCCGGCAGTCCTCGGCGAGGACCGCGAGAAAGGGCGCGATCGACGCGCGCGGCACGTAGAGCTCGGTGATGAGCTCGGAGCCGCGGTGGCCGAGGCAGGTGTCGATCGCGTCGTGGTATCCGTCGAGGTACACGCCGAACTGGTGGTCGTCGCTGCCGTAGCGCTGTCCGTCGGTCGACAGGTAGAACTCGCTGTAGCGCCGGAACGCCGCGGTCTTGTCGGTGTGGGCAAGGGTGAGCAGTTCGCGCCAGTGCATGGCGGAAAGCTGGTGCGCCGCGTCGGCCGTGCCCTCGCACGGCAGATAGACGGAGAACACGCCGAGATCGAGGAAGTCGCGGCTGTCCGGTGCGATCGCGAACTGGAAATCGCCGTAGAGCGCGCCGTCCGCACGGGCCTGCTCGAAGGCTGCGTGGAGCTCTGCGCGGCGGATCAGCGAGACGCACCGCCTCAGCACCCTGCGCGGCGTAAGGCGCAGCGTGACGTCGGTGACCACGCCGAACATGCCGTAGCCGCCCACCGCGAGCGCGAACGTATCCGGCGCGACGGCGCGGTCGACGCGGTGGATCCGGCCATCCGGCGTGACGAGCGTGAAGGCCTCGACGTCCTCGACGAATGGGCGCAGGTCGAGCCCACGTCCGTGGATGTTGGCTGCCAGCGCGCCGCCGAGGCTGAAGTCGTCGGCGCCCGTCTGCTTCTGACGCAGCGCCCAGCCCTCGCCGGATCGCGCGCGCCGTGCCGCGAGGAAGCGCTGCAACGCCGGCCAGCGTGTGCCTGCGCCACAGCGCACGAGCCCGCGCGTCCGGTCGAACTCCGTGACGCCGTCCAGCGCGGAGCTGTCGAGCAGCCAGCCGCCCTCGGCGAACTGCTGCCCGCCCATCGCGTGCTGCGCGCCTGCCACGGCGACGCGCTGCCCCGACCGCGCCGCGCGGTGCAGCAGGTCGGCGACATGCTCCGGCGAGCGCGGCCGCTCGATGCGCGCATGCCGCGTCGGGTTGAGTCGGCTGTGGCAGTCGTTGCGCAGCAGCGGATCGTCGAGAAGGGATGCGGCCACGGGCGTCTCCAGTGCGTACCGACGCCAGCGGACCGCGCCCGGGTAGCGCCACGCAAGCCCGCCGTGCAAAGTAGCGTTTGGCGATACCGCCCGTACCGCGAGCCGCTACGTCGATGGACTCCGCGACGCCCACCGCCAACCCGGCCGCGCTGGTCGACGCGCTCAAGCGCGCCTTGCGCCGCCAGGGCCTGACCTATGCCGCGGTGGCCACGCGCATGCGCCTGTCGGAGGCCAGCATCAAGCGCATGCTCTCGCGCGGACGGCTGAGCCTCGAGCAGATGCTGCAGTTGGCCGACATCGCGGGCACCGATCTCGCGGAACTGGCGCGCCAGGCCAAGGCGAGCGCGCGCCTGCCGCGCGTGCTGGGTCTGGAGCAGGAGCGCGCCCTGGCTGCCGACCCGCGCCTGCTGCTGCTGTTCCACCTGCTGGTCGGGGGGCGCAGCGTGGAGGAGATCGCGCGCGAGTTCGACCTGCGCGGCACCGCCTGCACGGTGCTGCTCGCGCGGCTCGATCGCCTGGGACTGATCGAGCTGCTGCCGGCCGATCGCGTGCGCCTGCGCGTGGCGCAGGACTTCGCCTGGCGCAGCGACGGCCCGGTGCGCAAGCGCTACGGCGCGCAGGTCCTGCGCGAGTTCCTCCACGATCGCTTCGACGGCGAGCGCACCCTGCTGCGGTTCGAAGTTCGCGAGTTGAGCGAGGCGTCGATCGACATCCTGCGGCGCAAGCTGCAGCGCCTTTCGGCGGAGGTGGCCGAGCTGGCGGAGCTGGATGCGGAGCTGCCGAGCGCGCGCCGGCACAGCGTCGGCGTCGCGCTCGCGATGCGGCCGTGGGTGTTCTCGATCGCGGAAGCGCTCAAGTCGAAGGTCGATGCCGGCGACGCTGGAGCGGCTGCCCTGTCGGAGCCGCGTGCGCCAGTCGCCCCCCATCAAGGCCCGCTGCCGTAACGGATCAGCCGGCGGCCGGTTCCGCCAGCCAGTCACGCGGCCGCAGGTAGTCGGCCAGGCGCGCTTCCGGCGAGCCCGGCTCCGGCACGTAGCCATACTCCCAGCGCACCAGCGGCGGCAGGCTCATCAGGATCGACTCCGTGCGCCCGCCCGACTGCAGGCCGAACAGCGTGCCGCGGTCGAAGACCAGGTTGAACTCCACGTAGCGGCCGCGCCGGTAGAGCTGGAACTGCCGCTCGCGCTCACCGAAGGGCATGTCGCGGCGTCGCTCGACGATGGGCAGGTAGGCGTCGAGGAAGCCATCGCCCACCGCGCGCAGGTAGGCGAACTCGGTCTCGAACTCGCCGTGCAGGTCGTCGAAGAACAGCCCGCCCACTCCGCGGGTTTCATCGCGGTGCTTCAGGAAGAAGTACTCGTCGCACCAGCGCTTGTGCGCCTGGTAGCGCGCCTGGCCGCCGAAAGGCTCGCACAGCGCGCGGGCCACGCGGTGCCAGTGCAGCACGTCCTCGTCGAAGGGGTAGAAGGGGGTGAGGTCGAAGCCGCCACCGAACCACCAGGCCACCGTCTCGCCGTCCCGCTCGGCGCGGAAGTGGCGCACGTTGGCATGCGTGGTGGGCACGTAGGGATTGCGTGGATGGAAGACCAGCGAGACGCCGACCGCGCGCCACGACGCGCCCGCGAGCTCGGGCCGGTTGGCGGTGGCCGACGGTGGCAGGCGGTCGCCGGCCACGTCGGAGAAGCCGATGCCGGCCTGCTCGAACACCGCGCCCTCGCGCAGGACGCGGGTGCGGCCACCGCCGCGGATCGGCGAGGCGTCCGGGTCCTTCGTCCAGGCGTCCTCGCGGAAGCGGGCGCCGGCGTCGGCCGCCTCGATGCCCGCGCAGATGCGGTCCTGCAGGCCGGTGAGGTAGTCGCGTACGGTGTCGATGGGCGGAAGCGGCGTGGTCATCGCGGGATTCTAGCGAGCGCCGCGGTCGTGCCCGCGTGGGCGGCGTCGCGGCGGGCGACGCGCGCTGCGACACTGTGCGCCCGCCGCGGAGTGCCCATGACCGACCTCGCCCTGCCCGTGCTGCACGTGGACGCGCACCTTGCGGTGGTCGCGAAACCCGCGGGCCTCATGGTCCACGACAGCGCGCTCGCCCGCGGCGAGACCGACTTCGCCGCCGACCGCCTGCGCGAGCAGTTCGGGCGCGCGGTCTTCCTCGTGCACCGGCTCGACCGCGCCACCAGCGGCTGCCTGCTGCTGGCCTTCGACCGGGACACGGCCTCCGCGCTGGGGCGCATGCTGATGTCGCACGAGGTGGAGAAGACGTACTGGGCGATCTGCCGCGGCTGGCCGGCGGAGCTCGAGTTCACCGTCGACCATGCGCTCGACGGCGGGCCGGGCAAGCCGGAGAAGAAGCCCGCGGTCACCCACTTCCGTCGCCTGGCCACCGCCGAGCTCGACATCCCGTCCGCGGGGTTTCCGACCTCGCGCTACGCCTGGCTCGAGGCCCGGCCGCAGACCGGGCGCTTCCGGCAGATCCGCCGGCACCTCAAGCACCTTTCGCACCACCTGATCGGCGACACCAGCCATGGCGACGGCCGCCACAACCGCGCCTTCCGCATGCTGGGCATCCACCGCATGCTGCTGCATGCACGCGGGCTGGCCTTCCTGCATCCGGCCACGGGCGACAGGCTCTCGGTGCAGGCGGACGTGGATGCGGAGTTCGCGAAGGCGCTGGCGCTGTTTCCTGCGTCGCCGGACTGGGCGGCGTCGGTCGGGCCCTGATCGACCACGCCTGCGCCGCCCCGCGCACGGCCCGGCTCGGATCGCGCGATGCCGGCGCAGGCTGCCGGGTTTGGATCTTCGTGGACAGGTGCGCGCCGTCGCGAAGGCCGTCAATGCGCCGACGGCGCCACCCGTAGAATCCCGCGCAGCATGAACACGCCGCCCGCCATCCCCGAATCCGAGCTCGTCGAGCGCTTCGTGCGCGCGGCGGGGCCGGGCGGGCAGAACGTCAACAAGGTCGCCACCGCGGTGGAGCTGCGCTTCGACATCGCCAACTCGCCCTCGCTGGGCGACGCGCTGCGCGAGCGCCTGCTTGCCCGCCGCGACCGCCGCGTCACCTCCGAGGGGGTGCTGGTGATCAGTGCGCAGCGCTTCCGCACCCAGGAGCGCAACCGCCAGGACGCGCGGGAAAGGCTCGCCGCCTTCATCGAGGCCGGGCTGCACGTGCCCAAGCCGCGCAAGGCGACCAAGCCCACGCGTGCATCCAGGGAGCGCCGCCTGGGCGCCAAGCGCGAGCGCAGTACGATCAAGCGCGAGCGCGGCCGACGGGACTGGGACTGATCGCATGACCGATGCACCCCCGCCCCACGTGGGCGAACCCGGCCGCGTGCCCGCGCTGCCGCCGAACGTGCCACGCGTGCGCCCGGGCGTGTTCAGCCGCTGGCTGGGGTGCACGGTGCTGCGCCTGGGTGGCTGGCGCATGGCCGGCGAGCTGCCCGACGTTCCGAAACTCGTTCTGATCTGCGCGCCGCATTCGTCGAACTGGGACGGCGTCTGGGGCTTTGCCGCCAAGCTGGCGCTGGGCCTGGATGCGCACATCCTCGGCAAGGACACGCTGTTCCGGGTGCCTTTGCTGGGCGCGCTGCTGCGCAGGCTGGGCGTCATCCCGGTGGACCGCGGCAATGCGCGCGGCGTGGCCGAGCAGGCTGCCGCGATGATCCGCGCGGCCGACCGCCTGTGGTTCGCGCTCGCGCCGGAGGGCACGCGGCGGCGCGTGGAGAAGTGGAAGAGCGGGTTCTGGAAGATCGCGCGGCTCGCCGACGTGCCGGTGCTGCTCGTGTACTTCCACTATCCCGACAAGGTCATCGGCATCGGTCCGCTCTGGCACATGGGCGAAGACCTGGAGGCCGACATGGCGCGCATCCGCGCCTGGTACGCGCCATGGCAGGGGAAGCGGCGCGGGATCTAGGCGGCTTCCACGGGCTGCGCGCATGCAGCGGCGGACGCGGAACGGCGCGGGCCTGTGTCGTCTGAAACTGCCGCGGCGCGCATGGCCAAGGCCGCGCTCATTCCCCCGCGGGTGCACCGCCCAGGCGGTGCACCAGTTCGATGAACGCCCTGGCCTGTGGCGACAGGTGCCGCCCGCGGCGCGTCACCACGCCGTAGCTGCGCGCCGGGAAGAAGCGCGAGAGCGAGCGCGACGCCAGCCGGGCGGCGTCGGCCGGGCCGAGGCAGATCGCGGTGACGATCGAGATGCCCAGGCCCATCGCCACGTACTGCTTGATCACCTCCCAGCCGCCCACCTCGAGAGCGACGGTGTAGGGCACGTGCGCGCGCTGGAAGACGAGGTCGACCATGCGGTAGGTGGTCTGCCGCTGCGGCGGCAGGATCAGCCCGTAGGGCGACAGGTCCGCCAGCTCGACGTCGGCCCTGGTGGCCAGCGGGTGGTCGCGCGGCGTGATCAGCATGGGGTCGTAGGACACCACCGGCTGCCAGGCCAGGTCCCCGGGCACGTCGAGCATGGAGCCCACCGCGAGGTCCGCGCCGTCGTCGCGCAGGAGGTTCAGCCCGCGCGGGCCGGTCACGTTGTGCAGGATCAGGCGGATGTCGGGGTGCTCGGCGCGGAAGGCTTCGACGATGCGCGGCAGCAGGTAGACGATGGTCGAGCTGCCGGCCGCCACGTGCAGCTCGCCGGCGTCCAGGCCGCGGATGCGGTCGCGGAACATCGCGTCGAGGTTGTCGAGGCCTTCCACCAGCGGGCGGGCGAGGTCGTAGAGCGCCTCGCCTTCCCGCGTGAGCGAGAGCCGGCGGCCGTTGCGCTCCAGCAGCGGCAGGCCGACGTCGCGCTCCAGCGCCTGCAGCTGCAGGGTCACGGCCGGCTGGCTCAGGAACAGCGCCTCGGCGGCGCGCGAGACCGACCCCAGCCGGGCCACCTGGCAGAACGCCCGCAGCGGCTTGAGCCGGTCGGCCTTGTAAGCGAAGCGTGCGGGTGATTTCCCGGTCATGAAGGCCGCGTGTATTCGGTTTCCAAATACATCGCATTGCCAAAACTTGTTTGTCAAATACCCGTACCGGGGCGCATGGTCCGTTCATCGGAAACGGCCATGAGGTGATGCGATGTCGGCAGTGCTGCTGGAGACCGGGGAGGGTCTGGGGATCGAGGTGACCGCGCGGGCCACGGGGCAGGACGGGATCCTCACGCCCGCCGCGCTGGCCTTCCTGGCCGGCCTGCACCGCCGCTTCGAGCCCGAGCGCCGCCGCCGCCTGCAGGCCCGCCGCATCCGCCAGGCCTCCTTCGACGCCGGCGCGGTGCCCGACTTCCGCCCCGACACCGCCCATATCCGCGCGGCCGACTGGCAGGTGGCGCCCCTGCCGGCCGCGCTGCAGGACCGCCGGGTCGAGATCACCGGCCCGGTCGACCCGAAGATGGTCATCAACGCCCTGAACTCCGGCGCCAGGGTCTACATGGCCGACTTCGAGGACTCCACGTCCCCGACCTGGCCGAACCTCGTCACCGGCCAGCGCGCCCTGCGCGGCGCCGTGGCCGGCACGCTGGACTGGATGGCCCCCGACGGCAGCCGCCACTACACCCTGCGCCCGTTCGAGGAGCAGGCGGTGCTGATGGTCCGCCCGCGCGGCTGGCACCTGGACGAGAAGCACGTGCTCGTCGACGGCGAGCCCATGTCCGGCAGCCTGTTCGACGCCGGCCTGTTCGCCTTCCACAACGCGCGCGCCCTGGCGGCGAAGGACCGCGGCCCCTACTTCTACCTGCCCAAGCTTGAGTCCATGGAGGAGGCCGCGCTCTGGAACGAGGCGCTGGCGCACATGGAGGCCGAGCTCGGCCTGCCGCGCGGGCAGATCAGGGTGACCGTGCTGATCGAGACGCTGCCGGCGGTGTTCGAGATGGACGAGATCCTGCACGCCCTGCGCGAGCGCGTCGCCGGCCTCAACTGTGGCCGCTGGGACTACGTCTTCTCCTACATCAAGACCTTCCGCCGCCATCGCGACAAGGTGCTGCCCGAGCGCGGCCAGGTGACGATGACCCAGCCCTTCCTGCGCGCCTATTCGGAACTGCTGATCCAGACCTGCCATCGCCGCGGCGCGCATGCGATGGGCGGCATGGCCGCGCAGATCCCGATCTCCGGCGACGAGGCGGCGAACGCGGCCGCGCTGGCGAAGGTGCGCGCCGACAAGCTGCGCGAGGTCACCGCCGGCCACGACGGCACCTGGGTCGCGCATCCGGCGCTGATCCCGCTCGCGCAGGCCGTGTTCGACGAGCGCATGCCCGGCCCGCACCAGAAGCACCTGCTGCGGCAGGACGTGCTGGTCACGCGCGAGGACCTCGTCACCCCGCCGATCGGCACGATCACCCGGGCCGGCTTCGAGAACAACGTCGAGGTCTGCGTGCGGTATCTCGCCGCCTGGCTGGACGGCAACGGCTGCGTGCCCATCCACTGGTTGATGGAGGACGCCGCCACCGCCGAGATCGCCCGCGCGCAGCTCTGGCAGTGGCTGCACGTCGACGGCCTGCACCTGGACGACGGCACGCCGGTGGACTTCGCCCTGCTCGAGCGCGCCTTCATCGGCCTGCCCAGCCGGCTGGAAGGCCGCATGAACCTGCCCGGCGCCAGCCGCATCTGCGAGGCGATCGGGATGCTCGATCGCCTCACCCATGCCGACGAGCTCGAGGACTTCCTGACGCTGCCGGCGTACCGGCGGCTGGATTGAAACACCGGCGCGCCGGTGGGCGCGCCAGGAATTTGAACGTGCGTATCAGCCGTCGTTCCCGCGAAGGCGGGAACCCAGGGACTTTGCGTCCTGTGGAAAGCAAGTCGCTGGGTCC
>JBMOOW010000010.1:0-22403 GCA_049323195.1 Pseudomonadota bacterium | reverse complement strand
GCTGCCGACACCGCTCAGGCCGCGGCCGACGCCGCCTCCGCTGCCGCCGATGCGGCCGCCAATGCCGCTGCCGCCACGCCGGCGGGCCAGGGCGAGACCGGCCGCGACGACCTCGCCGATGCCGCCGAGCAGGCCGCCGATGCGGCCGAGCAGGCGCAGGAGTCGGCCGAGGAGGCCAATGCCGCGGCCGACGGCAAGAACAACACGAACGGCCAGTAAGCCGATCGTGTGACGACGAAGCCGCCGGCCTGCGCCGGCGGCTTTTTCGTGTCTGCTCGATGCGGCCGGGCGGCGACCGCGCCTCGCTGCCGCCGTCGCGCGGCGGGTGATCACGCCCCCGGCGTGCTTGCACGCGCTCTGCGCCATCCGTCGGCCGTGCGGCTGTACGGCACGAAGCAAACCTTGCAGCCACGGATGGACACGGATCAACACGGATGACTGCCCGTGCAGGTGGAGCTGCGTACCCGGCCGTGTTGCATGCAAGCTGCCCCCTGCGGCCGCCGGCTGGCGGCCATGCAAGCAGCGAGACGGTCCGCCGCGGGCTCGGCTATCGTGGCGGCCGACCACGAGGAGCCCGCATGTCCCGTTTCCTGAGCGCCCTGTTCGCGATCGCGCTCCTGCTCGCGGCGCAGTGCGTCCTCGCCGCGCCCGTGACCGTCTTCGCCGCGGCCAGCCTCAAGGAATCCCTGGACGAGGCCGCACGCGCCTACCAGCGCGGCACGGGGACGCCGGTGCGCGTCTCGTATGCCGCGAGCTCCGCGCTCGCGCGCCAGCTCGCGCAGGGCGCGCCGGCCGACGTCGTGCTCCTCGCCGACCGCGACTGGATGGATCACCTCGCCGAACGCGGCCTGCTGCGCGGCGGCACGCGCCGCGACCTGCTCGGCAATGCACTGGTGCTCATCGCCCCGCGCGATGCGCGCGGAGCGCGCGTGAGCCTCGCGCAGCCGTCCACGGTGGTGGCGGCCCTGGGCGACGGGCGCCTCGCGCTCGCGCTCACCGCCAGCGTGCCCGCGGGCCGCTACGCGCGTGCCGCACTCGCCTCGCTCGGGCTGTGGGCCCCGCTTCGGCCGCGCGTGGTGGAGGCCGAGAACGTGCGCGCGGCGCTGCTGCTGGTGGCGCGCGGCGAGGCGTGCATGGGCGTGGTCTACCGCACCGACGCGCTGGCCGAGCCACGCGTGCGGGTGCTGGCCACCTTTCCCGCGCGCAGCCATCCACCCATCGTGTATCCGGTGGCGGTGGTCGCCGCCAGCCGGCATCCGCGCGCGGAGGCGTTCGCGCAATGGCTGCGCACGCCGTCGGCGCGCGTGATCTTCCAGCGCCACGGTTTCGTGGCGCCGCGCTGAGCGATGCTGACGGTCGAGGAGCAGGCGGTCGTCCTGCTGAGCCTGAAGGTGGCCGTGGCAGCGGTGGCCGCGAGCCTGCCGCTCGCCGTCGCGGCGGGCTGGCTGCTCGCGCGTCGGCGCTTCCCGGGCCGGCTCGTGCTCGATGCGCTGATCCACCTGCCCCTGGTGCTGCCGCCGGTGGTCACCGGCTACGCATTGCTGGAGCTGTTCGGCCACAACGGCGCGATCGGCCATGCGCTGTTCGAAGCCACCGGCCTCAGCTTCGCCTTCCGCTGGACCGGTGCCGCGCTGGCCAGCGCGGTGATGGGCTTTCCGCTGATGGTGCGCGCGATCCGGCTGGCCATCGAGGCCGTCGACCCGCGCCTGGAGAACGCGGCCGCCACGCTGGGCGCGCCGCCTGTGCGGGTGTTCTTCGGCCTGACGTTGCGGCTGGCCTGGCCCGGCGTGGTGGCCGGGGCGGTGCTGGGCTTCGCCAAGGCGCTGGGCGAGTTCGGCGCCACCATCACCTTCGTCTCCAGCATCCCCGGCGAAACGCAGACGCTGGCGTCCGCGATCTACGGCCTTCTGCAGGTGCCGGGCGGGGAGGGCGGCGTGCTGCGCCTGAGCCTGGTCGCGGTCGTCCTGTCCTTCGTCGCGCTGCTGGCCTCCGAATGGCTGCTGCAGCGCCAGCGCGCCGAGCGCGCCACGTGAGCGCGCCGGTGTTCGACATCGACCTGCAGCTACGCCGCGGTGCGTTCGCGTGCCGCCTGGCATTGCGCAGCCCGGCGCGCGTCATCGCGCTGACCGGGCCTTCCGGCAGCGGCAAGTCCTCCGTGCTGCACGCGATCGCCGGGCTGCTGCGCCCCCTCGACGGCCGCATCGCCATCGCCGGACGCGTGCTGTTCGACCATGCCGCGCGCATCCACCTGCCCGCGCACCGCCGCCGCATCGGCTACGTATTCCAGGATGCGCGCCTGTTTCCGCACCTGGACGTGCGCGGCAACCTCGGCTACGCCATGCCGCGCGATGCTGGCGAGTTCCGCTTCGACGACGTGGTCGACCTGCTCGGCCTCGGCGGCCTGCTTGCGCGCCGCACCGCCGGCCTGTCGGGCGGCGAGGCCCAGCGCGTCGCGCTCGGCCGCGCGCTGCTTTCGCAGCCGCAGGCGCTGCTGCTCGACGAGCCGCTGTCCATGCTCGACCTCGACCGCCGCGACGAACTGCTGGCCTGGCTGGTGCGCGTGCGCGATGCCGTCGCGCTGCCGATGGTGTACGTCAGCCACCTGCCCGACGAGGTCGCGCGCATCGCGGGCGAGGTCTACCGCCTGCCGGCACCGCAGGGGCAGCCCGCGCGGCAGGGCGGTTCGTGAGCCTGCGCGCAGCCGCAAGGCCGGGCGCGCGGCATCGACGGCGCATGGCCGCATGGCGCCGCGCGGCGGCCGGCTTGCGCATCCATTGCCCGCAAGACGACCATTGGCGGCTCGTCTCCCTCCACCCTCGAAAGGACGCCCGTCCATGACCGAATGCAGCACCCGCGACCTCTACGCCCAGTTGTCGCGCAAGTACGAAGGCGACGAGCGCATTTCCCTCGAGCTCGTGGACTCGGCCGACCCGGCCATCAACGTGACCATGCACGAGTACGGCGACATGCAGATCGTGGTGGCCGCCTCGGGCTCGCAGATCTTCGTGTCCACGATCCTGGTGGACGCCGCGCAGGTGAACGACCGCGCCGGCTTCAACGACGCCTGCATGCGCATCAACCCGATCAACCCGCTGTCGAACCTCGGCCTGACGCAGATCGACGGGCGTGATACCTACATCGTCTTCGGCGAGCTCTCGGCCTCGTCCTGTGCCGACGACGTCGACGAGGAACTGCAGGCGCTCGCGGTCAACACGATCGACGCCGCCGAATCGCTCAAGTCCTACTTCACCGGAGCCTGATCGCCATGGGCATGCTCAGCAAGCTGTTCACCCTGTTCCGCGGCGTCTCGCACGAGGCCGGGCAGGCCGTCGTCGACAAGAACGCGATCACCATCCTCGACCAGGAGATCCGCGACACCAGCACGCAGCTCAACCAGTCGCGGCAGGAGCTGGCCAAGCTGATGGCGCAGGGCAAGCTCTCCGAGCAGAAGATGCAGGCGCGCCAGCAGAAGATCGCCGAGTACACGCGCTACATCGAAGGCGCGCTGGCCAAGGGCGACGAGACCCTCGCGCGCGAGGTCGCCGGCAAGCTCGCGCCGCTGGAAACCGAGCAGCAGGCCGACCAGGCCGCCAAGGCGCAGCTGGACCGGTCGATCGCCACGCTCAAGGCCACGATCCACAAGGCCGAGGCGCAGGTGAAGGCGCTGCGCACGCAGGTCGACACGGTCAAGGCCACCGCCTCGGTGCAGAAGGCGCAGATGGCGATCGCCTCGCGCACGGCGGGCGCCACCGGTGGCATGAGCAATGCGCTCGAATCGCTGGAGCGCATCAAGCAGCGGCAGGCGGAGACGGCCGCCCGGCTGGAGGCCTCCGAGGAGCTCGATGCCAGCACCGGCGACAGCGAGCTCAACCGCAAGCTCGCCGCCGCCGGGCTGCTGGAGGACAGCTCCAGCGCCGATGCCGTGCTGGCACGCTTCAAGCGCCCGGCGCAGCTCGGCCACGAGGTGCCGACGATCCATGCCACGCTCTCGCCCGAGCGGGAGCAGGCCGGCGTGCCGGGCAGCGGCAGCGCGACCTGAGGCGGGACGGCGCGCATGTGGGTGCTCGGGCGCCTGGGCCGGGTACTGGGCCGGCACGTCCGGCGCGTGAGCTGGCTGGCGGTGGTGCTGGCGCTCGTCGCGCACATGCTGCTGACCTGGGCGCTGCTCGCGATCGCCGGCGAGGAAAAGCTGATCCCGGCGAACGCGTTCCCGTACTACTACATGACCACCGCCACCACCATCGGCTACGGCGATCTCTCGCCGCAGACCACGCCCGGCCGCATGGTGGTGGCTTTCCTGCTGATGCCGGGTGCGGTGGCGTTCTTCGCTGCCGTGCTCACCAAGACCAGCGTGGGGCTGGCGGGCTACTGGCGCCGCCACCGGGAGGGACGCATGAGCTATGAGGGGATGGAAGGCCATACCGTGCTGGTGGGCTGGCGCGGGGCCGAGTCCGACCGGCTGGTGGACCTGCTGCTGGCCGACACGGCCACCGACGACGAGGGGCTGGTGGTGGTGGCCCAGGAGCTGAAGGAGAACCATCGGCCCGAGCAGATGCGCTTCGTCGCCGTCGGCACCTATGCCGACGTGCCGGGGCTGCGCCGCGCGGGGATCGCGCGCGCGCGCCGGGTCATCGTCAATCCGCCCACCGACGACCAGACGCTGGCTGCCGTGCTGGCGGTGATGGCGCACCGACCCTCGGCGCACGTGGTGGCGCATTTCGAATGCGAGTCGGCATTGGAGCTGGTCAGGAGCCACTACCCGCAGGTGGAATGCACGCGGCCGATGTCGGCCGAGGTCATCGCGCGCGCGGCGCAGGACCCGGGCAGTTCCACGCTCACCCAGGACCTGCTCTCGGCCGGCGACGGGCAGACGCAGTTCAGCCTCGTGGTGCCCGAGGGCGTGGCGTCCACGGTGCAGCAGGTGGCCGCCTGCCTGAAGGGCCATGGCGGCATGTTTCTCGGCCTGCGCGAGGGGGGCGGTGCGCTGCGCCTGAACCCGGGCGATGCCGAGCGCGTGCAGGCCGGCGCGGTCGCGTACTACCTGGCGGCGCGCCGGATCGACGCCTCCGTGCTGCGCTGCCTGGCGGGCGCAACCGCATGAGCTGGTTCGACCGCATGCTGGGCCGCGGAGGCCGCCAGCCACCGCCGGTGCCCCCGGCGACCGGCGACGTGCGCCATGCATTGCCGCTCGGCATCCGCATCGGCGGGCGCATCCAGTTCGACCGCACGATGTACCAGGTGGCGCCGGGCGCGATGAGCGCGGAACTGCCGGCCGGGCACCAGGGCGTGGCCTGTTACGGCCACATCGACCTGGGCGACGGCTACGCGATGCACCGCTTCTACCTGGAGGACGATGCCTACCTGCAGGTGATGACCTGCGGCGAACTGATCGAATCGATCAAGGCCTTCGTCTTCCACGACACGGTCAACCCGCCGACCAAGGCCCACTTCCAGCAGTTCGTGACCTCGCATCCGCACCTGGGCGCGCAGGAGATCGACTACGCCGGCCGGCGCTGGCAGCGCGTCACCAGCCCCGACGGCGGCGCGCGGATCCCGCCGATGGCCTTCGACGAGGTGCTCTACCGCGGCACGCCGCCGCGACGCGACGACGACCTGACGCACTACGCCATGGTCTACGGGCGGCAGGTGGCGGAACTCGAGCGCGAGGAGTTCCTGCTGGTCACCGGCGAGGACTCCGGTCCCAACGACTTCTGCGTGACCTACGCGATCGGCCTGGACCTGACCGAGGCCGACCTCGACATCACCTGAAAGACTCCAGCGCCGCGCGGGTCGCGCGCGGCACACGCCTTTCCTTTCCAACAAGGACGCATGCATGAACGCTGTCATCACCGCACAGAGCTTCACCGCCTTCCTCGCCTACTTCGGCGCGGGGCTGGGCATCCTCATCATCGCCGTGATCCTGGTGGCGCTCATCACCCCGCACCGCGACTTCACCCTGATCCGCCAGGGCAACGTCGCGGCGTCGACGGCGTTCGGCGGCACGCTGATCGGCCTCGCGCTGCCCCTGCATGCGGCGATCACGCATTCGGTGAACCTGGCCGACGCCGCCATCTGGGGCGCGGTCGCCGCCGTCGTGCAGATCCTCGCCTACCTGCTGGCGCGCGCGGTGGTCGGCGGGATCTCGCGGCAGATCACCGACAACGTCAGCGCGGCCGGCATCTTCGCGGCCAGCACGTCGATCGCGGTGGGCCTGATCAACGCGGCCGCGATGACGCCGTGAGCCGCAGGACGGCCCGCAAGACGAGTGCGCAGCTGCACCGGCCCGACCTGGGCGGCCTGCGTGCGCCGCAGGGGCAGCTGGCGAGCCGGCTGCTCTGGGGCGGCGTGATCGCAGGTGGCCTGGTCTGGCTGGCCTGGCCCGCGGAGGAAACCGGCACCGTGCTGCTCGGCCGCGGCGACTGCGCGACGATCGGGAAGATCAGCCAGGCCGAATGCGAGGCCGGCTACGACCAGGCCTTCGCCGACCACGAGCGCCTGGCGCCGCGTTTCGACAGCCTTGCCCAGTGCCAGGAGCAGTTCGGCGCCTGCTACACCGACCCGGCCAGCGCGCTGTACTGGATCCCGCCCTTCGCCGGCGTCCTGCTCGGCTATCGCCAACGCGACGACGACGCAGGTGGCGGGCACGGTGGCGGCTACCGGTACACCGGCACCTTGCCGCTCTACCGCGAGCGCGGCGGCGACTTCCTCAACCCGCGCGGCGACTACGTCGGCTCCCGCGTCGGCCGCGTCACCGGCAAGGCCGGCTCGACCGCTCCGCCGGCGCGCGCGATCACCATCTCCCGCTCCGGCTTCGGCTCCAGCGCGGGCGCGCGCAGCTCGTTCGGTGGCTGACCCCCCTTTCGCAAGGACATGCCCATGAAGCGTTCCTCCAAGCTCCACCTCGCGCTGATGGCCTCGCTGCCGGCCGCGCTGTCGGGCTGCGACAACCCGGCCATCACCGGCGAGCAGAACCCGGACTGGCAGTCGGCCCAGGTCGCGCAGGCGGCGGTGGACTGCTCCACCGCCGAGCTCATGCAGACCGATGCCTGCCGCGCGCAGCTCGAACAGCTGCTGGCCACGTCGGCCCGTTACGGCTCGCAACAGGACTGCGAGCAGGCCAACGGCCAGTGCGCGCGCATCGAAGACAACGGCCAGTCCGCCTGGATCGGCCCGGTCACCGGCTTCGTCGGCGGCTACCTGCTGGCCGAGGCGCTCGACGAGGTAGGCGACGCCTTCGAGCGCAAGCGCCGGTACGGCGGCGGCTATCGCGGCGGCTACCGCTCCGGCGGCACCTACCCGTCCACCACCGGCCGCGGCTCCTACCCGGCAACGACCGCGCCACCGCCGCCGACCCGCGCGATCACGCAGTCGCGCTCCGGCTTCGGCTCGACGGCCTCGGCCCGCAGCTCGTTCGGCGGCTGATCGGGCCGCATCCCCGCTCCGCCTGGAGCCCACCGCAACAGGGCGGTCACCACCGCCCGCAGGCCGTGCATGAAGCGCATCGCGATCCCCGAACGCCCCGACTGGAAGGCCCAGGCCGAGCAGCTGGGCTTTCGCTTCCACACCATCGATGGCGAGCGCTACTGGGACGAACGCGCCTACTACGCCTTCACCCTGCGCCAGGTGGAGGACGACATCGAGGAAGCGTCGCGGCAGATCCACGACATGGCCATGCACTTCGTTGACGAGGCCGTGAACTCCGAGCAGCTGCTCGAGCGGCTCGCCATCCCGCCCGCGTACTGGGACTGGATCCGCGACTCGTGGAAGAGCGGCCAGCCGCACGTCTACGGGCGCATGGACCTGGCCTACGACGGAACCGGCCCCGCCAGGCTCTACGAACTCAACTACGACACGCCGACCGCGCTCTACGAGGCCGCGTACTTCCAGTGGCTGTGGCTGGAGCAGCAGATCGCATCCGGCGGCCTGCCCGGCGGCGCGGACCAGTACAACCGCATCCAGGAAGCGCTGTGCGAGGCCTTCGCGCACCTGGCGCGCGAAAAGCGCATCGGCAGCGGCATCCACTTCTCCGCGGTGAAGGGCTCGGAGGAGGACCGCGCGACGGTCTCCTACCTGCGCGACTGCGCGCACCAGGTGGGCATCCGGACCGACTACGTGGCCATCGAGGACATCGGCATCAGCGCGCAGGGCTGGTTCACCGACGAGCGCGACAACGTCATCCAGACGCTCTTCAAGCTCTACCCGCTGGAGTTCATGATGGTCGAGCGCTTCGGGCCGGACCTCGTGCGCGGCACGATGCAGCTCGTGGAACCTCCATGGAAGGCCGTGCTGTCGAACAAGGCCGTGCTGCCCCTGCTGTGGGAGCGCCATGCGGGCCACCCGAACCTGTTGCCGGCCTTCTTCGAGGGCGAGGGGCATGCGCTGCGCGAGGGCTGGGTCCGCAAGCCGCTGTTCTCGCGCGAGGGCGCCAACATCGAGCTCGTCACCCCGGCCGGCGAGCGCCTCAGCTCGCCCGGACCGTACGACGACTGCGCGGCGATCATCCAGGCCTACCACCCGCTGCCGGAGTTCGACGGCGGCTACCCGCTGATCGGCAGCTGGGTGATCGCCGACGAACCGGTGGGCATGGGCCTGCGCGAGGACGATGGCCTGATCACCCGCAACACCTCGCGCTTCGTGCCCCACGCGATCATCGACTGACCCGGCACCGGCGTGCGGGTCGCGCAGGCCCCATGACCTCCGGGCCTCCCCTGCCGGCAGCGCTGCCGCTACGCTCGGCGCTTCCGACCGGAACGAGGAAGTCCGAATGCGTCGTCTCATCCTGCCCGCGCTGCTCGGCGGGCTGCTCTCGCTCACCGCGCAGGCCGCGGAACCTGATCGCTGGCAGGTGCCGGTGGCGGTAAAGAAGCTCGACAACGGCCTGACCGTCGTGGTCTCCGAGGACCACAGCTCGCCCACCGTCGGCGTCAGCGTGGTCTACCACGTGGGCATGCGCCTGGAGCCGAAGAACCGCACCGGCTTCGCCCATCTGTTCGAGCACCTGATGTTCGAGGGCACGCCGAATGCGAAGGAGGGCGTGTTCGACCAGGTGATCACCGGCGGCGGCGGCCGCAACAACGGCTCCACGCGCCCGGACTTCACCAACTACATCGAGGTCGCGCCGGTGACCGCGCTCGAGCCCATCCTGTGGCTCGAGGCCGACCGCATGAAGACGCTCGACTTCAACCCGGCCACGCTGAAGAACCAGCAGGACGTGGTCAAGGAGGAGATCCGCGTCAACGTGAAGAACCAGCCCTACGGCGGCTTCATGTGGATCGACATCGGCCAGCACGCGTTCCAGAAGTGGGAGAACAACCACGACGGCTACGGCAGCTTCCAGGACCTGGAAAACGCCAGCCTGCAGGACGTGGCCGCCTTCCACCGCGACTACTACGGCCCGAACAATGCCGTGCTCGGCATCGCCGGCGACATCGAGCCGGAAGAGGCCTTCAAGCTCGCCGAGAAGTATTTCGGCGGCATCCAGGCACGCCCCACGCCCAGGGCCCCGGACTTCCGCGAAGGCCTGAACACGCAGGAAAAGCGCCTGCAGCAGGCCGACGCGCTGGCGCAGGTGCCGGCGATCGCCGCCGCATGGAAGATGCCCGACCGCGGCAGCCGCGACCAGGCCGCGATGGCCGTGCTCGGCGACGTGCTGGCCGGCGGCGATGCCTCGCGCTTCTACCAGGGGCTGGTCAAGGGCCGCGAGCTCGCGCTCAACGTCGAATCGCTCTATGGCCTGACCAGCCCATGGGAATACGACGGCCCCACGCTGTTCACCATCTTCGCCCTGTACAAGCCCAATACCAGTGCCGATGCCGTACTGGCCGCGCTGGACGAGGAGATCGCGAAGGTGGCCGGCGAGGGCGTGAGCGAGGCCGAGCTTTCGCGCGTCAAGACCCGCATGCTGGCCGACTGGTACAACGGGCTGGAAGCCTTCATCAACCGCGCCGACACGCTGGCCAAGCTGCAGACGCTCTGGGGCGATGCGAACGTGGTCAACGAGATCCCGAAGTGGATCGAAGGCGTGACCAGCGCCGACCTGCAGCGCGTGGCGAAGACCTACCTCACCCGCGCCAACCGCACCGTCATCGACCGCGTGCCCGCCGCGATGGCGAAGGCACCTGCGACGAACGCGCCCAAGCCGTAAGGAGACGACGATGAAGAAGATCACCGTTCTCGCATTCGCCGTCGCCAGCCTGCTGGCCGGCGCCGCCGTGGCCGGCCCCAAGGCCGAGCTGCCGAAAGACCTGCCGCCCTTCGCGCCCGACCGTCCGCTGCCGGTGCCGAAGATCGAGAAGAAGACGCTCGCCAACGGCCTGCAAGTCTGGGTGGTGCCGCGCGACGGCCTGCCTCGCGTGGACGCGGTGCTGGCCGTGCGTGGCGCGGGGCTGGCCGCCGACGCCGCGGACGCGTCGGGCTTCGCGGGCCTGCTCGCCGGGCTGCTCAGCGAAGGCACCGAGAAGCGCAGCTCGCGCGAGATCGCCGAGACCGCCCAGGGCCTGGGGGGATCGATCGGCGCGGGCGCCAGCGCCGACGGCATCAGCGTCTACGGCAATGCACTGGCCTCGCGCGCGCCGCAGATGCTGGAGCTGCTCGCCGAGGTCGCGCGCATGCCGAGCTTCCCGCAGAACGAGGTGCGCCTGGCGCAGGCCAATGCCACCCAGGGGCTGAAGGCGCAGGAGGCGCAGCCGGGCTTCAAGGCCGAGCGCGCGCTCGCGCAGGCGATCTTCGGCGAGCATCCCTACGCGCGTACCACGCTCTCGCAAGGCGGCATCGCCGCGCTCACGCCCGCCGCGCTCAAGGCCGCGCATGCCGCGCGATTCCGCCCGGACCGGTCGCTGCTGGTGGTGACCGGGCGCATCACGCCGGCCGAGGCCTTCCGTGCCGTCGAAGCCGCGTTCGGCGACTGGCGCGCGAACGCCACGGCGCTGGCCGAGACCGCGCCCGCGCCGCGTGCCACCACGCCCAGGCACGTGCTCATCGACCGCCCGGGCAGCGTGCAGTCGGCGATCCGCCTGGGCCGCCCGGCCGTACCCGCGAGCGATGCCGACTACATCCCGCTGCAACTGGCGGGCACCGTGCTCGGCGGTTCCTTCAGCTCGCGCCTGATGCAGAACCTGCGCGAGGACAAGGGCTATACCTACGGTGCGCGCGGAGGGCTCAGCGCGATGCGCAGCGGCGGGCGCGTGGCCGCATCGGCGGACGTGCGCAACGAGGTGACGGGCGCGGCGATCGGGGAATTCGTCGCCGAATTCCGCCGCATGGGCGAAGAGCCGGTGCCTGCCAGGGAGCTGGAGGACACCAAGCGCTACGTGGCCGGCGGTTACCTGATCAACAACCAGATGCAGGGCGCGGTCGCCGCCACGCTGGCCTCGAACTGGCTCGTGGGCCTGCCGGCGGAGTTCCTCGGCGAGTACGTGCCGAGCATCCGCAGGGTCGATGCGGCGCAGGTGCAGGCCATGGGGCGCAAGTACTTCGACCCGAAGTCCATGTCGATCGTGGTGGTCGGCGATCCGAAGGCGGTGGCCGGTCAGCTCGAGGCCTACGGCAGCTTCGAGCAGCGCGACCGCTGAGGCGGCACACGCGGCCGGCACGGGGGCGGGCGACGGCGCAGGCCGTCGCCCGTCGCGTTTTCCGCGCAAGGCGGTGAAGCGGCCGTGCGGCGCACCAAGTGCCGCCGACGCACCGTTGCGTATCGCGCCCCGCCGCGCAGGCGCGCGTGCACGGCGCGACACTGCGGGCGGAGGAATCGCCCATGGCCCGTGCTCCCGTCCTGTTCGTCTCCCACGGCTCGCCGATGTTCGCGGTCGAGCCCGGCCGCCTCGGTCCGCTGCTGCAAGGCATCGGCCCTCGCTTCGCCGCCGCGCGCGCGGTGCTCGTGGTCTCACCGCACTGGCAGAGTCCGGGCGTGGAGGTGATGACGTCGGCCGCGCCCGCCACCGTGCACGACTTCGGCGGCTTTCCCGACGAGCTCCACCGCCTGGCCTACGACGCACCGGGCGCCCCCGAGGCCGCGCAGCAGGTGCTCGCGCACCTGCGGTCGGCCGGCGTCGACGCACGGGCCGATGCCGCCCGCGGCCGCGACCATGGCGTCTGGGTCCCGATGCGCTACCTGCTGCCCGCGGCGGCCACGCCGGTGTTCCAGATGTCCCTACCGCTCGGGCTCGACGCCGCGGGCGCGCATGCGCTGGGCCGCCTGCTCGCACCGCTGCGCGAGACGGGCATCGCCGTGGTCGGATCCGGCAGCCTGACCCACAACCTCCACGAGTTCCGCCGCAGGCCCGCCGACGCCGGCTACGCGCAGGCATTCGCCGACTGGGTTCGCCGCGCCGTGCTGGCGCGCGACGACGCGGCGCTGGTGCACTACCTCGCGCGTGCGCCGCATGCGCAGCGCGCGCATCCCACCGACGAGCATTACCTGCCCCTGCTCGTCGCCGCCGGCGCGGCGCGCGGCGACGACGTGCCCACGCACCTGGACGGCGGCATGACGTATGGCGTGCTCTCGATGGATTCGTATCTCTGGGACGCCGCGGCCGCCAACACGCCACGCTGACGGCGCCCTGTGCAGACTGCATGGCCCGTCCACCATGAGGAGACTGACCATGCCGCATCACGACCATGCCGCCATGCGCGAATGCATCGACGAATGCACGCGCTGCCACGCCATCTGCGTCGAGACGATCCGTTATTGCCTGGAGCAGGGCGGGACGCATGCGGAGGCCGGGCACCTGTCGCTGATGCAGACCTGTGCCGACATCTGCCGCACCAGTGCCGACGCGATGCTGCGCGGCGATGCGGCGCACGTGTACACCTGCCGCGCCTGCGCCGAGATCTGCCGCCTGTGCGCGGATGCCTGCGCGGACATGGCCGAGGATGCGCGCATGCGCGAATGCGCCGAGGCCTGCCGACGCTGCGCGGAGAGCTGCGCACGCATGGCCGCCTGAGGATCGCGCGGTTCCGTATCATCGCGGGCCCATCCCTGGGAAGGGCCCGCGCGTGAGCCTGCTGGACCACATCGAGAAGGAAACCGGCGCGGACCCGCGCTGGAGCGTCATCTGGCTGCACGGCCTGGGCGCGGACGGCCACGACTTCGTGCCGCTCGTGCCCGAGCTGGTGCGCGCCGACTGGCCCGCCATCCGCTTCGTCTTCCCGCACGCCCCCGTGCAGCCAGTGACGATCAACGGCGGCATGCGCATGCGCTCCTGGTACGACATCGTCAGCTTCGACCTGGCCGGCCGCGCCGATTCCAGGGGCGTGGACGAATCGGTATCGCGCGTGGAAGCGCTGATCGCGCGCGAGCTCGAGCGTGGCACGCCGGCCTCGCGCATCGTGCTGGCCGGCTTCTCGCAGGGCGGCGCGGTGACCCTGGCGGCCGGCCTGCGCCGCGCCGAGCCGCTGGCCGGCTTGGTCGCGCTGTCGACCTACCTCCCGCTGGGGACGGAGGCGCTCGCGCGGCTGGGCGAAACCCCGGAACCCGCCCGCCGCCAGCCCGTGTTCCTCGCGCACGGCCGCCAGGATCCCGTGGTGCCCTTCGCCGCAGGCCAGGACGCGGCGCAGCGCCTGCGCGGCCTGGGCATGGACGTGGACTGGCACGAGTACCCCATGGCCCACCAGGTCTGCCTGGAGGAGATCGACGACCTGCGCCAGTGGTTCCAGGCGCGCCTGGAATCCCATTCAGGCTAGGGCCTGTAAACGCAATCGGCATGGGACCCATCCCGATAGCGTTAACGGGCCCTAACCCTCTTACGCCGGCCCCGGCTGCGGCTAATATCGGCCCGGGGGGGTATCGACGGAGGGGAACGTGGATACGCTGAAGGTCGTGATCGCCGACGACGAGCCGCTGGCCCGCGACCGGCTGCGGGTGCTCGTGGAAGAGCAGGGGGGAACGCGCGTCGTCGCCGTGGCCGGCGACGGCGAGCAGGCGCTGCGCGCCTGTGCCGAGCACCATCCGGACGTCGTGCTCCTGGACATCTCGATGCCCGGCATGGGCGGGCTGGAAACCGCGCGCCACCTGGCGGCCAGCGAGCCGCGGCCGGCCGTCATCTTCTGCACGGCCTTCGACGCGCATGCGTTGTCGGCCTTCGAGGCCGAGGCCATCGACTATCTGGTCAAGCCCGTGCGCCCCGAGCGCCTGGCCGCCGCGCTCGAGCGCGTGCGGCGCCTGGCCGCCGTGCGCACGAACGGCACCGGCCGCTCCCGGCGCACGCACCTGTGCGCGCGCCTGCGCGGATCGCTGCGCCTGATCCCCGTCGACGACATCCACTACCTGCAGGCCGAGGAGAAGTACGTCGTCGTCCACCACGCCCGCGGCGAGGACCTCATCGAGGAATCGCTGAAGTCGCTGGAGGAGGAATTCGGCGACCGCTTCGTGCGCATCCACCGCAACTGCCTGGTGGCGCGCCACGAGCTCATCGAGCTCAAGCGCAGCCCCGACGGCCACGTCCAGGCGGTGCTTCGCCATGGCCGGCAGCCGCTGGAGGTCAGCCGCCGCTGCGTTTCGTCGCTCAAGGAGCGGCTGGCGCATCTGTGATGCCGGGATTCGGGATTCGGGATTCGGGATTCGGAGCTTGGGATTGGGACTTGATGGTGGGGGTGCCGTCCGCCGCGGATGAAAAGCCCGGCGTGCGCGGGCCGCTAGAATTGCCGCAGGCCTTCACGAACGCGCGCAGTGTCGAATCCCGAATCCCGACTCCCGAATCCCGGCCTGCTCCGCATCGCCACCCGCAAGAGCCCGCTCGCACTCTGGCAGAGCGAGCACGTGGCCGACCGCCTGCGCCGCGCACATCCGGGTCTCGTGGTCGAGCTGGTGCCCATGAGCACGCGCGGCGACGAGGTGCTCGACCGTTCGCTGGCGGCCATCGGCGGCAAGGGGCTGTTCCTGAAGGAACTGGAGCTCGCGATGCTGCGCGGGGAGGCCGACTGCGCGGTGCATTCGCTCAAGGACGTGCCCATGGAGCTCGAGCCCGGCTTCGCGATGCCGGCGATCCTCGCGCGCGCGGACCATGCCGACGCGTTCGTCAGCAACCGCTACGACAGCCTAGATGCGCTGCCCGAGGGCGCCGTCGTCGGCACCTCCTCGCTGCGCCGGCAGGCACAGCTGCGTGCGCGCCGCCCGGACCTCGTGCTGCGCGACCTGCGCGGCAACGTCAACACGCGCCTGGCCCGGCTGGACGCCGGCGACTACGACGCGATCGTACTGGCCTGCGCCGGCCTGCAGCGCCTGGGCCTGGACGGTCGCATCCGCGCGCGGCTGGACGCGCCGGCCTGGCTGCCGGCGCCGGCGCAGGGCGCGATCGCGGTGGAATGCCGTGGCGGCGATGCGGCGACGATGGCACTGTTCGCTCCGCTGGACGATGCCGACACCCGCCTGCGCGTGACGGCCGAGCGCGCGATGAACCGCGCCCTGCACGGCAGTTGCCATGTGCCCGTGGCGGCCTTCGCCGTGCTCGACGGCGCGCGCCTGCACCTGCAGGGCCTGGTCGGCTCCGCGCAGGACGGGCGCGCGGTGCGCGCCGAGGCGACGTGTGGGCGCGAAACGCCGGAGCAGCTTGGCGAGCAGGTCGCGCGCGAGCTGCTCGCGCAGGGCGCGGGGGAGATCATCGCCGGCTCCTCGGAGCCGGATACGGGGCCGTTCCGCTCCTGAAGCCGCGCGCCGTGCACGCCGACGCGGCCGGCGCGGTTCTCAGTAGTACAGCGAGACCAGGTGCCGCGCCTGGGCGAAGAACAGCCAGCGCTCGACGAACGCGCCCGCGAGCGCCGACAGCGACGCGATGGCGAGCGGCAACGTGGCCTCCACGTGCGGCAGCGCGAGCGGCAGCGCGCACAGCGCGGGCACCAGCGCGAACAGCACGAGCGCGATGCGACGCAGCCGGTCGGCATGGCGCCGCGCGAGCACGAAGACCATCTCGCGCGTGACGAAATTGCCTTCCGTATGCGGACGCTCGAACACGCTGACCGTGCGGCCCGGCAGCCCCACCGCATCGCCGCGCTGCACCGGCAGGGGCTGGCGCAGGTCGCGCCAGTAGCGGTGCTTGAGCCAGGCCAGCGCGAACGCGCCCGCCAGCAGCGGCAGGGCGGCGACGTGCGGCCTGCCGGCGAACGCCGCGTGCAGGAAGGCCGTCGCCAGCCCGCCCGTGAACAGCGCGAACAGCAGGTAGCCCGGAACCACCAGGCGATGCCGCCACGCCGGAATCGGCGGCAGCGAGGCATAGATCATCGCGGTGCAGGCCACGGTCGCCAGCGCGAGCAGCGCGAGCGCGACCGCGGCGACCTGTCCGCCCGTGCCGAGCGCCGCCGGTGTGCCCGGTGCATCGCCCGACAGCATGCCCGGGAGCAGGGCCGCGCCCAGCACCAGGGCCGGTACATAGGTCGCCACCGCCGCCACGCCCTCGCGCGAGAGCCAGGACGTGCGCCACTGCGAGAACGCGCGCCAGGCCCGTGCCGGCTTGCCGAGGTGGCCGAGCGAGCTGAGCAGGCCGGCCGTCGCGCAGACGATGCCGAGCGCCACGCCGGCGAGCAGGGGGCGTGGCGATGCACCGGCGAGGGCGCCGACCGCGGCCCAGAACAGCAGGCCGTAGCCCATGCCGGAGGCGACGGTGAAGAAGATGACGGACAGGGCGGGATGCATCGGCGGCTAACGTCGGTTGGTGCAGGTGACACAGGAAAGCGGCAGGATCCCGCGCGGCCTGCGCATGCGGCTGCGCCTGCATCCGGCGCGCGCCAGGCGCGCCCGGTGCGCGGAACGGTCAAGCACGCGGTGTCCCATGCTCATCGCCCAAGCACGCGGTCGAGCCAGCGCAGCACGGGCGGCAGGGCCTGCGCGTCGAGCGGCTCCTCGACGCTTGCGGTGGAGGCATCGCGCGCGCGGCGCGGACGCGGCGGCAGGTACTTGTTGGTCGGCCGGTAGCCGAGCTCGGGCATCAGGTCCACGCCGCCGCGCGCGGCGACCAGCTGCGAGACCTTCGACCCGGGATCGGCCAGGTCGCCGAAGTGCCGTGCACGCGTCGGGCAGGCCTGCACGCAGGCCGGCTGGCGCTCGGCCTCGGCGAGGTTCTCGTTGTAGATGCGGTCGATGCACAGCGTGCACTTCTTCATGACGCCCTCGACCGCGCTGTACTCGCGCGCGCCGTAGGGGCAGGCCCAGGAGCAGAGCTTGCAGCCGATGCACTTGGACTCGTCGACCAGCACGATGCCGTCCTCGGCGCGCTTGTAGCTCGCACCCGTGGGGCAGACGGTGACGCAGGCCGGCTGCTCGCAGTGCAGGCACGAGCGCGGGAAGTGCAGCGTCATGGCCGGATGCGTGACGACCGCCTCGCCCGACGTGCCGCAGCCGCCCGGTGCGGGGCGCGCGGCGTGGGCGGCTTCATTGCCAGCTTCGCCTCCACGCGGCGTCGTGACGGCGGATGCCCGCGACACATCGGCGGAAGAGATCGCCGCGGCGTTCGCGTCGGCGCCCGCATCGTCCACGAGCACCGCCGCGATCTCGTAGCTGTGCACGCGGTTGAACCAGACGCCGGTCGGCGCCTTGCCGTAGGGCTGCTCGTCGGGCAGCGGCGCGGCGAAGCCGCCGGCGTTCCACTCCTTGCAGGCCACCGCGCAGGCATGGCAGCCCACGCAGGTGTCGAGGTCGATCACCAGCCCAAGCTTCTTCGGGGTCGGCGGCGGCAGCGCGGTCATTTGCGGCGCGCGCCCTTCACCAGCCACAGGCCGACGAGGAAGATCGCGAAGGGCAGCAGCAGGCTCGGCGCGGCGGCGGCGAGCAGGCTGGGCATGTCGTCGGCGCCGGCGATCGGGCCGAAGGGTTCGATGATCCCGTAACCGAGCATCAGGATCAGGGCGAAGCCGGCGAGGATCAGCGCATAGCCGGCGAGGAGGCGGGGCGTCATGCCTGTCGTTCCGTCTTGAAGTGGGCGCCGTAGCGCAGGGGGCCTTCGACGCGTTCGCCGGGCGGCAGCGGGGCGAACGCGGGCTGCGTGGCGCCGGGCTCCGCCGATGCGCGTCGGATTCGCACGCGCAGGTCGAACCACGCGGCCTGCCCGGTGACGGGATCGGCATTGGCGTAGTCGCCGCGCGGCGTGATGTCCGAGATCAGATGGTTGAGCAGGAAGCCCCGGGTGCCCTCGGGGGCGTCCGGGCGCAGCGCCCAGGCACCGCGGCGCTTGCCGATCGCGTTCCAGGTCCAGACCGTGTCGGGCTGCACGTTGGCGGCGAACCTGGCCTGCACGGTGATGCTTCCGTGGTGCGAGGTGACGTCCACCCAGTCCTCGTCCTTCAGCCCGTAGCGCGCGCCGGTGTCGGGGTGCAGGTAAAGGAAGTTGCGCGTGGCGATCTGCCGCAGCCAGGCGTTCTGCGCGTGCCAGGCGTGGTACATGAACATCGGGCGCTGGGTGATGGCGGAGAGGGGGAAGTCCCCGTCGTGGTGGCGCGTTTCCTGCACGTCATGCCCGCGAACGCGGGCATCCATGGACGTTGCCCTGTCATCGATGGGGGCCGAGGTCCATGGATCCCCGTTTACGCGGGGATGACCGGACGAAGCATCGCCTGCCTCGTGCATGGACCGCACCTGCGAGTGCTCGAAGGGCTCGTACCAGATCGGCAGCGGGTCGAAGTAGGTCGCCACGCGCTCGCGGTGCCCGGGCGGCGGCACGTGCGCGCCATGGCCCTCCGCGGCCAGGCGGAATCGCTGCAGCGTTTCCGAATACAGCTGCAGCACGATGGGCTGCGGGCTGGCGAGAAAGCCCATCTTCTGCGCCCAGTCGAGATAGCCGCGGTTGGCCATCTTGAAGTAGCGCGCATGCGCGGGGATCTCGCTGCGCCAGAAATTGCCGTTCTCGATGTAGCGCTGAAGCTGCTCGGGATTGGGGGCGCCCTTGGCTTCCAGTGTGCCGTCCGCGCCGCGCCAGCCGGCCAGCAGGCCCACGCCCGGCGCGCGTTCGTGGCGCAGGATGTAGTCGGCGTAGTCGCGGTAGGCGGCGGAGCCGTCCTCGTTCGCCATGCCCGGCAGGCCCAGCCGCGCGCCCAGCTCCAGCAGCACGCTCTGGAAGCCGCGCACGTCGCGCGGGCGGCCCTCGGCATCGGGCTGGGTGGCGGGGTCGAACAACGGGTGGCGGATCGCGTCGGCCGCGCCGTCGGCGTCGGAGATAGGGCGGTCGAGCAGGCTGATGGCGTCGAATCGCTCGAGGTAGGTGGTGTCGGGAAAGACGAGGTCGGCGTAGGCCACCATCTCCGAGGCGAACGCGTCGGCATAGATGACGTGCGGGATGCGGTAGCGGCCCTCCGCGTCCTTGTCGGTGAGCCAGCCGATGGTCTCGGCGGTGTTCATGGCCGAATTCCAGCTCATGTTCGCCATGAACATCATCAGCGTGTCGATCCGGTAGGGATCGCCCTTCCAGGCGTTGCGGATGACCGTGTGCATCATCCCGTGCGCGGCGAGCGGGTAGCTCCAGGAGAAGGCGTGGTCGATGCGGCGCGGCCGGCCTTCGGCATCGACCACCAGGTCCTCGGGGCCGTGCACGAAGCCCAGTGGCGGCGCGTCGAGCGCGCCATTGGCCTGGCGCGCGCGTCCCGGGCGGTTGGGCGGCGGGATCGGCTTGGGGAAGGGGGGCTGGTAGCGGAAGGAGCCCGGCGTGTCGACCGCGCCCAGAAGCAGCTGCAGTACGTGCAGCGCGCGGCAGGTGTGGAAGCCGTTGGAATGCGCGGAAATCCCGCGCATCGCGTGCATCGCGACGGGGCGGCCCACCATCTCGGCATGCTCGCGCCCCCAGGCGTCCGTCCATTTCACCGGCAGGCGCAGGGCATGGTCGAAGGCGTTCCCGGCCAGCTCGCGCGCGATGCGGCGGATGGTGTCGGCGGGGATGCCGCAGCGTTCGCTCACCGCGTCGGGCGAATACTGCGGATCGAGATAGCGCTCGGCGACCAGATGGAAGACCGGTCGGGCGATGCGGCCGTCGGGGAGGGTGTATTCGCCGACGATGGCGGGATGGATGCCGATGGCGTCTGCGCGGCTCAAGCCCGCCTGCGGGCGCGGCGGGGGCTCGGCGGTCGACGAGGCTGCGGCCTGCGCCGTCGCTTCGCCGGCGGCTCCTCTCCCGGCGGGCGATGGGTGCACGGCGCAGAGCGGGTTGCCGGCCTCGTCGCGCGCGAACAGGCCGTCGTCCGCCGCGCCCGGGTCATGGATCACCAGCCAGTGCGCATTCGTGTAGCGCACCAGGTAGTCCAGGTCGATGCGGTCGGTGCGCAGCAGCTCGTGGATCAGCGCGAAGGCGAACAGCCCGTCGGTGCCGGGGCGGATGCCGATCCACTCGTCGGCGATCGCCCCGTAGCCGGTGCGCACCGGGTTCACCGAGACGATCTTCGCCCCGCGCGCCTTGAGCTGGCCCAAGCCCAGCTTGATCGGATTGGAGTCGTGGTCCTCGGCCACGCCCCACATCATCAGGTAGCGCGTGTGCTCCCAGTCCGGCTCGCCGAATTCCCAGAAGCTGCCGCCCAGCGTGTAGAGCCCGCCGGCGGCCATGTTGACCGAGCAGAAACCGCCATGCGCCGCGTAGTTCACCGTGCCGAACTGCTGCGCCCACCAGCCCGTGAGCGCCTGGCTCTGGTCGCGGCCGGTGAAGAAGGCCAGCTCGTCCGGATTGCGCTCGCGGATGGCGGCGAGCCACGAGGTCGCGATGTCCAGCGCCTCGTCCCACTCGATCTCGCGGAACTCGCCCTTGCCGCGTTCGCCCGTCCGCAGCAGCGGCTTGGACAGCCGCGCCGGCGAGTAGTGCTGCATGATCCCGGCCGACCCCTTGGCGCAGAGCACGCCGCGGTTGACCGGATGCTCGGGATTGCCCTGGATGTACCGGATCCGGCCGTCCTGCAGCCAGACCTTGATTCCGCAGCGGCAGGCGCACATGTAGCAGGTCGTGGTGCGCACCTCGTCGCCCGGGGTCGGGGAGGTGTCGATGTCCGGTTCGTGGGGCGCGCGCATCGCGCCATTGTGCCCGAGCCCACCGGCCGGCCCGCGCGGCGCGTTCCCCGGGCACCGTTCACGAATCCCCCCAGCGGCCGCGGCGACACTGCCGGCCGGCCCGTTCCCGCCCGGCTCTAGCGGCTGGCGCGAGGGCGGTGCCATGCTTGCGCAGGACCGGCCCTCCGACTTCCCGAGCCCGAATGGAACGCATCGAACGCATCCACGCGCTGCACCGCATCCTCACCGCCTCGCGCTATCCGGTGACGGTCCAGCGCCTGCAGGAGGAGCTGCAGTGCTCGCGGGCGACGGTCTACCGCGACCTCGCCTACCTGCGCGACTACCTGATGGCCCCGGTGGTCGGCAACGGCGAAGCCGGCTTCCGCTACGACCACAGCGACGGCAACCGCTTCGAGCTGCCGGGCCTGTGGCTGTCGTCGGAGGAGCTCTATTCGCTGATGGCCGCGCAGCAGTTGCTGATCCGCTCCGGCGGCGGCGTGCTGTCCAATGCCCTGGCCCCGCTGCAGCAGCGCATCGAGAAGCTGCTGGGCGAGCACGTGGGCGGCCGGCGCGTGCCGGTCGAGCGCATCCGCGTCATTCCCCACCGGCGCCGCCGGCTCGACGAGGCCAGCTTCCGCAACGTCGCCACGGCGGTGCTCGACCGCAAGGCGCTGGTCTTCGACTACCGCGCCCGCTCCACCGACGAGAAGACGCGCCGCACGGTGTCCCCGCAGCGCCTCACCCACTACCGCGAGAACTGGTACCTCGATGCCTGGGACCACGAGCGCGAGGCGCTGCGCAGCTTCTCGGTGGACCGCATCGTCAATGCCCGCGTGCAGGACCAGGCTGCGCGCGATGTCCCCGACGAGGAGCTCGACCGCCAGCTCTCGTCCAGCTACGGGATCTTCAGCGGTGCGCCGCGCGGCTGGGCGACCATCCTGTTCTCGCCCAAGGCCGCGCGCTGGGTGGCGGACGAGCATTGGCATTCGCAGCAGCAGGGGCGCTTCCTGCCGGACGGGCGCTACGAGCTCAAGGTGCCCTACAGCAACGAGCGCGAGTTGCTCATGGACGTCATGCACTACGGGGCCGACGCCGAGATCGTCGAGCCGGCCGCGCTGCGCAGCCAAGCCATCGCGCACCTGCAGCTGGCCCTGGGCAGCTACGACAAGTAGGCGGGGCGCGGCAGCGCGGGGCGGCGTCACGCCGGCGCCGGGACGGGTCCACGCGCCGCATCGCGCCCGGTCGCAACCTCTGCGACCGCGGCTGGCGAAGGTGGCCTCCCACCCACCCAGGTCCGCCGCCATGAACCACGACGCCCGCTCCCTGCTCGACGAGATCCTCTGCGCCGCGCTGGTGGCCGGGCTGCTGCTGGTGATGCTGGTGCCGGGCGCCCGCGCCAGCGTGGCCATCGGCTGGCTGCCCCTGTGGCTGGTCGGCATGCCCGCGGTGGCCTGGTGGG
>JBMOOW010000009.1:0-23378 GCA_049323195.1 Pseudomonadota bacterium | reverse complement strand
GCTACCGCTTCAACCGCCGCTTCGACATGGCGGCAATGGTGCCGCGCCTGCTCTATGTCGCGGTCCGTACGCCGCCGCTGCCCTACCGGCTCGTAACGCTGGATGCGTAATGTGGGGAATCAGGAGGTACGTTGCCGTGGTGAATGCGTGGTCAGCGGTGTATGGTTCGCGCGGTCGCGAGGTCGCCGGTGGCGACATGCATGGTGGCTCCACGTGCTCGGACCACCCTGTCGCGCACGTCGATGGCCTGCGACCACGCCGCGCGCCGCCCGACATGCCACGGCCGCCTTCACGCGCGCTGGGCGAGCGGCGGTGGATGGTCGGCAGCGGATGCCGGAGAACGCCATGCGCCATGCAATGCTCGCCCTCGTGCTCGCCGCCGTGTTCGGCGCGGCCACGCCCGCCCATGCACAGCAGGCCCAGGACACCCGCCTGCGCGGCTCCTTCGTGCCCACCCGCGCCCCCGAAGGCGATGCGCGCCCGGCGAGCGGCGAGGTGCGGGCGCTGGTCGAGGCCGATGGCGACGTTCGGGTTGATCTCGTCGTGTCGGGCCTGTCCGAGCGCGCGACCTCGGCGACGCTGCATACCGGCGACGCGGGCGAGAACGGCGAGCAGGTGGCGCGCATGGACGTGGCCACCGACGGTGCCGAGGCCCGCGTCATCGGCGCGACCACGCGGCTGAGCCCGATCGTGGCCGGCCAGGTGCGCGCGGGCCAGGCCTACGTGGTGCTGCGTACGAGCGAGCATCCCGACGGCGTCCTCAGGGCTCAGCTCAGCCCGCAGGCGCGTTCGCTCGAGGCCGTCGCGGGCGACGAACGAGCGCCGCCCGGGTGAACCGCATCTGAGCGTTTCACGGCATGTTTACAAAGTTCAGTTCGCGGTAAGAGCCCGCGACGGACGATCCCTGCGTGCCATCCCGGCGCAACGGAGCCTGTCCATGACGCGTCTTGCCGCCAGCGTGCTGGCCCTTGCGATGACCACCACGGCCGCCACCGCCTCTGCGCAGGTGGCGTCCCATCCCGCCCATTCCAGCACCGACGGGTATTACGACTACGCACGCGTCCTGCGCGTCGACCCCGTGTACGACGCCCGTTACGGCGGGCGCTACGCGGCCAGCACCGGCACCACGCGCTGCGTGGAAGACCGCACCTATGCTGGCGGTTACGACGACCGCTATCGCCGCGACGGCTACTACCGCGACGATGGCTACTACCGCGACGATGGCTACTACCGTGACGACGGCTATTACCGCGACGACTACCGCGATCGCTCCTATGGAACGCGTGGCGGCGAGACCGCGGCCACCGTGATCGGCGGCATCGTGGGTGCGGTGGTGGGAAGCCAGGTCGGCGGCGGCAGTGCACGCTATGCGACGTCGGCGATCGGCTCGATGGTCGGCAGCGTGGCTGGCCGGCAGATCTACGAGCAGACCCAGCGCAATCGTACCGCCCGCCGCACGGTCGGGGTCGCGCGTGCCTGCGACCCGATCCCGGTCGGCGACTACGAGCGGGGCCGCGGTGCGTCCATGTATGACGTGACGTACGAGTACGGCGGGCGTAGCTACACCACGCGCACCAGCTACCACCCCGGCGACCGGATCCGCGTACGCGTGGACGTGCGCCCCGAGTGAGCCTGCTGCCCTGAGGCGGAAAAACGAAGGCCGGCCAATGCCGGCCTTCTTCGCTCCTGCCTGTGCGACCCGGCAGCGGTCTCAGTCCTCCTCGCCATGCGGCCTGTAGGCCTCGACGAGCTTCTGCTGCACGTTCGCCGGCACCGGCTCGTAGTGGCTGAAATCGAGCGAGTAGCGCCCGCGGCCCGCGGTCATGGACTTGAGCTCGGCGGCGAAACCTTCCAGCTCCGAAAGCGGCACCTGCGCGCGCACCACCGCGTCCCCGCGCAGGCTGTCGGTGCCCTGGATGCGCGCCCGCTTGCCGGCCAGGCTGCCGGAGATGTCGCCCATGTGCGCCTCGGGCGCGGTCACTTCCAGCTCGACGATGGGCTCGAGCACCTGCGGCCTGGCCTTGAGCACGGCGTCCAGGAAAGCGCGCTTGCCCGCGGTGACGAATGCCACCTCCTTGCTGTCGACCGGATGGTGCTTGCCATCATGGACGACCACGCGCACGTCCTGCAGCGGGTACCCGGCCACCGCACCGCCCGCCAGCGCCTGCCGCACGCCCTTCTCGACGGCGGGGATGAACTGCCCCGGGATAGTGCCGCCCTTGACCTCGTCCACGAACTCGAAGCCCGCGCCACGCGGCAGGGGTTCCACCCGAAGGAAGACCTCGCCGAACTGCCCGGCGCCGCCGGTCTGCTTCTTGTGGCGGTGGTGGCCCTCGGCGCCGGTGCCGATGGTCTCGCGGTACGCGATGCGGGGCGGGCGTGATTTCACCTCCAGCCCGTAGCGGTCCCTGAGCCGCTCGAGCGCGATGCGCAGGTGCAGGTCCGAGAGCCCGCGGATGATGGTTTCGTTGGTCTCGGCCGTGTGCTCCACCTGGAAGCACGGATCCTCCTCCGCGAGCTTGTGCAGCGCGGTGGTGAGCTTCTGCTCCTGTCCCTTGCTCGCCGCCTCGATGGCGAGGCCGAACATCGGCCTTGGGAAGTCCAGCGGCGCGAGGTGGATGTGGTCCTCGTCGTGGCTGTCGTGCAGCACGGCGTCGAAATGCAGCTCCTCGACCTTCGCCACCGCGGCAATGTCGCCCGGAACGGCCTGCTCGATCTCGATGTGGTCCTTGCCGCGCAGCTTGAACAGGTGTCCGACGCGGAAGGGCTTCTTGCCATCGTCGACGAACAGCTGCGTGTCGCGCCGCACGGTGCCCTGGTAGACGCGGAAGATCCCGAGCTTGCCGACGAAGGGGTCGTTGACGATCTTGAACACGTCGGCGATCACATGCGCCTTCGGATCCGGCTGCGCGCGGATCGGTTGCGCGTCGGCCCCGCTGCCCTTCACGAACGGCGGCGGGTTGGCCTCGCCGGGATGCGGAAACAGGCGCTCGGCCACGTCGAGCAGCTCGCGCACGCCCACGCCGCTGCGTGCGGAACAGAACAGGACGGGAACCAGGTGGCCTTCGCGCAGGCACTGCTCGAAGGCGTCGTGCAGTTCCTGGCCCGACAGCCCGCCCTCGCCGAGGTCGAGGTAGTGCTCCATCACGGTCTCGTTGATCTCGACGACCTGGTCGATGATCCGGCGGTGCCAGTCCGCCACCGGGCCGAAGTCGCTTTCGCCTTCGGCCTGCCCGAAGCAGTCCACCACGCGCCTGCCGCCGTCGGCGGGCAGGTTCAGCGGCAGGCACTCGGGTCCGAAGGTCTCGCGCAGCGCGTCGAGCACCGCGTTGCAGTCCGCGCCGTGGTCGATCTTGTTGACCACGAGCACGCGGCAGAGCCCGCGCCCCTTCGCATACTCCATCATCCGCCGCGCGCCGTACTCGACGCCGCCGTCGCAGGGCACGACCACCGCGACCGTCTCCACCGCCGCCAGCGCCGACAGCGCGGGGCCGCGGAAATCGGGATAGCCGGGTGTGTCGATGAGGTTGACGTGGATGCCGGCGTGGTCGGTGCTGGCGATGCCGACGTCGAGCGAATGGCCGCGCTGCTTCTCGATCGGGTCGAAGTCCGACACGGTATTGCCGCGTTCGATGCTGCCTGCCGCCTGGAGGGTGCCGCCGGCATGCAGCAGGGCTTCGAACAGGGTGGTCTTGCCGGCGCCGGGGTGGCCTGCGAGGGCCACGTTTCTGATCTGTTCGGTGGTGTAGGGCATGCCACGCACTCCGGTGGGGAAGGGAGGGTGGCCATCCGCTGGCGAGCGGCCCCGCGTTCCATGCGCGGCCGAGCGACGGGCGCGGTGCGAAGGCACCGCGGCGCGCTCCACCGCCGTGGCGGTCCGTCAGCACGACCGAGCGGCGCGCTCGGCGGGCGGTCATGGCGTGGCAGGCTCACGATAACGCGGGCCTGTTCAGCCGTCGCGTTGCGCTGCACAAGGCCGACGACACCGCCTTTGCCGCCCGTGCGTAGGCTGCACCATCCGACTCCGGAGACCCCGCCATGACGATCACCCGCCACGCCACCGCCCGCTGGGAGGGCGACCTGCGGTCCGGCCAGGGCCGCCTGCACACGCCGCAGAGCGGCCTGCTGGACGGTACGCGCTACGGCTTCAACTCGCGCTTCGGCGAGGAGAAGGGAACGAACCCCGAGGAGCTGATCGCCGCCGCGCATGCCGGCTGCTTCGCGATGGCCCTGTCGGCCATGCTCACGGAAGCGGGCCATCCGCCGGCCTCGCTGGACGCGCGCGCCGACGTGCAGATGTCGATGGAAGGCGGGCCGCACATCACCCGGATCCGCCTCGGCGTGCGTGGCGACGTGCCGGGCCTGGACGCGGCCGCCTTCCGCGAGCATGCGGAGAACGCCAAGGCCAACTGCCCGATCTCACGGCTGCTGGCCTCGGTGCCGATCCTGCTGGACGTTCAGGCCGGCTGAGCCGCTACCAGTCGATCTCGCCGCGCACGACGGTGCGCACGTGGCCGCCGGACCAGACGTCGCCGGCGGCGTCCACGCGCAGCTGAAGGCGCGCGTCGAAGCCGACCTCGCGGCCCTGGCTGACGACGTAGGTTCCACCCGTACCCGGCAGGGCATCGTTGTGCGCGAGCCAGGCGGCCAGCGTGGCGTTGGCGGCACCCGAGGCGGCGTCCTCGAAGCGCGCCGGTGCGCCGACGAAGGCGCGCACGACGAGCTGGTAGTCCCGCCCCGCGTCCGCGCGGGCGAAGGCGCAAAGGCCCATGGTCTCGGTCGAGGCGGCCAGGGTGCTGATCGCGTCCCAGTCCGGTTGCGCGGTGCGCAGGTCGGCTTCGCTCGCGACTTCCGCCAGCCACCAGCGGCGGCCGCCGTCCATCAGGGCCGGCGGCAGCGTGCCGAGCTTGAGGCCGGCCAGCGAAGGCGCGATGCGGGGATCGCAGGCGGCGACGCGTTCGACGAGCTTCGCGCGCGGCGTGCGCACCGCGATCGTGCGCGCGGCGCCACTGCCCTCGATGCGCAGCGGCAGGCGGCCGGCGACGCCCTCCTGCACCAGCAGGCCGTCGGACGGCTCGGCCAGCCCTTCGTCCAGCACGACGTGCGCGGTGCCCACGCTGGGGTGCCCGGCGAAGGGCACCTCGCGGCGCGGGCTGAACATGCGCACGCGGTAGCTCGCCCCGGCACCGCCCGGTGGGAACACGAACGTGGTTTCCGGCAGGCGCGTCCACCGCGCGATGGCCTGCATGGTGGCATCGTCGAGGCCCTCGGCATCGAGCACGACGGCGAGCGGGTTGCCGGCACCCGGACGGTCGGCGAACACGTCGAGCTGCACGTAGCGGCGTTTCATCGGAGCGGGGGGCGGCCTGGTGGCGGCGCAGCTTACCAAGCCACCGTGCCGCGGATGACCGGCTGCACCCGCCCGCCGATCCAGACCTCACCGTCGGCATCGACGCGCACGTCGACCACACCGTCGCGGCCGACCTCGCGGCCCTGGCTGGCGCGGTAGCGATCCCCCGGGGCGACGCGGCCTGCATCGGCCAGCGCCGCGCCGATCGCGGCGTTCGCGCTGCCGGTGACGGGGTCCTCGGGAATGCCGTCGGCCGGGCAGAAGGCGCGCACCACGATGTCGTGGCCGGCGCCCGGCGGGGCGACGGCGAACACGGCCAGGCCCACTGCCGAGTCACCCGTCAGCTCGGCGATCGCGGCCAGATCCGGGCGCATGCGGCGCACCGCGTGCTCGTCGGCCAGCTCGACCACCCACCACTTCGGGCCGTTGTCCCACAGGGCCGCGTCGATGCCGCCGCGCGGGAGCCCGGCCAGCGCGCGTTCCAGGCGCGGTCCGCTTCCGACTGGCGCTGCGACGCGCCGGGCACGGGGCGCGCGCACCGTGATCCCGCGTTCCGGGCCGACCTGCACCGGCAGCCGGCCCGCCGCGCAGTCCTGCACCAGGTCCGTCTTGGCGCCGTCGGCGCAGCCGGACTCGATCGCCGCCCAGGCCGCGCCGACGCTCGGATGGCCGGCGAACGGCAGCTCCTGGCGCGGCGTGAAGATGCGCACGCGGTAGTCGGCGCCGTCGCCGGGGGTCAGCAGGAAGATGGTTTCCGACAGGTTGGTCCAGTTCGCGAAGGCCTGCATGGCCGCGTCGTCCAGGCCCTCGGCATCCACCACCACGGCCAGGGGGTTGCCGGCGCCGGGCCGGTCGGCGAAGACGTCCAGCTGCAGGAAGCGGCGGTCGGGCATGGCGGCGTCGGAGGTGGGCACTGGCGCATTCTCGCCGGCCGCGGCGGGTCGCGTCATCGCATAAAATCGCGCGTTCTCATGACCATGCGTCATTCGCCGCCGGACGGCGCGCATGGTTCCATCGCCCGCCGGCCATCCGGGCCGGTCATCCGGGGATCTTCGTGGAAGCTGCGACGCGCTGGGTCATCCTCAAGTTCGGCGGCACCTCCGTGTCGCGGCGGACGCGTTGGGACACGATCGGACGCATCGCCGCCAGACGCCGCGCCGACGAGGATGCGCGCGTGCTCGTCGTGGTGTCCGCGCTCTCGGGGGTCACCAACGAGCTGCAGGCCATCGCGAACGGCGGGGCGGGCGCATCGGTCGATGCGCGCATCGATGCACTCGAACGCCGCCACCGCGAGTTCTGCCTGGAGCTTGGGCTCGATGCCGACGCGGTGCTCGGCGACCGCCTCGCCATGCTGCGCGAACTCGCCGCCGATCCGCGCGCGGCGTCGCAGTCGCTGGACTGGCAGGCCGACGTGCTGGCGCAGGGCGAGCTGCTGTCCTCCACGCTGGGCGTGGCCTATCTGAAGTCGCAGGGCCTGGACATCGGCTGGTGCGACGCGCGCGACTGGCTGCGGGCGGTGCAGTTGCCCAACCAGAGCGACTGGGCCGGGCGGCTCTCGGTCAACTGCCACCACGCCACCGACCGGGAGGTGGCCGCGCGCTTCGCGGCACAGCCCGCGGGCATCGTGCTGACGCAGGGCTTCATCGCCCGCCATGCCGACGGCGGCACGGCCATCCTCGGCCGTGGCGGCTCGGACACCTCGGCGGCGTACTTCGGTGCGTTGCTTGGCGCCTCGCGCGTCGAGATCTGGACCGACGTGCCCGGCATGTTCAGCGCGAACCCGCGCGAGGTGCCGGACGCGCGCCTGCTGGCGCGGCTCGATTACGCCGAGGCGCAGGAGATCGCGACGACCGGCGCGAAGGTGCTGCATCCGCGCTCGATCGGCCCCTGCCGCGATGCGGGCGTGCCGATGGCCATCCTCGACACCGAACGCCCGGACCTGCCGGGAACCCGCATCGACGCCAGCGCCGCCACCGTGCCCGGCGTCAAGGCGATCAGCCGGCGCAATGGCATCGTGCTCGTCTCGATGGAATCGGTCGGCATGTGGCAGCAGGTCGGCTTCCTGGCCGACGTGTTCGAGCGCTTCAAGCGCCACGGCCTGTCGGTGGACCTGATCGGCTCGTCGGAAACCAACGTCACGGTCTCGCTCGATCCCAGCGAGAACCTCGTCACGACCAACGTGCTCAGTGCGCTGAGCGAGGACCTCGCGCAGGTCTGCCGCGTCAAGGTCATCGCCCCCTGCGCGGCGATCACGCTGGTCGGCCGCGGCATGCGCTCGCTGCTGCACAAGCTGTCGGACGTCTGGGCAACGTTCGGGCGCGAGCGCGTGCACCTGATCTCGCAGTCGTCGAACGACCTCAACCTCACGTTCGTCGTCGACGAGGCGGATGCCGAAGGCCTGCTGCCCACCCTGCATGCCGAGCTCGTGCGCGGTGGCGCGATGCCGGTGCTGGACGAAAGCGTCTTCGGCCCCGCCTGGCGCGATGTCGTGCACGGCCGCCCCGGTCGCGAGGCCCCCTGGTGGGCTGCGCGCCGCGACGCGCTGCTCGCGCGGGCCGGGCAGGGCACGCCGCGATACGTCTACCACCTGCCGACCGCCCGCGAGCGCGCGCGTTCGCTGCTCGGCGGCCCCGTCGACTGCGGCTTCTACGCCATCAAGGCCAATGCGCATCCGGCGCTGCTGAACGCCATCCACGAGGCGGGCTTCGGCTTCGAATGCGTTTCGCTGGCCGAGGTCGAGCACGTTCTGGCGGCGGTGCCGGGCCTGGAGCTATCGCGCGTCCTGTTCACCCCGAGCTTCGCGCCGCGGCACGAGTACGCGCGCGCGTTCGGGCTGGGCGTCAATGTCACGCTCGACAACATCGAGATGCTGGACCGCTGGCCGGACGTGCTACGCGGCCGCCGCGCCTGGCTGCGCCTGGACCTGGGCCATGGCGACGGCCACCACGAGAAGGTCCGCACGGGCGGCGTCGAGGCCAAGTTCGGCCTGTCGATCGCCCGCTTCGATGCTTTCATGGCGAAAGCGCGCGCGCTGGATCTGCAGATCACCGGCCTGCATGCGCACCTGGGCAGTGGAATCGACGATCCGGCGCACTGGAGCGGCGTGTACGGCACGCTCGCCGCGCTGGCCGATGGCGCCGGGAGTATCGACACCCTCGACATCGGCGGCGGCTTTCCGATCCCCTACACGCCCGATGCGCGCCCCTTCGACGTGGCGGCATGGCGCCAGGGCCTCGCGGACATCAAGGCCGCGTATCCCGGCATCCGCCTCGCGATCGAGCCCGGGCGCTACCTGGTCGCCGAGGCCGGCGTGCTGCTGCTTCGCACGACGCAGGTCGTGGAGAAGGAGGGCGTGCGGCGCGTCGGCGCCGACGGTGGCATGAACGCGCTGATGCGCCCGGCGATGTACGAGGCCTGGCACGGGATCCACAACCTGTCGCGCCTCGACGATACGGCGCTGGCCACGTTCGACGTGGTCGGCCCGGTCTGCGAGAGCAGCGACGTGCTCGGCCGCGGCCGCCGCCTCCCGGCCGCGACGGCCGAGGGCGACGTCCTGCTGGTGGCCGACGCCGGCGCCTATGGCATGGCGATGGCCAATACCTACAACCTGCGGGCCTTGCCGGCCGAGGACGTGATCGATGACTGAGTGGCGCTTCTCGCGCGACGCCATCCGCCGCTTCCGCTTCGTGCGCTGCGGCTTCGACGCCGCAACCGGCGTCGCCGAGCTCGTGTATGCCTTCGACGATGGCCCGGAGCTCGTCGAGACCGTCACCGTCCCCGGTGCGCCGTTCGCGCTCGACGCGACCCGCGCGCAGGCCGTCGAGCGCGCGCTGCGGCTGCTGCATCTGATCGCCGGCGTCAGCTATTACAAGGCCGCGGTGCCGCAGGACATCGTGATCGAGGGCTATGCCATCGACGGCGACACGGCGGCGCTGCTCACCGAGGTCTACGAGAACGGCCTCGGCGAGTTCGCCTACCGCAACGGGCTGCAGCTGCGCGGGCGCATCCGCTTTCCCGCCGATGCACTGCCCGGCCCGGCCGCGCCGCCACTGGGGCTCGCGCCGCATGCGCTCGTCGCCATCGGCGGTGGCAAGGATTCGCTGGCCAGCATCGAGGCGCTGCGCCGCGCCGGCGTGGCGCAGACGGTGACGTGGATCGGCGGCTCGCAACTCATCGCGGCCTGCGCCGCGCGCACCGGGCTGCCGACGCTGAACATCGGCCGCCAGCTCGCGCCGCAGCTGTTCGAGTACAACCGGCAGGGCGCATGGAACGGGCACATCCCGGTGACCGCGGTGAACTCGGCGATCCTCGCGCTCGCCGCGCTGCTGCGCGGCGCCGACCAGGTCGTCTTCTCCAACGAGCGCTCGGCCAGCTACGGCTCGATGATCGAGGGCACGGGCGAGGTCAACCACCAGTGGTCGAAGGGCTGGGCGTTCGAGCAGGACTTCGCCGCGCACCTGCGTCGTGCGGTGGCGGCGGACCTGTACTACTACTCGGTCCTGCGCCCGCTCAGCGAGCTCGCGGTCGCCCGGCAGTTCGCCAAGAGCGACCGCTACGACCAGCACTTCTCCAGCTGCAATCGCAACTTCCACCTGCTGGGCGAGCGCCCGGCGCAGCGCTGGTGCGGCATCTGCCCCAAGTGCCACTTCGTGTTCCTGGCGCTCGCGCCGTTCATGAGCAAGCCGCGCCTGGTCGGCATCTTCGGGCGCAACCTGCTCGACGATCCCGACCAGACCGCCGGCTTCGACGCGCTGCTCGAATACCGCGACCACAAGCCTTTCGAGTGCGTGGGCGAAGGGCAGGAATCGCGCGCCGCGATGGCCTCGCTCGCGCAGCGCCCGGAATGGCGCGAGGACGCGATCGTCGAGCGCTTCGCGCGGGAGATCTTTCCCCAGCTCGGCGACGTGCCGGCCATCGAACCGCTGCTCGTGCCCTCGGACGAGCACGCCATTCCCGCCAGCCTGTGGACGCGCCTGCGTGCGGATTTCGCAGCTTGACGGCCTGAGGGTCGCGCTCTGGGGCTGGGGGCGCGAGGGCCGCGCCGCGCATCGCGCGATCCGCGCGCGTCTGCCCGCGCTCGAACTCACGCTGTTCTGCAGCGAGGAGGAGGCCGAGGATGCGCGCAGGCTGGGCGACGAGGGCCTGCATGCGTGCACGGAGGTCGACGGCGCCTCGCTGGCGGCTTTCGACGTGGTCGTGAAGTCGCCGGGGATCAGCCCCTACGGCGAGGCCGCACAGGCCGCCGTCGCCTCCGGAACGCGCATCATCGGCGGCACGTCGCTGTGGTTCGCCGAACATGCGGGGGCTGACGGCATCGTCGCGCACACCGCCTGCGTGACCGGCACCAAGGGCAAGAGCACCACGACCTCGCTGCTGGCGCACCTGCTGCGCGCGTCCGGGCTGAGAACCGCGCTGGCGGGCAATATCGGCCTGCCGCTGCTCGAACTGATCGACCCCTCACCCGCGCCGGATGCATGGGCGATCGAACTGTCGAGCTACCAGACGGGCGATGTCGCCACGAGCGGCGCACGGCCGGACGTGGCGGTCGTGCTCAACCTGTTTCCCGAACACCTAGACTGGCACGGATCGCATGCCCGCTACGTCGAGGACAAGCTCAAGCTGGTGACCCAGGCACGTCCACGTATCGCCGTGCTCAACGCCGGCGACCCGATCCTGCGCGGCCTCGCGCTGCCCGCTGGCACGCAGGTCCGCTGGTTCGGTGACGAGCGCGGCTGGCACCTGCGTGGCGACGTGCTCCATCGCGGCGCCACCGCCGTGATGGACACGCGCGGGCTGCCCCTGCCGGGGCGGCACAACCGTGGCAACCTCGCGGCCGTCCTGACGGCCATCGAAGCGCTCGGACACGACGCGGTGGCACTGGCGCCGCATGCCGGCTCCTTCCGGCCCCTGCCGCACCGCCTGCAGTGGCTGGGCGAACGCGACGGATTCGGCTGGGTCAACGATTCGATCAGCACCACGCCGCATGCCACGCTCGCGGCGCTCGAATGCTTCGCCGACCGGGATGTGGCCGTGCTCGTGGGCGGGCACGACCGCGGGCTGGACTGGAGCGGGTTCGCGGGCGCCATGCGCGAGCATGCGCCTGCGGCCGTCGTCACGATGGGAGCCAATGGCCCGCGCATCCACGAGCTGCTCATGCCGATCGCAAGGGACGGAGGCTTCCGGCTGGCCGCCGCCCGGAGCCTGCCCGAGGCGATCGACCTTGCGCGCACGTCGCTGACCGGCCGCGGCGCGCATGCGCGCACGCCGGTGGTGCTGCTCTCCCCGGGCGCGCCGAGCTTCGGCCCGTACCGTGACTATGTCGAACGCGGGCGCGACTTCGCGCGCCTGGCGGGCTTCGATCCGGACGCCATCAGCGCGATTCCCGGGCTCGGGATCGCCTGAGCGCCGGGCCCGACGGCGGCCACGCACCGGCCGCCCGATCGGGCAGGTGCGCCATGCGGGCATTCAGACGCCGCGGCCTTCACTGCGGCCGCGCCGGGGCTCAGTGGTCGCGCTCCACGGTGTAGCGCGCCAGGCCGAGCAGCGCATCGCGGTATGGATTGGCCGCAAAGCCCGCCAGCGCCGCCTCGGCGCGACACGCATGCCCGGCGGCGCGCTGGCGGCTGTACTCGAGCCCCCCGGTGGCCCGGATCGCGCCGACGACCTCATCCAGCGCGTCCGCATCGCCCGCCTCGACGATGGCACGCAGGCGCTGCGCGACGTCAGCAGGGCTGTGCGCCATGGCGTGGATCAGCGGCAGCGTCGCCTTGCCCTCGGCCAGGTCGTCGCCCAGGTTCTTGCCCAGGGTCGAGGCATCCGCCGAGTAGTCGAGCACGTCATCGGCGATCTGGAAGGCGTAGCCGAGGTCCAGGCCGAACGCCTCCATCGCGTCGCACTGCTCCGGCGAGGCGCCGGCCAGCAGCGCACCCAGGCGGGTGGCCGCCGCGAACAGCACGGCGGTCTTGCGCTCGATCACGCGCAGGTACGCGGCCTCGTCGGTGTCGGGATTGCGGATGTGCAGCAGCTGCAGCACCTCGCCCTCGGCGATGCGGTTGGTGGTGTCGGCCAGGATCTGCATCACTTCCATGCGCCGCAGCTCGACCATCAGCTGGAAGCTGCGCGAGTACAGGAAGTCACCCACCAGGACGCTCGCGGCATTGCCCCAGACCGCATTGGCCGTCCGGCGCCCGCGCCGCAGGTCGGACTCGTCCACCACGTCGTCGTGGAGCAGGGTGGCCGTATGGATGAACTCCACGACCGCCGCGAGCTGGTGCACCTGCGGCGTGATCGCCGCCGCGCCCCCCGCCGCCCCGGCCGCGAGCAGGAGCAGCATGGGCCGCAGGCGCTTGCCCCCGGCACCGACGATGTACTCGGCCACCTGGTTGATCAGGACGACGTCGGAGGCGAGGCGATCGCGGATCAGGCGATCCACCGCGGCCATCGGCTCCCGGGCCAGCACCTGGATCTCGGCTAGGGAGGGGGCTGTCGTCACGGCGTCTCGGGCGATGGGAAAGCGGCGCGCGATTATAGGTGGCCTGCACGCGGCGCCGGGAAAAATTCCGACGCCGCGCCGCGGGCCGGCCCGACCGACGCCGGCCCCCGGGTATACTCCAATGTCGGTCGTCACAACGGCCCCGAAAGGAAAAGAACATGGCACGCGGCGTCAACAAGGTGATTCTGGTCGGCAACCTCGGCAACGATCCGGAGGTGAAGTACACGCAGGGCGGCATGGCCATCACCACGCTCAGCCTGGCGACCACCAGCGTTCGCAAGGATCGCGATGGGAACCAGCAAGAGAAGACCGAGTGGCACCGAGTGAAGCTGTTCGGCAAGCTCGGCGAGATCGCCGGCGAGTACCTGAAGAAGGGGCGCCAGGTCTACATCGAGGGTCGTATCGAATACGGGTCTTACGAAAAGGACGGCGTCAAGCACTACACCACCGACATCATCGCCGACGAGATGCAGATGCTCGGCGGCGGCAGCGAGGGTGGAACGGGTGGCGGTCGGGGCGAGTTCCGTGGCGGTGATCGCCCGCAGCGCGCGCCGCAATCGGCGCCGGCGCCCCGCCGCGAGGCCCCGGCCGCCCGCAATGCCGATTTCGGCAACGACTTCGCCGACGACGACATCCCGTTCTAGACAACACTTGTTTAAGAGTGTTGAGAACGATATGAGGAGAGCCCCGTAAATCGGGGCTCTTCCTTTTTTCGCCAATCGTTGCTTTGTTGAGAAAGTCCAATATAATCATGCACATGTAAAAACAGGCGAGAAAGTGCGATGCCCACGCTGTCGGTCCATGTGCTTGGCGGGGGTGAGCGCGTTCCGATGCTCCACGACGAGCAAGGCCTGCCGCTGTTCTATCCAACTCTGTTTGTCACCTCCCAGCTTCGCAATGCCGGGGCGGCTGTCAACACCATCCGAAACAAGCTCGCCGATCTCAACGTGCTCCTGCGCTGGGAGCAGGTTCATGGCCGGGACTTAATTGCGGAGTTTCGCAGCGGACGGTTTCTCACCGTTGCCGATGTGGTTTCGCTGCGTGATTTCGCCAAGCTCGACATGCGGCATCTGCGGCCCGTTGAAGTTACGGCAAAACAACGCAAGCGCGGCGTCACGGATTTCCTTGAGGCGAGAGTTGCCTCAAGTCCGGCTCGGGCTGCAATCGGCGGTCAGCAGCACTTCAACCGCTTGAGCACGTTTGCCGACTACTTGGAATTCACGGCGTCGGTCGTCATCCAGCATCAGAGCTCTCCCCAGGCAGCACAGGAAGTCGCGCGGATGGCCGGGGCCATCCGCAAGCACCGCCCGCGCGGATTGGCGAAGCAACAGGACGAGGGTCTAGACGAGCGCTCGCCGCCCTCCGAACTGGTCGAGCGGTTCATGGCAGTAGGCGCCGAGGGCGATCCGCGCAATCCGTTCAAGCACCCGCACATCCAGCTCCGAAACGCAATCATATTCGGGCTGCTTCGACATACCGGGATGCGGCGCGGGGAGCTGTTAAGCCTTCGCCTCGATCAATTCGAGCTTGGCCACAAGCCGCTCGTCTGGATCCGTCGCAACCACGACGACAAGCATGACCCTCGCCCTTATCAACCGGTCGCCAAGACCAAGGAGCGCCCCCTGCCGCTGCCTGAATCACTCGCCGGCCAGATCCATCACTACATGCTTAAGGTACGAGCGCAGGTCGGGCCCGCCAGACGGCACCCCTACCTGCTCGTCTCTCATCGTAAGGGCAGCACCTGGGGCAAGCCGCTGTCGGTCTCTGCTCTCAATAGTCAGATCTTTGCCCGGATGCGCACCGTGGACCCGGCCTTCGAGGCCATCCACCCCCACGCCTTTCGGCATCACTGGAATTACGAGCTATCACGCAGCATCGATCAGCACAATTCCAAGGCGAAGAAGGGAGCCAAGGGAGCGCAGGCGCCACCGATCAGCGAAGCGAGAGAGCTGGATGTTCGTGCCTTCCTCAACGGCCATCGCAGCAAAGCCTCGGGTGCGAGGTACAACCGACGCCACATCCGCGAAACCAGTGATAGGGCAGTGCGTCTGGTGCAGGCCGGACTGAAGCCTTGCGATACCACTAAGGAGGGCGGTGATGAGCCGCGCTGAGGGCAGGTCGCTTAAGGTTACGGGGGACTCAACGGCTCAGGCGGTGTCAAAAGACGGCTACCTGTTCGATCCATCTGACGATCATTGGCAGCTAAACAAGGACGTGCTGGTTTCGCTTGTCTTGCCGGGTCCTGTCGATGCATCTACCGAGGCTGGATTTCGCGCCACGTTATTGCGCTACGCAGAAGAGGCATCAGCGAGACACACGGAAAACATGGCTACTCGATTCAAGCGATACCTGCGGGACACCGGAGCGTCGCAGGTCACGGTTGCCTATCTCATCAATTGGCGTGCCAGCTTGGGATCAGATGAGCAATGGCAGCTAGGCGGGCTGAAGGGCTTTCTGCTGGCGTGGCACGACTACGGCTTTCAAGGGGTCCCTAAGGAGGTCGTCGACCTGCTCAATGGCTGGCGAATCAAAGGCAACGAGAAGGGGGCAGCCGTGGCCAGCGGCTGCCCAGAGAACGGGCCTTACACCGATCTGGAAATCGCCGCGATTCTAGATTGGGCGAACATGGCGGTTGCTAGGAAGGTCCTTGCTTTTGAGGACTATGCCTACCTGCTCGCCCTGGCGATGACAGCGCGCCGCCCCGTCCAGATCGCGGCCCTTAGGGGGCGGGACCTTGTTCGGGAGGGTGGAGAGGGCGCGACGATGTATAGGCTGAGCATTCCTCGTGCCAAGCAGCGAGGCGTCGCGTTCCGTGGAGCCTTCCGGTCCTTGGCCATACTCGAAGACCTGTACCTAGTGCTGCGCCACCAGCACCGGCAATCCGTAGCAGCAGTGTCCGCAGTGATCGGGCAGGAACTAGATTCCGCACTGGCGAGCGAATTGCCGATTTTTATCAATCGCCAGCGGCTCGAGGAGATCGCCGGCGCTGACGAACTAAGAAATTTGGTGCTGGGCAGTGCGCCCGACCAACTGCATGCGAAGACCAGTTCGCTTGATATCGCCTTGCAACGATGCGCGAAAGCCTCCACTGCTCGCTCGGAGCGCACCGGAGAGCTCATTCGCCTGTCGGCAACGAGATTTCGACATACGCGCGGCACCAAGCTTCGCCGCGAAGGCTTCAGCGCCTTCATTATTGCCGAATTACTTGATCATTCCGACACCCAGAACGTACGCGTTTACACGGAGAACACGGCTCAGGAGGCGGTGGTGATCAATGAGCTTATCGGTAGCCAGCTCGCCCCGTTCGCGCAGGCCTGTTTAGGCCGCTTGGTCCGCTCGGAGCGCGAGGCAATTCGAGGTGATGATCCGTGTAGTCGCGTGCCCAACGAACGGCAACACGCAGTGGGTACTTGCGGGAACTACGGCTTCTGCGCCAGCGGTTTCCGCGCCTGTTACACCTGCTATCACTTTCAGCCTTGGGTCGACGGTCCGCATGAGGAAGTTCTAGCGGACCTATACGCCGAGAAGCAACGCACCCGGTCAGCGGGCTGTGCGGATGTCGTCGTCAATGCCAACGACCAGCTGATCCTCGCCGTGGAGCACTGCGTAGCGATGTGCAAGGAAGCCAGGGGGCAAGTGTCGGGCGTAGGTTTGTTAGAGGCCGATGAACATGGCTGAGGTGGTCCAGTTCGTACCTCGCGCCGAGCGCGATGCCCGTGGGAACCTCGCGGAGTTCATTCGCTTGGCGCGAGAGGACCTGACGGCCTTTGCCAATGGCGGCGGCTGGGACAGCGACAAGTGGCAGCACAACGAAACAGTCGTCGTCTTCGCCACCAAGACAGCGCCACTCCACAGCTACTCCTATACGCCGATGGCCGAGCCGTTCAAGCAGTTCGCCAAGGCCTACATCCGCTACCGCTACAGCCACAAACCGGTAAAGAGTGTGGCGATGACGCTTCAGGCGCTGCGTTGCTTGGAAGCGGGTCTGCTGACAGCCTGTGGCCGTGCAGATGTGGCGCTGCTGACAGGCGCGATGATGGACGTCTGCGCCTCCAAGTGCCGGGAGCTGTATACCAGCGAAGATGTGCACCACAAAACCGGGTTGCAGATGCAAGCCATCTTCGACTTCCTGCGTGAACAGCAGCTAGTTCCATCGCTTCCTGCCTGGAAGTCCCCGTTCAAAAAGCCGGTCACCTTGACCGAGGATCTGGGTGAGGCCGGCCAAGCGCACCGACAAGCGAAACTTCCCTCGAATGATGCCATGTTGGCGGTCGCCGACGCGTTCGCGCAGGCGGATGAACCGGAAAGCCGGTTCTACTCCTCCATCTTCATCCTGCTTATGGCAGCGCCGAGTCGCGTCTCTGAAGTGCTCAAGCTGCCGGTCAAATGCATCCAATGGGAAGACGACGAGTTTGGCCAACCGCAGATGTATCTTCGCTGGCAGGCAGCGAAGGGTAAGGGGCCGACCAAGAAGTGGGTCGTGCCCGTGATGCACGAGGTCGTGCAGGAGGCGGTGCGACGCTTGACCGAAGTAGGCGGGCCCGCCCGTGAGGCAGCCCGATCGGCGTTCTCAAGCTCGGGGCAGCCCGCGAGAGACGAGGCGAGCAGCCTGATCGAGGAGTTTGGCGGCCTTTACTGGCCCTTCCTAGACGAGAGACGGGCAGTTGAGGTCTGGGAGGCGCTGTGCCTGCATCGTGAGAACGAGTTCAGCCGCGACAGGGCGGTCCGCATAGGGACATGGCGCCTTCCTGATGCAAACGAGGTGAACAGGCGCCTGGGCTCCGGTGCGAGCTCATCACTCTTCGACCTGATGGGGCTGACCAACTCAGACGGCTCCCGGATCAAGCTGACGTCGCACCAGCTTCGGCATTGGCTAAGCACGATGGCCGAGCGGGCGGGCATGGACGACTACACATTAGCCCAGTGGGCCGGCCGTGCTCACGTTTCCGACAATCGCCACTACGACCACCGTACTCTTGAGGAACACCTGTCTGCGATGCGGGAGCTACTTCCAACCCAACCGGCTCCCTTGCTTGAGCGCATCAAAAACCACCAGCCGGTGACCTATCAAGAACTCGGCGTCGACCGACTGGGAACGGCCAAGGCGACGCTCTATGGCATGTGCGTCCACGACTATGCAATGGCGCCTTGCCAGAAGCACCGCGAATGTATGACGTGTAAGGAGCACGTCTGCATAAAAGGCGATCACGTGACCCTAGACCGAATTCGCCTGCTGGAGGCGCAGACCGAAGCGCTGCTCGAACGGGCGCAGACGGCTCACGAGGACGGTGACTTCGGCGCCGACCGCTGGGTCGATAACCACAAATGGAAACTCGCCCACGTAAGAGCTATGCGCATGGCCTTGGAGCATCCTGCTATACCGGAAGGTCAGGTGCTCAGCATCCCTGATGGCCATGATCCCTCGCCGGTAAGGCGTGCCCTGATGGATTTAGCTGCGCTGGATTCGCCCACTAGCGACCCAAGGGATCTAGCGGCCGACCCTGCTCTACTAAGCTGAACTCCCATGCCAAAAAAGATCATTACAAGGTCTACGTTGCCGAAGATCCTGCGTGAACTTGACCGCTGGCAAGGAAAGCTTACTTGGCCGCTTTTCTGCGCCCATATCGCGAAGCTGCTAGGCGTGCCCTCAATCTCAAAGCACACTATGTATCTCTACCCTTCGATCAAGGAGGGCTTCCAGCAGCGTCAGCAGGATCTCCGGGCAGCGAAGGACGGAATGGCGCCCGATTTCACTCTGGATGCGGCCGCACGCCGAATAGCAGACTTAGAAGCCCAAGTGGCGCGCTTAGAGCACACCAATTCGCTGTTGCTGGATCAGTTCCGCCGGTGGCAGTACAACGCTTACGCGAACAACGCTCGCCTAGACACGCTAGCTCTCGACCGGCCTCTCCCTGAGGTGAACCGTTCGGGGCGAAGAACAGATAAGAAGAAGGGAAAGTAGTTAATGGCTCGAGCAACCGCCGCGAAAGTCGACCAAAGCCAGATCAAGTGGATCTCCGACTTCATTTGGAACATCGCTGATGACCGCCTGCGCGACGTCTACGTACGCGGCAAATACCGCGACGTGATCCTGCCCTTCACCGTGCTGCGGCGGCTCGACGCCGTGCTCGAAGCGACCAAGGACGCGGTGCTGGAGCGAAAGCGCTTCCTTGACACCCACGAGGTGGCCGAGCAGGACGGCGCGCTTCGCATGGCAGCAGGCCAAGCCTTCTATAACGTCTCGGAATTCACACTCGCCAAATTGAAGGCAAGCGCGGCCGGGCAGCGACTGCGAGATGATTTCATTGCGTACCTAGACGGCTTCTCGCCCAACGTGCAGGAAATCCTGACGAAGTTCAATTTTCGCAACCAGATTCAGAAGCTCGTGGACTCCCACGTCCTCGGCTACCTAATCGACGACTTTCTCGACCCCGAGGTTAATCTCGCGCCACTGCCCGTCAGGGACGCCGACGGGCGTGTCAGGCTGCCTGCGCTCGATAACCATGGCATGGGCACTGTCTTCGAGGAACTGATTCGACGCTTCAACGAGGAGAACAACGAAGAGGCGGGTGAACACTTCACGCCTCGCGACGTGGTGCAGCTCATGGCCAAGCTGCTGTTCCTGCCTGTCGCCGATCGAATCGAGTCCAGCACCTATTCGCTCTACGACGGCTCCTGCGGCACGGGCGGCATGCTCACAGTTGCGGAGGAAGAACTGAACGAGCTTGCCCAGCAGCACGGCAAGGAAGTGTCCATTCACCTGTTTGGGCAGGAAATCAGCGACGAAACCTATGCCATCTGCAAGGCAGATCTGCTACTGAAGGGTGAGGGCGAGGAAGCCGAGAACATTGTCGGAGGCGCGGATAAGTCCACACTGTCCGCCGATCAGTTCCGAAGCCGCGAATTCGATTTCATGATCTCCAACCCGCCTTATGGCAAGAGTTGGAAGACTGATCTGGAGCGCATGGGTGGCAAAAAGGAGTTTAACGACCCGCGCTTCATCGTCAGCCACGCAGGCGACCCCGAGTTTAAGCTCATCACCCGTTCCAGCGACGGGCAGCTCATGTTCCAGGTGAACAAGCTGCAGAAGATGAAGCACAACACGCCACTGGGGAGCCGCATCGCGCTGGTCCATAACGGCTCGGCGCTGTTCACCGGTGACGCCGGCCAGGGCGAAAGCAACATCCGCCGGTGGGTGCTGGAAAACGACTGGTTGGAAGCCATCATCGCCCTACCGCTCAATATCTTCTACAACACCGGCATCGCCACCTACATCTGGGTGCTTGCGAACAAGAAGACCGAAGCGCGCCGGGGTAAGGTGTAGTTGATCGACGCCAGCGGCTGGTCCCGGCCGCTGCGCCGCAACCTCGGCAAGAAGAACTGCGAACTCGCGGGTGGGGACATCCAGCGAATCATCGACCTTTACCTGGGCGAGGCGCAGGACACTGCCCAGTCCAAATGGTTTGACACTCAGGATTTCGGCTACTGGAAGATCACGGTTGAGCGCCCACTACGCCTAAAAAGCCAGCTCTCTGAGGAACGCATTGAGCCCCTGCGCTTTGCTTCGGGGGACCAGGCACTGCGCGCGGAGATCTACGCCACCCATGGCGACGCGCTCTATACCGAGTTCGCCAAGCGAAAACCGGCCATCGAGGCGTGGCTGAAAGGCGAGGACGAGAACGAAGACGACGACGGCGAAGATTGCGGTGATGACAGCGAGGCCCCCGTCGCCCGCAAAGCTATTCCCGTCAAGCGCCGCAAGAAGCTGCTTGACCCCTCGACGTGGCAGCGTGACAAGGGGCTGATGGAGGTGGCGCGACGGGCGCAGAAGACACTTGGCAGCGCCGTTTTCGACGACCACAACGAGTTCCGCTCCCGCTTCGATGCTGCGCTGAAGGCGCAGGGGGACAAGCTCGGCGCGTCGGAGAAGAAGGCCATTTACAAGGCCGTGAGCTGGCGCGATGAAGCCGCGCCGCCGGTCATCGCCAAGCGCAGCAAGCTCAAAGCGGGCGAGCATTTCGAGCCCGGCTTTGATGGCGCATACCTGGAGACCGCGGGCAATGATCGCTTCATTGTCGAGTACGAGCCCGACAGCGAACTGCGCGACACCGAGCAGGTGCCGTTGAACGAACCGGGCGGCATCGACGCCTTTTTTGCCCGCGAAGTACTGCCGCACGCGCAGGACGCGTGGCTCGCTACCGATAAGACCCAGGTCGGCTACGAGATTTCTTTCTGCCGCTATTTCTACAAGCCAGCGCCGCTGCGCACGCTGGAGGAAATCCGCGCCGACATCCTAGCGTTAGAGCAACAGAGCGAGGGCTTGTTGAACCGGATCGTCGGGGGCGCGTAATGCAGCAACTTCCTCGGCACGCGTTATACAAAGACTCCGGTCTACCGTGGGTGGGCGAGATTCCAGCGCACTGGCAGACTCGCCGTAATCGTTTCTTGTTCAGGGAAGTGGATAGTCGTTCGAAGCATGGGGAGGAAACACACCTCTCTATGAGTCAGGTTCACGGCCTCGTACCGAGCAAGGATCTAGGCCGCAAGAGCCTTCAGTCCGAGAGTTACGCGGGCGGGAAGCTCGTGGAAGAACACGACTTGGTGCTGAATCGCCTGAAGGCGCATCTCGGCGTTTTTGCGCGAGCGAAACAAGCGGGTGTCGTCAGCCCGGACTACACGGTGCTAAGGCCGAGAAGCGGTGCATGTGTCCGATATTGCGAATCGCTTTTCAAGACGCCGATGTACGTTGGAGAGTTTCGGCGGCGAACCAAGGGCATTGTCGAGGGATTCTGGCGACTCTACACAAATGATTTCTATGATGTGACGGCGCTATTGCCCCCACCGGAGGAGCAAGGCCAGATCGTCGCTTACCTGCGCGCGCAAGAAGCGCACATCGCCCGCTTCATCAAGGCCAAGCGCGAACTCATCAAACTGCTGACCGAACAGAAGCTAAGCATCGTCGACCACGTCGTGAAGCACGGCGTCGAGCCTGCGGTCGCGCTGAAGCCCTCTGGCATCGAATGGCTGGGCGATGTGCCGGAGCATTGGGAAGTTAGGCCGCTTAAGCGTTGGGTGAAGCTAAACGCCTGCACGCTGGGGGAAAGGACCAGTCCAGATTTTGAGTTTCGCTACGTAGATATCGGCTCGGTGCAAACCGGGCGCTTGTCGAGGGAACTTGAACGCGTCCGTTTCGAGTCGGCGCCGTCCCGAGCGCGTCGTGTTCTACGCCGAGGCGACACCATCATCTCGACTGTACGGACGTACCTGAAGGCCATCTGGTACGTCAGTGAGGACGCGGATGACCTGATCGCATCCACCGGTTTTGCGGTGCTCACGCCGGGCAAGGGTGTGGAGCCTGAATACCTCGGTTACGTCATTCAGAGCAGTGCCTTCGTAAACCGGGTGGCGGCGAACTCCATCGGCATCGCGTATCCCGCCATTGCGGAGACTGTGTTGGGACGCTTCCCTGTGGCGTTGCCACCCACAGTGGAAGAGCAGCAGGCGATAGTCGCGCACATCAAGACAGAAAGCGCGCCGCTAGACGATGCCATCAGCCGTACGGAAGACGAAATCAAACTGATGCGGGAATACCGCGACCGCCTGGTTGCGGATGTGGTCACCGGCCAAGTGGACGTGCGCGGCTGGCAGCCCAGCCCGGACGATGTGGTGGACGACGCTGAGCTGGCCGCGTTGAGCGATGATCAGGAAGATGTGACCGAAGAGGGGGACGGTGATGGCGAAGACTGATACCAGTGAACGGTGGTTCGAGGCGCGCGTGGTGCGAGCCTTGACCGGCGTGCCGCAGCCGGAGTACGGCCATGCGCTGTCATCCACGGATTTTGCCGCCACCCACAACGGCTACGTGCAGGGCAGGCCCATCGACTACAACCGCGACGTGGCGCTGGATGTGGTGCAGTTGCTGGCCTTCCTGCAGGCTACCCAGCCCAAGGCGGTAGAGGCACTGGAACTGGCGGCGGACGGTATCAAACGCACGCAGTTCCTACACCGCCTGCAGGGCGAGATCACCAAGCGCGGCGTGGTGGATGTGCTACGCAAAGGTGTGAGTCACGGACCGGTACACGTCGACCTCTACAAGCTGCTGCCCACGTCAGGTAATACCAGCGCAGCGGATGCATTCGAAAGGAACATTTTCAGCGTTACCCGGCAGCTGCGCTACAGCACCCAATCGGGCAATGAGCTCGACCTAGCGATCTTCATTAATGGCCTGCCGGTGTTGACGTTCGAGTTGAAGAACTCGCTAACCAAACAGACCCTGGCCGACGCCATCGTCCAGTACCAGACCACGCGTAGCCCGCAAGAGCTGCTGTTCCAGTTGGGTCGTTGCGTGGCGCATGTCGCGGTCGATGACGCGGAAGTCGCGTTCTGCACTGAGCTGAAGGGCAAGGCATCACCTGATTCCCCACCTGTCGCATCCCATGATACGCGGCCATTCCATGCTGACCCCACCTGACAAGGAGGGGTGTGGTCATGGCCAAGAACATGGTGCAGTTCCAGGCGGGGCTCAGCCTGCCGGCG
>JBMOOW010000008.1:0-23838 GCA_049323195.1 Pseudomonadota bacterium | reverse complement strand
ACTGTTCCGGCGCCTCAAGGGCTTTCGCCGCATCTTCTCTCGCTTCGAGAAACTCGACGTGATGTTCGTCGGCTTCATCAGCTTTGCACTGATCGCCGATGGGCTGCGTTTGTGTTAACAGGCCCTACTCCACGCGCGCGGTCGAATCGCCCCGGGTCAGCATCCGGCCGGGCGTGGTCAGCGGCTGGTATCTCCGGGTGGAAGGCCACGCGCCCACGGCGAAGGTCAAGCCCGTCGACTGAACGCCTCGCCGCGCAGCGCCTCCAGCCGCACGGCGAGCTTCTTGGGCGACACGCCGCCACGTGCGCCCAGCTCCTGGGCGAACAGCGAGACGCGCAACTCTTCCAGGTCGCGCCGGAACGCCTGCCAGTCCGGATCGCCCGGGTCGGCCTCGTCCAGCGCCTGCGCGAACGGGCGCACTTCCAGCATTCGCGCCTGGTCGTTGGCCGGATCGCGCAGGGCGCGCTCGGCGCGCAGGGCCAGCGCCTTGAGATAGCGCGGATACTCGCGCAAGAGGTCGGCGGGCGTGTCACGCAGGAAGCCCGGCGGCGTCAGCGAGGCCAGGTGAGCGCGCATGTCGTCGAGGTTGCCGCTGGCCCAGCCCATGAGCGGCGCTTCCAGCTTCGCCCGCACCTCGGCGACGGCGGCCAGGATGGTTTCGGCCTGCCGCAGGCGCGAGGTGGCCTCGGGAAACAGGGTCCTGGCAACGTGGTCCCGCCGCGATGCGAACGCGTCGGCGTCGCGGATATCGCCCAGGCCCTCGGCAGCGAGTGCCTCGAAGGCGCCTTCGACCAGGTCCAGACGCAGCCGGTCGCCTTCCTTCAGTGTCGCGGCCTCACCCGTTCGCGGCGCGGCGGATTCGATCCCCGCGTACAACAGGGCGGTCTTCGGCGACACCGGCAACTGCTTGCGCGCCTGGCGCATGCGATCGGCCAGCGCGATGCGCAGCAGGCGCCGCACGCCGGCGGGATGCGCGCGCTCGGCATCGCTTTTCCGTGCGAAGACCTGCAGCGAGGCGGCATCGCCGTCGTCCTGCAATGCGGGGAACGCCGGCACGCCGCCGGCGCCCCGCACCGCGTCGGGGATCGGCGAGGACGGGAAGGCGGTCAGACCCGGCTGCGCCAGCCCGCTGGCGGCCTTCTCGGCAAAGGCGTCGGCCGCCATCGCACCGAAACGCGCGCGCAGATCGTCGAGGTCGCGCGACTCGGCGAGTACACGGCGGCCGTCGCGGTCCAGCAGGCGCAGATTCACGCGCAGGTGCGGCTCGATGGCGGACTCGTCGAACTCCGTTGCTGCCACGCCCGCGCCGGTGAGCTTCGAAAGAAAGCGTGCAAGAGCACCCTTGATGTCGTCGGGCTCGGCGGGCCGGCCGCCCTGCCATGCGCCATGCGCCTCGGCGAATGCACGGGCGAAGTCCGGCGCCGGCACGAAGTTGCGGCGCTGCGCCTTCGGTAGCGAACGGATCAGCGCCGCCGCCTTGTCGGCCACGAAGCCCGGCGCGAGCCAGGAGAGCTGCGGCGCGTCGAGCGCATTGAGCAGATGCAGCGGCACGGCGAGGGTCATGCCGTCGTCCGGCGCGCCGGGCTCGAAGCGGTATCTCACCGCGAGCTGCACGTCACCCATGCGCAGGAAGGGAGGAAAGCGCGAGGCGGTGCTGGCCTCGCCGATCATCAGGTCGTCCAGCGACCACTCGAGCCCGGCCTTCTCGCCCGGCGGCAGCTTCGCGTACCAGGCATCCAGAGCCTGTACGTTGTGCACCTGCGGCGGCAGGCGGTCGAGGTACCACTGGGTCATCCAGTCCTCATCGACGACGAGGCCGGCGCGGCGCTGCTTGGCTTCCTCGTCCTTGGCCTTCGCGAGCGTCGCGAGGTTCTTCTTCAGGAAGGCCGAGCGGGTGTTGATCTCACCGGTGACCAGCGCATCGCGCGCGAAGATCGCGCGGCTTTCCTCGGGGAACAGCGCGCCGTAGTGGATCGGGCGCTTGGGCGCGAGCACGAGCCCGAACAGCGAGATCTGCTCGCTGCCGATCACCCGCCCCTGCGAGCGCGACCAGCGCGGGTCGCTCTGCCGGCGCGAGAGCAGGTGTGGCAGCTCGTCGATCGCCCATTGCGGTTCGATCGCGGCATTGGTCAGCGCCCAGACGCGCTCGGTATCGAGCAGCGTGGCCGACAGCACCCAAGGCGGCGGCTTCCTCGCCAGCGGCGAGCCCGGGAAGAGCTGGAACTTGCGGCCGCGCGGGCCGTCGTAACCGCGGTCGGCGCGCTGGCCGATCTGGGTGGGCAGGCCGGCGAGAATGGCACGGTGCAGGCGCATGTAGCGGGCGGCCGCGGCCTTGCCATCGCCCGCTTCGATCATGGCGCCGTCCGCATCGCGAAGCTCGCCCGGATCGGCCGACGCATCCATCCGCGCCGCCGGCTGCGGCGGTCGGATCGCTTCGCTTCCGGACGCCCGGCCTCGTCGCCCCCGCGCCTGCAGGCCGGCCTTCGATTCGCCCTGCACGCCCGAGGCCCGGCGCTCGCCCGCAGCTGCAGGCACTTCCGACGCCTGGATGCGCGGGCCGGCCCAGCCCAGCTCCTCCGCCATCAGTTTCAACTGCCGGTGCAGCTCGCGCCATTCGCGCATGCGCAGGAAGCCGAGGAAATGCCTGTCGCACCAGGCGCGCAGCTTCGACTGGGTGAGGTCGGCATGCGCCTGCTCGTAGGCCTCCCAGAGCTTGAGGATGCCGATGAACTCCGAGCGCGGATCGGCGAACTGCGCATGCGCGGCGTCGGCTGCGGCGCGCTGGTCGGCCGGCCGCTCGCGCGGGTCCTGGATGCCGAGGAAGGAGGCGATCACCAGCACGTCGCGCAGCACCCCGTGCGCCTCGGCCGCCACCAGCATGCGCGAGAGCTTCACGTCCACGGGCAGCTTCGCCATCACGCGGCCGATCGCCGTCAGCCTGCGCTCGGCGCCCACCGCGCCCAGCTCGGCGAGCTGCTGCCAGCCGTCGGCGATCGCGCGCGGATCGGGCGGCTCGAGGAACGGGAAGTCCTCGATCCGCCCCAGTCCCAGCGACAGCATGCGCAGGATCACGCCCGCGAGCGCGGCCCGGCGGATTTCGGGGTCGGTGAACTCCGCGCGCGAGAGGAAGTCGGCTTCGGAGTACAGGCGATAGCACGTGCCCTCGGACACGCGCCCGCAGCGGCCCATGCGCTGGTTCGCGCTGGCCTGGCTGACCGGCTCGATGTGCAGGCGGTCGAGCTTGGCGCGCGGGCTGTAGCGCTTGACGCGTGCCAGCCCCGGATCGACCACGTAGCGGATGCGCGGCACCGTGAGCGAGGTTTCGGCCACGTTGGTCGCTAGCACGATCCGTCGCTGCGGGCCCGGGTTGAAGACGCGATCCTGGTCGCGCGCACTGAGCCGGGCATAGAGCGGCAGCACTTCCGTGTGGCGGTACTTGCGCCGTTCCAGTGCCTGGTGCGCGTCGCGGATCTCGCGCTCGCCGGGCAGGAAGACGAGCACGTCGCCACGCGGATCTTCCGCGGTGATCTCGTCGCAGGCGGCGACGATCGCCTCGTTGACCGTGCGCGCGCCGTCGCGGCCTGCTTCGCCAAACTTCGTCGATGCCGTCCCTGGCGCGAACCCGCGACCTTCGGATGCACCGGCCCGGCCATCCATGGCCGGTCGCTCCGACACGCGGCGAAGGCCTTCGCCTTCGCCCGCATGCGTGTCGTCGCCCAGCGGCCGGTAGCGCACGGACACGGGATAGCCGCGCCCGTCCACGCGCACCACCGGCGCATCGGCGAAATGGGCCGCGAAGCGGGCGGTGTCGATGGTCGCCGAGGTGATGATCACCTTCAGGTCCCGGCGGCGTTCCAGCAGCTGCTTCAGGTAACCCAGCAGGAAGTCGATGTTGAGGCTGCGTTCGTGCGCCTCGTCGATCAGCAGCGTGTCGTAGCGCGAGAGCCAGCGGTCGGACTGGATTTCGGCCAGCAGGATGCCGTCGGTCATGAACTTGACGACGGTGTCGTCCGACACGTTCTCGGTAAAGCGCACCTGGTAACCGACGGCGCCGCCGAGCGGCACCGCGAGTTCCTCCGCCACCCGGCGCGCCACGGCGCGCGCGGCGATGCGGCGCGGCTGCGTGCAGCCGATCATGCCGGCGGCGCCACGACCGGCGGCGATGCACAGCTTGGGGATCTGCGTGGTCTTGCCCGAACCGGTTTCGCCCGCGATCACCACGACCGGGTGTTCACGGATCAGCGCGACAATGCGTTCGGCTTCGGCGGCGATCGGCAGCGCTTCGTCGACCGCCACTGCCGGCAGGTTGCGCTGGCGCGCCTCGCGCCGCGCGATGGACTGGGCCAGCGCGGTCTCGAAAGCCGTGCGCGCGCCGGCGTCACCGGGCGCCCGGTTCCAGCGGGCCCAGAGGCCATGCAGCCGGCCGCGATCCCGCGTCATGGCCTCATCGAGGCGACGGCGCATGGCCTGCGGATGGGCATCGATAGAGGGCGTGGATCGGTTCAAGTCGAACGGTCTATTTCACAAACGCCGGGTGGCCGGCCTATTGTCGCCGCTGCCACGGCAGGACATCGGGAGAACGAAGATGCAGAACGGATCCGACCTCGGCCAGACCACGACCGGCAACGGCGGGATACAGGTGGCCGACAGCATGCCGCAGGTCAATATCGGTATCAGCGAGGACGATCGCAAGGCGGTGGCCGAAGGGCTTTCGAGCTTCCTCTCGGACGCGTTCACGCTCTACCTGAAGACCCATAACTTCCACTGGAACGTGACGGGGCCGATGTTCAACGCCCTGCACAACATGTTCGAGACGCAGTACACCGAGCAGTGGGGCGCGCTGGACGACATCGCCGAGCGCATCCGCGCGCTGGGCTTCAACGCGCCGGGCTCCTATGCCGAGTTCATCCGCCTGACCTCGCTGCCCGAGGAACCCGGCCTGACGCACACGGTCGACTGGCGCGAGATGGTCCGCCAGCTGGTCACGGGGAACGAAGCCGTCTGCCGCACCGCGCGCGCCGTGCTGTCGCGCGCCGACGAGGCGGGCGACGATCCCACGGTCGACCTGATGACCCAGCGACTGCAGACGCACGAGAAGTACGCCTGGATGCTGCGCTCGCTGCTGCAGTGAACCTGCGCGATACTTCGCCCAAGCAAAAGGCCCCGCCGCGGCGGGGCCTTTCCTTCGCTTGGGAGTGAAGTAGTCCGTTGCCGGACGTGCGGAAATCCTACGGCGGCAGGATCGGCGCAAGCGTTATAACTGCATCAAACGTCCATTCATCCAGCCATTCCGTTCAGACAGAGGCAAGGTCGATTAACAGGCTCCCGCGCGACCACGCCGACCGGAAAGAACGGATCTCCACGATGGCCAGTTCGACCGCCCTCGATCTCCTGCACCGCATCTTCGGCCACACGGCCTTCCGCGGCGAGCAGGCCCACATCGTCGAGCACGTCACCGGTGGCGGCGATGCGCTGGTGCTGATGCCCACCGGCGGCGGCAAGTCGATCTGCTACCAGATCCCGGCGCTGCTGCGCGAGGGCTGCGCGATCGTGGTCTCGCCGCTGATCGCGCTGATGCAGGACCAGGTGGAGGCGCTGCGGCAGGTGGGCGTGCAGGCGGCCTACGTCAACTCCACGCTCGACGCCGGCGAGGCGGCGGCGGTCGAGCGCCAGCTCCTGCAGGGCGAGCTGGACCTGCTCTACGTCGCGCCCGAGCGCCTGCTGACGGCGCGCTTCCTGTCGTTGCTCGACCGTGCGCGCCTGGCACTGTTCGCCATCGACGAGGCGCACTGCGTCTCGCAATGGGGCCACGACTTCCGCCCGGAATACCGCCAGCTCACGGTGCTGCACGAGCGCTGGCCGGAGGTGCCGCGCATCGCGCTCACCGCCACCGCCGACGCGCCGACGCGGCGCGAGATCGTCGAGCGGCTGGGCCTGGAAGAGGCCAGGCAGTTCGTCAGCTCCTTCGACCGGCCGAACATCCGCTACACGGTGGTCCCCAAGGACGGCGCCGGCACGCGCGCGCTGCTGGACTTCCTCGTCCGCCACCCGCGGCAGAGCGGCATCGTCTACGCGATGAGCCGCAAGCGCGTGGAAGCCGTCGCCGAGCAGCTGTGCAGGGCCGGGCTCAAGGCCCTGCCCTACCACGCCGGCATGGACGCCGCCGTGCGTGCCGCCAACCAGCGCCGCTTCCTGCAGGAGGACGGCATCGTGATGGTGGCCACCATCGCCTTCGGCATGGGCATCGACAAACCCGACGTGCGCTTCGTCGCGCACGTCGACCTGCCCAAGTCCATCGAGGGCTACTACCAGGAGACCGGTCGCGCCGGCCGCGATGGCGGCGCGTCGGAGGCCTGGCTGAGCTACGGGCTGGGCGACGTGGTGAGCCTGCGGCAGATGGTCGAGCAGGGCGAGGCCTCGGAGGAGCGCAAGCTGCTGGAGCTGCGCAAGCTCGACGCGTTGCTCGGCTACTGCGAGGCCACCGGTTGCCGGCGCCAGGCGCTGCTGCGCTGGTTCGGCGAGGAGCATCCGGGCGCCTGCGGCAACTGCGACAACTGCCTCTCGCCACCCGAGAGCTGGGACGGCACGGAAGCCGCGCGCAAGGCGCTGTCGGCGATCTACCGCACCGGCCAGCGCTTCGGCGTGGGCCACCTGGTCGACGTGCTGCGCGGCAGCCGCACCGACAAGGTCGCCCAGTTCCGCCACGACAGCCTGGGCGTGTTCGGCATCGGCAAGGACCTCGACGACCGCCAGTGGCGCAGCGTCTTCCGCCAGCTGGTGGCGGGCGGCTACGTGGACATCGACGTGGAGCACTTCGGCGCGCTGCGCCTGGCCGAGGCGAGCCGGCCGGTCCTGCGCGGCGAGGCCAGCCTGCGCCTGCGCGCCGAGCCCAGGTCCCTGCCGCGCACCCGCCGCGACCGGCGCACCTCCGATGCCGAGCTGCTCGACCTCGACGGCGATGCGCTCGCCCGCTTCCACGCGCTGCGCGAATGGCGGTCGCTCACCGCCCGCGAGCAGAACGTGCCGGCCTACGTGATCTTCCACGACGCCACGCTGCGTGCCATCGCCGAGGCCGACCCGGCCGATCTGGACGATCTCGCCCGCGTCCCGGGTATCGGCTCGACCAAGCTCGAGCGCTACGGCGAGGCCGTGCTGCAGAAGCTGTTCGACGCGGCCTGAGGCGGGGCGCGGTCAGCCCGGCGCATCGACCTCGTCGGTGGGCCCGTTGCGCAGCAGCGCCTCGTCCGCCCCGCAGGCCACCGCGTAGCCGTGCAGGCCGATGTCCCGCACCAGCTCATCGCCGAGCAGGCCGAGCTCCATCCGCACGCGGCGGACGAAGCGCAGGGACGCGGCGTCGGGGGCGGGCGAGGCGTCGGCGAAATGCGACGGCACCACCACCAGCGCGCCGTCATGGCGGCGGAAGAGATCGAACTTCAAGCAGGATCCCCTGGAGCGAAGCGGCACGCTAGCGCGTGGCAGGCGTGCAGCCTATAGGGACAAGTCCGGATGCGGCTGAACCGTTCGGCTTCCTCAATGTCGGCACCCGGGGATCTGCGATGGAGGGCTCAGAACGCGGCGTGCCCCCCCGCCCGGAAAGGCTCACGTGGCGGATGCCGCCAAGGGCGCGAGGACGCCCGCGGCAGCCCGGAATGCGCCGGCTGCGCGCGCCCGATCCTCGCGGTCTCAGTACCGCGGCACCACCTGCGGTAAGATCGCGCCCCCGACGCGGCAGTCCGCGCGGCACGTGGGCCGTTAGCTCAGTCGGTAGAGCATCGGACTTTTAATCCGCTGGTCGTTGGTTCGATTCCAACACGGCCCACCACTCCCCTGCTGCCCGCGTCTCACGCCACGTAGCGCGTCGGATCGGCGGCGCCCGCGGCGGCAAAGCCCTGCGCACGCAGGCGGCAGGCATCGCAGGCGCCGCAGGCCCGGCCTTCGGCGTCGGCCTGGTAGCAGGACACGGTGAGCGCGAAGTCCACGCCCAGGCGCAGGCCCTCGCGCACGATGTCGGCCTTGCTCATGTGCTGCAGGGGCGCATGCACGCGCAGGCCGGCGCCTTCCACGCCCGCGCGGGTGGCCAGGTTGGCCAGGCGTTCGAAGGCCTCGACGAACGCCGGGCGGCAGTCGGGGTAGCCGGAATAGTCCACCGCGTTGACGCCGCAGAAGATGTCGGCCGCGCCCAGCACCTCGGCCCAGCCGAGCGCCAGCGACAGCATGATGGTGTTGCGCGCCGGGACATAGGTGACGGGAATGGTGCCGGCGGTGTCGCCGGCCGTGGGCACGTCGATGCCCGCATCGGTCAGCGCCGAGCCGCCGATGCCGCGAAGGTCGACGTCCACGACCTTGTGCGCCACGACAGCCTGCGCCGCGGCGATTCGCGCGGCGGCGTCGAGCTCGGAGGTATGGCGCTGGCCGTAGCGAACGCTGAGCGCATGCACCGCAAAGCCCTGTTCGCGGGCCATGGCCACGACGACGGCGCTGTCCATGCCGCCGGAGAGCAGGACGACGGCCTTGCGGCCGGGATTCGGGATTCGGGGTTGGGGAGTGGTCAAGGCGGGGCCTGCGGCGTGAAGCGTCTGCGGGGTCGGTCGGCTGGGTGGCGGACTGGATGCGGCGTGGGTCCTGGCGGGAGCGCCGGTGCCGTGATCGACGCGCGGATGCCCGGCGCAGCGGCGGGCCGCGGAAAGCGGGCGAAAGCCCCGGGCCCGGGGCGCTCAGCGCCCCGGCTCGTCGCCCCAGAGCACCTTGTGGAGCTGCAGCTGGAAGCGCACCGGCAGGCGGTCGTCGACGATCCACTGCGCGAGCTCGCGCGGCGCCACCTGCCCGAATGCCGGCGAGAACAGCACGTCGCAGCGCGCGGGGAGCGCATGCTCGGCGACCACCGCGCGCGACCACTCGTAGTCCTCCCGCGAGCAGATCACGAACTTGACCTCATCGCGCGGGCTCAGCAACGCGATGTTGGCCCAGTGGTTGCGGTGTACCTCGCCCGAGCCCGGCGTCTTGACGTCGACCACGCGCGAGACGCGCGGATCGACCCCGCCGATGTCGAGCGCGCCCGACGTTTCCAGCGACACCGCGTGGCCCGCGTCGCAAAGGCGCTGCAGCAGGACCAGGCAGCGCTTCTGCGCCAGCGGCTCGCCGCCGGTCACGCAGACGTGGCGCACGCCCAGGCGCGCGACTTCCGCGACGATCGCGTCGATGTCCCACCACTGGCCGCCGTGGAAGGAATAGGTGGTGTCGCAATAGCCGCAGCGCAGCGGGCAGCCGGTCAGCCGCACGAAGACGGTGGGCCAGCCGACGGAATTCGACTCGCCCTGGAGGGACAGGAAGATCTCGGTCAGCCGCAGCCGCTCGGGCGCCGCGGCGGCCACGGGGACGGGGGCGCTCATGCGGCGATTTTACCCGCGACCGGCGCCGGGCCGGCCGTGGCGCGGCCGGCGCGGGGCCATCGCATCCCGCCGCGATTCAGCGTGCGCCGCGCGCCGCCTGCAGCCGGTCGCCCGCCAGGCGCGCGGCGTCGCTGCCGGGATAGCGGGCGACGACGTCGGCGAATGCGGCCTGGGCCGCATCCTCCTGGCGCAGGCCCAGCCGCGACAGGCCGACCTTGAGCAGGGCGCCCGGGGCCTTGTCGTGGGTGGGGAACCGGTCGAGCAGCTGCTCGAAGGCTTCCAGCGCAAGCGTGTAGTTCTGCGTGACGTAGTAGCTCTCGCCCAGCCAGTACAGGGCATTGGGAGCGTAGACGCCGCCGGGATGGCGATCCAGGAAGGCGGTGAACAGGCGCGCGGAATCGGCGTAGCGGCCGGCCTTGAGGGCGTCGAAGGCGGCGTCGTAGGCGCGGCGCTCCTCGCCGGTGGGCAATGCGGCCGCGACGGGCTGGGCGTCGACCGGACGCGCGGGAGCCGCACGCATGCCGGACGCGGCGGAAGTGGCGCGCGCACCCGCCGTGGTGGCGGGCTGGCGCGCCGGGGCCGCCGTGGAGCCCGCCGCGCCCGCGCCTGCGCCCTGCGTTTCCAGGCGCTGCAGGCGCCCGTCGACATCGAGATACTGCGTGCGCTGGCTGTTGCGCAGCTGCTCATTGGCCTGCTGCAGTTCTTCCACCATCGCGCGCAGGGCCTGCACCTCCGTGCGCAGCTGGGCGAACTGGTTCAGAAGTTCCACGTTGGCCTGGGTATTGGCGGCGCGCTGTTCGAGGACGGCCACGCGATCGGCCAGGCTCGCGCGCTGCGCGGCGGCGGGCAGGCTCGCGACGGCGAGCACGAGGGCGAGGACAAGAGGGCGCGTCTTCATGCAGGCGGCATCCGGGGGAGCGAAGGGGCGAGTATGCGGGCGGCTGTTTCAACGCTTCCAGACCGGACACGCGGAAGGCGCGCCTGCCGCGGATCAGCACGAGCGCTGTAGCCCTTCGAATGCCGCGGCATGCCGCGTGTCGCCTGACAGCGGCCCACGACGGCAAGTCGATGCGGCGATGCGCATCGGGCCTGCGGCATCGGCTGATGCACTGCCCGAAAAAGCGGACGGGCCGCATCGCGCGGCCCGTCCGGAAGATCAACCCCAGCCGATCAACGCTCGGAGTAGCGGATCTCGACGCGACGGTTCTGCTGCCAGCAGGATTCGCTCGACTCGGTGCAGGTGGGCTTCTCCTCGCCATAGCTGTTGGCGGTGATCTGCGAACCGGAACCGCCGGCGGCCTGCAACGCGGACGACACCGCCTGCGCGCGGCGCTCGCCCAGGCCCATGTTGTACTCGCGGGCGCCGCGCTCGTCGGCATGGCCTTCCAGCACCATGCGCGAGGACGGACGGTCGCGCAGGTACTTGGCGTGGCAGTTCACGATGCTCTGGAACTCGGGCTTGAGCGTGTCCTGGTCGAAGTCGAAGTAGACCACGCGCTGGCGCAGGCAGGCGTCGGTGTCGAGGTCGCCGGGGCCGTACATGCCGGGGGTGACCGGGCCGGTGGGCGTGGTCGGCGTCGTGGTGCCGACGGTGCTGCCGGTGTCGGCCGGCGGCGCTTCCTTGACCTTCTTCGAGCAGGCCATCGCGAGCGTGCACATCACGGCGATGGTGGCGATCTTGCTGGCGGTGCGGACGTTCATGGTGGTTCCTCGGAATGGAGAACTACGGGATCGTTCGCCGCTCAGCGCGGCGTGCGGAACGGGCCCCAGGCGGGTTCGCGGACGTCGCCTTCCGACATCGCGAGGCGCTGGCGCACGCGTGCGTCGGCGGAGACGGCATACAGGACGCCACGTCCGCCCTCGCGTGCTGCGTACAGCAGCATCGAAGCGTTGGGCGCGAAGCTGGGCGATTCGTCGAGATTGCCGGGCGAGAGCAGGCTCCAGCGCGGGCTGCCCAGGCTCGAGTCCATCATCGCGACGCGGTAGGTGTTGCCGGCGCCCTGCGCCGTCGCGATCTTCTTGCCGTCGTAGGACACGCTCGCGCTCGCGTTGTAGGTGCCCTGGAAGGTGACGCGGCTGGCGCTGCCGCCGCTGGCTGCGACCACGTAGATCTGCGGGCGGCCGCCCCGGTCGGAGGTGAAGTACACGCGCGAACCGTCGGCGCTCCAGGTGGGCTCGGTGTCGATGCCGAAGTGGTTGGTGAGCTGGGTGAGCGCGCGGCTGCCCAGGTCCATCACGTAGATCTCGGGATTGCCGGTACGCGAGAGCGTGAGCGCCAGGCGGCGGCCGTCGGGCGAGAACTCCGGCGCGCCGTTGATGCCGCGAAAGCGCGCCACCACCTCGCGCGCGCCGCTGGCGATCGTATGGATGTAGACCACGCTGCTGCCGTTCTCGAAGCCGACATAGGCCAGCTTCGTGCCGTCGGGGCTCCACGAGGGCGACAGGATGGGCTCGCTGGAGCCGACGACTTCCTGCGCGTTGTAGTTGTCGCTGTCGGCAACGATCAGCGAATAGCGCCGCGCCCCGCCGGACCCGGTCACGCGGACGTAGGCGATGCGCGTCCAGAACGCGCCCCGCACGCCCAGGATCTTCTCGTAGACCGCATCGGCGATCTGGTGCGCGACGTCGCGCATCGCGCCGCCCCGCGCGGTGAGCGCAAAGCCCAGCAGGCGGGTCTGCTTGGCGACGTCGAGCAGCTCGTACTCGGCGCGATAGGCGCCGCCGCCGGCGTCGAGCACGCGACCGACGACGAGGAAGTCCTGGTTGATCGCGCGCCAGGCCGGGTAGTTGACCTCCTCGCCGCGCGTGGGGCGCTCGGGAAGCTCGGCGGCCGGCAGCGTGCGGAATTGGCCGGAACGCGCGAGGTCGGCGGCGACGATCTGGGCGATGTCGGTCGCCGGTGCGGCGCCGCCGCCCTGGTAGGGCATCGGCGCTACGGCGATGGGCAGCGCGGCGGCGTTACCGCCGACGATGTCGATCTCGAGCCCCTGCTGCGCGGCCGCGCCGAACGGCAGGGCCAGCACCAGCAGCGCGAAGAGGTGGGACAGCAGGCGTCGCATCGTCACTCCGGGCACCACGGGAAGCTGAACACACTTAACAGCCCCTGCGTGAATACCAGCTCACAGCTGAACCGTTCAACCGGTTGACAGCCCAAAGATCGCGTTCAGTCGGCGCGGAAATTGAGGATGAGCGTGCGCTGGAAGACGGATTCGAAGCCGGCATACGGCAGTGGCTGCGCCTTGAGGACCGCCGCCTCGACCGAGCGCCGGCCCTGTTCGTCGTAGACGCAGGGCGAACTGACCTGCGCATCCACCACCTCGCCGCCGGGGAGCTGGCGGATGACCAGGCGGCACAGGGCACCGGCCGGGATGGACTCCGGCCGCGTCCACTTCGCGCGGATCGCCTCCTGCAGGGCCGCGGCATACCGGCCCTTGAGATCGCTGTCGCCCGCCCCGCTGGCCGCCGCGTCGCTGCGCGCCGATTCCTCGGCGGCACTGCCGGGCCGCGCGGCATTGAGCTGTTCCAGCCGCTCCTGCGCCAGGCGGGCATCGCGTGCGGCCGCCGCACGGCGCTTGCGGATCTCCGCCAGCTGCGCCTCGCGCTCGCGCTTGAGCTGCTGCGCACGCTGCTGGCGCTCCAGCGCGTCCTTCAGGTCCACCTGCTCCTGCCGGTACTGCGCCTCCTGCTCCCGTTCCTCCTCGGCGCGGACGGGCGTGGGCGCGTCCACGACCTCCTCCCGGTCTTCCGGCGCGGGCTCGGGCAGCTGCTCCTGCGGCGCCGGCTGCGGTTCGGGCACCGCCTCCACCGGCTCCGGCAGGGGCTCGGGTTCGGGTTCGGGTTCGGGTTCCGGCTCCGGCTCGGGTTCCGCGACCGCGGGCGTGCGCGCGAGTGCCTGGCGCATCGAGGAGGGGAGCATCCGGGGATCGACGACGTCGGCCTGGATGGCGCCGCCGGCGGCCGCGTCCGACGAGCTGCGCGTCCACCACAGCCCGGCGAAGAGCACGACGACGATGGCCGCATGCACCAGCACGGCCAGCAGCACGGCGACGACATCGTCGGAACGGCGCGGCCTCACTGCGCGGCGGCTCCCGGCACGCTCATCAGCGAGACCTTGTCGACGCCCGCCTCCTTGAGCGTGCTGATCGCGTTCCAGACCTGCTGGTAGCTCGCCCGGGCGTCACCGGCGACCAGCACCGGCGTCTCGGGCGCGTTGCGGACGATGCCGGCCACCTGCGCGGTGAGCGCGCCGCTCTCCATCACCGTCGGGCGCGACTCGCCCGCGCGCGTGAGCGCGAGGCGCCCGTCGGCATAGGCCGTCACGACGATCGGATCCTGCTTCTGCTGCAGCGACTTGGCCTTGCCGTCGGGCAGGGTCACGTCGACGCCCAGGTTCAGCAGCGGCGCCGTGATCATGAAGATGACCAGCAGCACCAGCATCACGTCGATGTAGGGCACGACGTTGATTTCGCTCTTGAGCTTGCGCTTTCGGTGCCGGCGGATTCCGAGCGACATGGCCTTCAGCCTTCCAGGTGCGACTGTCGCTGCAGGATCGAGGAGAACTCCTCGGTGAAGGCCTCGTAGCGGGTGGCCAGGCGCTCGACCGCGGTGGCGAAGCGGTTGTAGGCCCAGACCGCGGGGATGGCGACGAACAGGCCGATCGCGGTGGCGAACAGCGCCTCCGAAATGCCCGGCGCGACGTCGCGGATGCCCACCTGCGCGGTGCTGGCCAGCAGCGAGTGCATGGTCACCATGATGCCGAACACGGTGCCCACCAGGCCCACGTAGGGCGCGGTCGAACCGATGTTGGCCAGGAGCTCGAGGTTGTGCTCCAGCGAGTCCAGCTCGCGCGAGGCGGTGGCGCGCATGGCGCGCTGGGCGCCTTCGAGCTGCGTGCGCGCGTCGACGCCGCGGCGCTGGCGCAGCTTGTTGAAGTCGCGGAAGCCGGCCTCGAAGATCGCCTCCATTCCGCCGATGTCGCGGCCGCGGTTGGTGGCCGCCTCGTACAGGCGCGTGAGCTCAGTGCCGGACCAGAACGTCTCCTCGAACGCGTCCGCTTCGTGACGGGCACGGCGCATCTGCGCGCTCTTGCGAAGGATGATCACCCACGAGACCACCGACCCCGCCACCAGCAGCAGCATGATCAGCTGCACGGGGATGCTGGCCTTGAGGATGAGGTCGGCGAGATCCAGGCTGGCCGGCGCCGCCGCGGCGACCGCGTCCGCCGCCGTCGCCGCGCCCTCGGCCAGCGCCTCGGCCTCGACCGGGCCCGCGTCGCGCACCGGGCTCACCGTGGTGGCGGCCGTGGCGAGCAGCGGCCAGGCGCTCATCGGCCCGCCTCCGCGGCGCGGCGGGACGTCATCGTTCGGAAGCGTGCAGGCATCGGCATCGTGGAGGGTCTCGGGGGCGGGTGTGCGTCAGGGGGCTTGCAGGGAAGCGAGTTGCTGGTGCAGTTCGCCGGGGATTGCCGCCGGGCGGAACGTGGCGGCATCGAGCGATGCGATTCTGACCATGGCCTCGCACAGGCGTTCCCCGCCGCGCAGCACGGCCTGGCGGAAGACCAGGCTGGCGCGGCGGCAGTCGGTGAGTTCGACGGTGACGTCGAGCGCATCGTCCAGGCGCGCGGGCCGCAGGAAGTCGAGCGTCATCGCGCGCACGGCGAACACCAGGCCATGGTCCACGCGCAGTCGCTCCTGCCCGTGGCCGTGATGGCGCATCCATTCCGAGCGCGCGCGTTCCATGAACGCCAGGTACTGCGCGTGGTAGACCACGCCACCGGCGTCGGTGTCTTCCCAGTAGATGCGGACCGGAAGGCTGTACATGCACAGGGCGCAGGCGCGGGGCCGGACAGTCTACCCGCGGTGCCGCACCGGGCCGGCGGTGCGCGGAAAGCGGCCGTTCAGTCGCCGCAGCCAGGCGGTGTCGGACCGTCGTAGCGAGGGCAAAGGCGGCGCATGCGGGCGGCGCGTCCCGGGTGCGCTGCACTTTCCGGGCTACAGCGACGCCGGCGGCTCGAACAGATCCGGAGCCTTGGCGCGCGGGGTGAAGCCCAGGTGGCGATAGGCCTTGGGGGTGGCCATGCGGCCGCGCGCCGTGCGGATGACGTAGCCCTGCTGGATCAGGAAGGGCTCGACCACGTCCTCCAGCGTCCCGCGCTCCTCGCTCAGCGCGGCGGCCAGCGATTCCACGCCCACCGGCCCGCCGTCGAAGGATTCGATGATCGTGCCGAGCAGGCGGCGGTCGAGTTCGTCGAAGCCTTCCGGGTCGACCTTGAGCATGCCCATGGACTCGTAGGCGCTCTCGCGGGTGATGCGGCCATCGCCGCGCACCTGCGCGAAGTCGCGCACCCGGCGCAGCAGGCGGTTGGCGATGCGCGGCGTGCCGCGCGAGCGCCGCGCGATCTCCGCGGCGCCTTCGGGCTCGCAGGGAATACCGAGGATCTGCGCGGAGCGCTGCACGATCCGCGTCAGCTCCTCCGCGTTGTAGAACTCCAGCCTCTGCACGATGCCGAAGCGGTCGCGCAGCGGCGCGGTGAGCAGGCCGGCGCGGGTGGTGGCGCCGATCAGGGTGAAGGGCGGCAGGTCGATCTTGATCGAGCGGGCCGCGGGGCCCTCGCCGATCATGATGTCGAGCTGGAAGTCCTCCATCGCCGGGTACAGCACTTCCTCCACCAGCGGCGACAGGCGGTGGATCTCGTCAACGAACAGCACGTCGTGCGGCTGCAGGTTGGTGAGCAGCGCGGCGAGGTCGCCGGCCTTCTCGATCACCGGGCCGGACGTCTGCCGCAGGTTCACGCCCAGCTCGTTGGCGATCACCTGGCTGAGCGTGGTCTTGCCCAGCCCCGGCGGGCCGAAGATCAGCACATGGTCCAGCGCCTCGCCGCGGCCCTTGGCGGCCTCGATGTAGATGCCCATCTGCTCGCGCACCGGAGCCTGGCCGAGGTACTCGGCCAGCCGCCGGGGGCGGATGGAGGCTTCGATCGCGGCGTCCTCGGACGTGGCGCCGGGGGCGATGAGGCGGGTGTCGGTCATGGGGCGGGCATTCGGGATTCGGGATTCGGGATTCGGGATTCGGGATCAGGGATTCGGATTACGAACGGAAGCGTACCGCACGCCGTCACACGGCCTGCGACGCACGCTATTGCAAATCCCGAATCCCGAATCCCGGACCCCCGCCGCTCAGATCTCCACCTGCGCCCCCAGCTCCACGAGCCGGTTGCCGGGAATGCGGAAGAAGCCGCTGGCCGGCGCCGCATTGCGATGCATCACCGCGAAGAGCTTGTCGCGCCACAGGGGCATGTTGCCGCGCCGACGGCTGGCCACCACCGTCTCGCGGCTGGCGAAGTAGGTGGTGTCCATCGGGTCGAAATGGATGCCGCCCCGGTCGCAGGAACGCATGAGCGCGAGCGGCACGTCGGGCGTCTCCATGAAGCCGAACTTGAGCGTGACCCGGTAGAAGTCCTCGCCGATCGACTCGATCTTCAGGCCCTTGTCCTTCGGCGCGATGGGCACCGTGAGCGTCTCCACGGTCAGGAACACGTTGCGCTCGTGCAGTACCTTGTTGTGCTTGAGGTTGTGCAGGAAGGCCTGCGGCACCACGCCCTTGTCGGCGGTCAGGAACACCGCGGTGCCGGGCACGCGCACGGGCGGGGCGAGCATCAGGCCGGGCAGGAAGGTGTCGAGCTGGATGCCTTCCTTGCGTACTTCCTCGCGCAGCAGCTCGCGGCCGCGGCGCCAGGTGCGCATCATCGTGAACGCGAAGACGCCGATGAACAGCGGCACCCAGGCGCCGATGCCGGTGAAGAGCTTGGCGCCGTTGGCGACCAGGAAGGCGATGTCGATCAACAGGAACAGCGCGCAGAGCGGAAGCACCCATTTGCGCGAGTCCGGCCAGCGCGTGTAGGCGACCACCGCCAGCAGCAGGGTGTCGATCAGCATGGTGCCCGTGACCGACAGGCCGTAGGCCGTGGCGAGGTTGGTCGAGCTGCGGAAGGAGAAGGTCAGGACCAGCACCGCGGCCAGGAGCATCCAGTTGATGCTCGGCACATAGATCTGGCCGATCGTGGAATGCGAGGTGTGGCGGATCTGCAGGCGCGGCAGGTAGCCCAGCTGGATGGCCTGGCGCGCCACCGAGAACGCACCGGTGATGACGGCCTGGGACGCGATCGCCGCCGCCAGGGTGGCCAGTGCCACCATCGGGATCTGCGCCCAGTCGGGGACGGCCATGTAGAAGGGATTGGCCACGGCGCGGGCATCGCGCAGCAGCACCGCGCCCTGGCCGAAATAGTTGAGCACCAGTGCCGGCAGCACGAAGCCGAACCATCCCCAGCGGATCGGGCGCTTGCCGAAGTGGCCCATGTCGGCATAGAGCGCCTCGCCGCCGGTCACGGTGAGCACCACCGCGCCCAGGATGAGCAGCGCATGCCAGTCGTGCGTGGCGAAGAAGTGCCAGGCCCAGTACGGGTTCAGCGCGCGCAGGACGATGGGGTTGTCGGCGATGTTCCAGATGCCCAGCGCGGCCAGCACGACGAACCAGGTCATCATGATCGGCCCGAAGGCCTTGCCGACCTTGGCGGTCCCGAAGCGCTGGAAGCCGAACAGCGCCAGCAGGATCAGCAGGCTCATCGGCAGGATCCAGCGCTCCAGCGCCGGCGAGACCACCGAAAGCCCCTCGACGGCGCCGAGCACGGTGATGGGCGGGGTGATCATGCCGTCGCCGAAGAACAGCGACGCGCCGAAGATGCCCAGGATGCCGACCACGTAGCCCAGCCGCGAGCGGCCCGGGAGCGAGCGCTGCGCCAGCGCCGTGAGCGCCATGATGCCGCCCTCGCCGTCGTTGTCGGCGCGCATGATGACGACCACGTACTTGAGCGTGACCACCAGCATCAGCGACCAGAAGCCCAGCGACAGCAGGCCCTTCACCGTCGCCGCGTCGGCGGTCAGGCCGAAGTGCGGGTGGAACATCTCCTTGATGGTGTAGAGCGGGCTGGTGCCGATGTCGCCGAAGACGACGCCGACGGCGCCCACGACCAGCGCGGCGAGCCCTGCGTGGCCGTGGCCGGCATGGCCGGCGCCGTGCGTGTCCGTGCCTGCGGATGCGCTCATGGAAGTCTCGGATGCGGGCCCGGGCTCAACGGAGCGCGGACTTTAGCGCCTTGCGGATGATGGTGGCCGTGTCGTCGCCGGCCTCGGTGGCGTCCTTGGCCATGCGCACGGCCTCGGCCGGCTTGTAGCCCAGCTGCTGCAGGGCGACGACCGCCTCGGCCTGCGGGTCCGCCGGCATGCCGGTGTTCACGCCCGGCCTGGCGCCCACGCCCGCCAGGTCGGCCGCGCGGTCGCGCAGCTCGACCACGATGCGCTCGGCGGTCTTCTTGCCGATGCCCGGGATGCGGGTGAGCGCGGTCACGTCGCCGGCCTGCACCAGCCGTGCGAACTCGTCCACGCTCACCGACGAAAGGATGGCCAGCGCGATCTTCGCGCCGATGCCGGTGACCTTCTGCACGTCGCGGAACAGCCGGCGCTCGCCCTCGCGCAGGAAGCCGTACAGCGCGACGCTGTCCTCCTTCTGCGCGTAGTGCGTGAGGAGCACGACCTCGCGGCCGGGCTCCGGCAGGTCGTAGAAGGTGCTCATCGGCGCCTCGAGTTCGTAGCCGATGCCGCCCGCCACCTCCACCATCAGCCAGGGCGGCTGCTTGTGGATGAGGATGCCCTTGAGTCGTCCGATCATCGGCCGGGTGCCCCGCCGCTGGAAAGGCGCGGATGGTACGCCTGCGAAGCCGCGAATGCTGCCATGACCCGGGTCAGCCGCCGCGCCGGCGAAGCTGCGCGGTCGCGATGCCCGTGCGGGCGGCGGTGGCGCTCATGTGCGCATGCGTGAGTGCGACGGCCAGCGCGTCGGCGGCATCGGCCTGCAGCTTCGCGTCCGGCATGTTCAGCAGCAGCCGCACCATGTGCTGCACCTGCTGCTTGTCGGCCGCGCCCCGCCCCACCAGCGACTGCTTGATCAGCCGCGGCGCGTATTCGCTGATCCTGAGCCCGCGCCGCACCACGGTGGCGATCGCCGCCCCGCGCGCGTGGCCGAGCTTGAGCGCGGAGGTCGCGGACTTGTCCATGAACACCGTCTCGATGGCCACGTGGTCGGGCCGGAACTCGTCGATGATCGCGTCCAGCCCCTCGCACAGCAGGCCAAGGCGCGCGGGGAAGTCGTCGGCATCGAGCAGCTTGAGCGCGGTGGCGTGCACGTAGGTGCAGCGGCCGCCGGGCGCGACGTCGACCAGGCCGACGCCGGTGCGCTGCGAGCCCGGGTCGATGCCGAGGATGCGGGTGGCGCCGGGATTCGGGATTCGGGAACCGGGAGTCGACATGACGGATCGCGGCCTGCCGCTCTGATTCCCTGTTTCCTGTTCCGGATGCCCACGCCCTCAGGCGTAGGCATCCTCGCCGAGTTCGGCATTGGAATAGACGTTCTGCACGTCGTCGAGGTCTTCGAGCCAGCCCAGCAGCTTGGCCACCTGCCTGGCGGTGTCGCCTTCGACCTTGACGTTGTTGTCCGCGCGGTAGGTCACTTCCGCCTCGCCCGGCGCGAGGCCCGCGGCCTCGAGCGCGGCCTTGACCTCGGCGAAGGACTCCGGCGCGGTCAGCACGTCGATCGAGCCGTCCTCGGGATAGACCACGACGTCGTCCGCGCCCGCCTCGATGGCCGCCTCGGTGATGCGGTCCTCGTCGGCACCGGCGTCGAACCAGATCACGCCGCGCTTGTGGAACATGAACGCGACCGAGCCGTCGGTGCCGAGGTTGCCGCCGAACTTGGAGAAGGCGTGGCGGACATCCGCCACGGTGCGCACGCGGTTGTCGGTGAGGCAGTCGACGATCACCGCGACCCCGCCCGGCGCATAACCTTCGTAGCGCACTTCCTCGTACTCGACGCCTTCCAGCGCGCCGGTGGCCTTCTTGATCGCGCGCTCGATGACGTCCTTGGCCATGTTCACCGAAAGCGCCTTGTCGACGGCGGCGCGCAGGCGCGGATTGCCGGCCGGGTCGCCGCCGCCCATGCGCGCGGCGACCGAGATCTCGCGGATGAGCTTGGTGAAGATCTTTCCGCGACGCGCGTCGACGGCGTTCTTGCGGGCTTCGATCGAAGGGCCTCGACCCATGTGGACGGTCCAGCTCGATGGCGTGAGAGCGCGGATTTTACCGGAAGCACCGGCCGCCGCCCGCGTCAGCGCGCGAAGCGCCCCTGCTCCAGGAACGCGGCGACCTGGCGGGCGACGGCGGGCGAAAGTACCAGGCCCATGTGGCTGGCGCGCATGGCCAGGTGGTCGGCCAGCCCGGGCAGGCGCGTCTCGGCCAGCGCCACGGTGCCGTCCGACGGTCCATCGATGCGCCCGACGAAGCGGCCCAGCCCGAAGCCCAGCGTGCCGGCCACCATGCCCACCTCGGCACGCCCGCGCCAGGGCGCGCATCCGCGGCGCAGCAGGCGGCGGTTGCGGCCCAGCGCCCGGCCCACCAGGGGCAGGCGCGCGACGGCGTCGGCCGCGGCGCTGCCGCAGAGCGGCGAGCCCAGGCAGACCACGCGCCGTACCGGGAGTTCGGGATGGCGTTCCAGTGCGGCGAGCGTGATCAGTCCGCCCAGGCTGTGGGCGACCACGTGGCAGGCCTCCCCTCCGGCGGCGCGGGCCAGCCTGTCGACCGCCCGCAGGGGGCCGTCGCGCACGCTGGAGTAGCCGATGCGCTCGGTCGCGAAGCCCGCCGCCCGCAGGCGACGGTCGAGCAGCGCGAGCGAGCCCGGCCACATCCACAGCCCGTGCAGGAGAAGCACGCGACGCGTCGGCATCATCGGGCCGGCATCCTCGCCACGTCGTCGCCGCGGATCATCGCGCCGGGGCACCCGTCACGACCGCGGCGGGCTTGGCTGCGCGCTCGGCAGCCGTGCGGTCGCCCCCCGGCGCCGCGACAAAGGTGCATGCGGCGGTTCCGCACGCACCGGCGCAGGCCAGTGCGGCCGGAAGGAACGAGGCGCTTGGCGACATGGCGTCTCCCGATGATGCCGGTCGCGTCGAACCTAGCGCGCAGGCTCGCGCCGCAGGATGAATTCCAGGTCGACCACGCGCCCGACCTCGAAGCCGTAGGTGCCGACCTTCTCGAAGCCGTAGCGTCCGTAGAAGCGCTGCGCGCCGAGGTTCTCGCTCCAGACGCCGACCCAGAGCCGGCGCGGGCCGTCCTTCTGCAGCCAGGCCATCGCGGTGTCCATCAGCCGCGTGCCATGGCCGCCGCTCTGGAATTCGCGCAGGACGTAGAGACGCTTGACCTCGCCGTCGCCGGGCTTCACGTCCGCGTGCGGCAGCCCGCAGGGGCCCGCGGCGCAATGGCCGACCGCGCGCCCATCCGCCTCCAGCAACCAGACGGCGTAGTCGGGATGCGCGAGGATCGTCGCCTGCTTGCCGACGTCGTAGGCGTCGTCGAGGAATGCCTGCAGGTCCTCCGGCGGATACAGATGGCCGAAGGTCTCCACGAACGTGGCCGTGGCGAGCGCCGACAGCGTGCCGGCGTCGTCGACGGTCGCGCGGCGGATGGCGAGGCTCATGGCGTGCTCCGGGCCGGCGCGATCAGGACGCGGCCTTGTCCTTCTCGCGCACCCGTACGTGCACCTCGGCCAGCTGCGCATCGGGAATGGGCGACGGCGCGCCGGTCATGAGGCACTGCGCGGACGTGGTCTTCGGGAACGGGATGACGTCGCGGATCGATTCCGTGCCCGCCATCAGCGCGGCGATGCGGTCGATGCCGAAGGCGATGCCGCCGTGCGGCGGCGCGCCGTAGCGCAATGCCTCCAGCAGGAAGCCGAACTTCGCTTCCGCCTCCTCGCGGCCGATGCCCAGCAGGTCGAACACCGCCGACTGCATGCTCGACCGGTGGATGCGGATCGAGCCACCGCCGATCTCGTTGCCGTTGAGCACCATGTCATAGCCACGGCTCACCGCGGTCGCGGCATTGGCCCGCAGGTCGCCCTCGTCGTCGATCTTCGGCGCGGTGAACGGATGGTGGAGCGCGACGAAGCGGCCCTCCTCCTCGTCCCACTCGAACATCGGGAAGTCGGTGACCCACAGCGGCTTCCAGCCGTCCTGCACGAGGCCGAGATCGCGGCCGAGCTTCAGGCGAAGCGCGCCCATGAAGTCCGAAGCGAGCCTGTAGGTGGCCGCGCCGAAGAAGATGGCATCGCCCGTCGTCGCGCCGGTGGCCTCGACGATGGCCGACAGCGTGGCGTCGTCGAGGAACTTGGCGATGGGCGAGCTGATGCCCTCCCGGCCGTTGGCCGCATCCTCGATCTTCATCCAGGCCAGGCCCTTGGCGCCGTACTTGGCGGCGTGCGCGGCCAGCTCGTCGATCTGCTTGCGCGAGAACTGCGCGCCGCCGGGCGCGCGCAGCGCGACAACGCGGCCGTCCGCATGGTTCGCCCAGTCGGTGAAGACCTTGAACTCGCAGTTCTTCACCAGCTCGGCGACGTCCGTGAACTCCATCGCGATGCGCAGGTCCGGCTTGTCCGAACCGAAGCGGCGCATGGCCTCGGCATAGGTCATGCGCGGGAACTCGGCGGCGAGCTCCACGCCGATGACCTCGCGGAACACGCTGCGGATCATCTCCTCGACCATGTCCTGCACGTCGCGCTCGGTGACCCAGGCGAACTCCATGTCGAGCTGGGTGAACTCGAGCTGGCGGTCGGCCCGCAGGGCCTCGTCGCGGAAGCAGCGCGCGATCTGGTAGTAGCGGTCGAAGCCCGCCATCATCAGGATCTGCTTGAACAGCTGCGGGCTCTGCGGCAGCGCGTAGAACTCGCCCGGGTGCATGCGCGCCGGCACCAGGAAGTCGCGCGCGCCCTCGGGCGTGGCCTTGGTGAGGATGGGCGTCTCGATGTCCTGGAAGCCGCGCCCGTCCAGGTAGCGGCGCAGGGCCGCGACCAGCTTGATGCGCGTGCGCATCATCTTCTGCATCTGGGGGCGGCGCAGGTCCAGGTAGCGGTACCTGAGGCGGATGTCCTCGCCGGCGTTCTCGTGTGCATGGAACGGCAGCGGATCGGCCTTGTTCAGCACCTCGATCGTCGTCGCGACGACCTCGACGCGACCCGTCGCGATCTTCTCGTTCACGGCATGGCGCGCGCGCACCACGCCGGTGATGCGCAGGCAGTCCTCGTAGCCGACCTTCGAGGCCGCGGCGATCACCTCGGCATTGCCTTCGGCGTCCGACGGCTCGGCGACGATCTGCACGATGCCCTCGTGGTCGCGCAGGTCGATGAAGCAGACGCCGCCGAGGTCGCGGGCGACGTCGGCCCAGCCGCAGAGGGTGACGGTCTGGCCGATCAGGGCCTCGTCGACGAGGCCGCAGAAATGGGTACGCATGGGAGCTCCGGCGGCGCCCATGATGCGGGCGCGGATGAGCCCGCTAGTGTAGCGGCCCGCGCG
>JBMOOW010000007.1:14895-23885 GCA_049323195.1 Pseudomonadota bacterium | reverse complement strand
GGAGGATTCCGCGCCGCTTCCGTGTCCGGCCCCCGGCGGCGCCGGCAACCGGCGCCCGCGTATGGATGCGGGCCGGGCGCGCCGAAGGCAGACTCGGGGCTCCGCCGCCGCCCCTGCCGTCCATGTTCCGACCCCTCGCCATCGCCCTGCTCGCCACCGCCCTCGCCGGCGCCGCGCAGGTCCACGCCGCCGACCGCGTCACCGGCCGGCCCTTCGCCACCCGCAGCGAGGTCTACGCCCCGCATGCGATGGCCGCCACCTCGCATCCGCTGGCCACGCAGATCGCACTGGACGTGATGAAAGACGGCGGCAGCGCGGTCGACGCCGCCATCGCCGCCAATGCCGCGCTGGGGCTGATGGAGCCCACCGGCAACGGCATCGGCGGCGACCTCTTCGCCATCGTCTGGGACCCGAAGACGCGGAAGCTGTACGGCTACAACGGCTCGGGCCGCTCGCCGAAGGCGCTCACGCTGGAGGAGTTCCGGCGCCGCGGCCTCACCGACGTGCCCGCGCACGGGCCGCTGCCGGTCACCGTGCCCGGCACCGTCGACGCCTGGTTCGCGCTGCACGAGTGCTTCGGTCGCAGGCCCATGGCCGGGAACCTCGCGCCGGCGATCCGGTATGCGCGCGAAGGCCATCCCGTGCACGAGGTCATCGCCTACTACTGGGGGCGCAGCGTGCCCACGCTGGCGAAGTGGCCGGGCTTTGCCGAGCAGTTCACCGTCGACGGCAAGCGCGCCCCGCGCACCGGCGAGACCTGGAAGAACCCCCACCTCGCCAACACCCTCGAGAAGATCGCCCGCGGTGGCCGCGACGCCTTCTACAAGGGCGACATCGCACGCACGATCGACGCCTACTTCCGCGCGAACGACGGCTTCCTGCGCTACGAGGACATGGCCGCGCACCGCGGCGAATGGGTCGAGCCGGTGAGCACCAACTACCGCGGCTTCGACGTCTGGGAGCTGCCGCCGAACGGGCAGGGCATCGCCGCGCTGCAGATCCTCAACCTGCTCGAGCCCTACGACCTCAAGCGCTACGGCTTCGGCAGCCCCGAGCACGTGCACCTGTTCACCGAGGCCAAGAAGCTGGCCTTCGCCGACCGTGCCGCCTCCTATGCCGACCCGCAGTACTACCGCACGCCGGTGGCCAGGCTGATCTCCAAGGCCTACGCCCGCGAGCGCGGCAAGCTGATCTCGATGGACCGCGCGGCCAGGGCCGTGGAGCCGGGCGTCATCCCCGAGCTCAACGAGGGCGACACCATCTACCTGACGGTGGCCGACCGCGAGGGCATGATGGTCTCGCTGATCCAGTCCAACTACCGCGGCATGGGCAGCGGCATGGCGCCGCCCGGCCTGGGCTTCATCTTCCAGGACCGCGGCGAGCAGTTCGTGCTCAAGGACGGCCACCCCAACAGCTATGCGCCGGGCAAGCGCCCGTTCCACACCATCATCCCCGCCTTCGTGACGAAGGACGGCAAGCCCTGGCTGAGCTTCGGCGTGATGGGTGGCGCGATGCAGCCGCAGGGCCACGTGCAGATCCTGCTCAACCTCATCGACTTCGGCATGAACCTGCAGGAGGCCGGCGACGCCCCGCGCATCCAGCACGACGGCTCCACCGACCCCGCGGGCCAGGCGACCGCGATGAATGACGGCGGCGAGCTCGACCTGGAGACCGGCTTCCCCTACGAGACCGTGCGCGCGCTGATGCGCAAGGGCCATTCCGTGCGCTTCGCCGACGGCCCCTACGGCGGCTACCAGGCCATCATGGTCAATCCGAACGGCGGGTACATCGGCGCCAGCGAGTCGCGCAAGGACGGGCAGGCGGCGGGCTACTGAGCCCGGCGTCCTCCTCGGGGCGCGCCGGCGGCGGGGCGGCGGCGCCTGCACGGCCGCGCTGGCTTTGTCGGGCAGGCCGGCCCGCCGGGCTCCGGCGACGCCAGCGAAGCGGCATGGGCGGGTGGAACAGGTCGCGAGGCCCGCACGGTCGCTGCGGCAGGCCCGCCTCAGCCGAAGGTGTGCAACAGCCGTTCACCCTCGCCTGAGGCCAGCACCACACAGGCGCCGCGGCCGGAGCGCTGGTGGAACTCGAAGGCCAGGCTTTCGGCCGCCTTCGCGGCCCAGTCGATGCTGTCGAAGAGTTCGCCCGCCCAGCCCGGGCGCTTGAGCAGCCAGCCATCCTCGTTGGCGTGCACGGTGATGCGGTGCATGGCACATGTCCGTCGTCCGATGACGGTGCACAGCATGCGCGGCAGCGCGCGCGGCGGGGATCGGACGCCGCCGGTGCCACGTGTCGGACTATCCCGCAGCCCGCCGGCCCAGCCGTCCTCACCTCCCGCGCACCGTAGCCCGGGTAAGCGAAGCGCACCCGGGACCCACCGCCCCGCAATCCGGATGCGGCCCGCGGCCTTGCCCAGGCCACGCCGATGCGATCGATGCGCGCCACCTGTACCCGCGCTGGCGGCCGCCCTCAATCCGCCGGCACGGTGCGTTCGCAGGCCCAGCGGCGCAGCGCGTCCACGCGCTCGGCCATCACCACCGAAAGCGGTCGCGTGGCCTTGAGTTCGGCGTGCAGGCCGAAGTCCGACAGCGGTGCGCCGCCGGCATGGGCGGCATAGAGCCCGGCCACGATGGCCTGTTCGATTTCCGCCCCGGAGAAGCCGTCGCTCGCGGCCGCCAGGCTGCGCAGGTCGAAGGCGGACGGCTGCAGCCCGCGCCTGGCCAGGTGCAGCGAGAACAACTGCTCGCGGGTGGCGGCATCGGGCAGGTCGACGAAGAAGATCTCGTCGAAGCGGCCCTTGCGCAGCAGCTCGGGCGGCAGGGCGTCGATCTGGTTGGCCGTCGCCACCAGGAACACGCGCGATTTCCGCTCGGCCATCCAGGTCAGCAGGAAGCCCAGCACGCGCCGCGAGACGCCGCCGTCGCCATTGCCCTCGTCGGTCGACAGGCCCTTCTCGATCTCGTCGATCCAGAGCACGCAGGGCTCGAGCTGCTCCACCGACTCCAGCGCCAGGCGCAGGTTCTTCTCGGTCTCGCCGTGGAACTTGTCGTAGAGCGTGCCGAAGTCCAGACGCACCAGCGGCACGCCGAAGCCTGCCGCCACGGCCTTGGCGAGCATGGACTTGCCGCAGCCCTGCACGCCCAGCAGCAGCATGCCCTTGGGCGGGTCGAGCCCCGGCGGCGGTTCGGCGGCCAGGAACACGCCCCTGCGCTGCTCGATCCAGCGCTTGAGGCGGCGCGCGCCGGCCACGTCGCCCAGTGCCACGTTGTCGAATTCGTAGTGCAGGTGGCCGCTGCGGTTGAGCAGCTCGAACTTGAGCTTGGCCAGCCGCGGCACGTCGTCCATGCACAGCACGCCGTCGGCGAAGATCAGCTGGCGCGCGATGCGGCGCACGTCCACCGGATCGAGCCCGCGCAGGTTGCGCACGATCTGCTGCACCGCCTGTTCGTCCACGCTCACGCGGCGGCCGCCGTGCTCGCGCGCGTAGTGCTCGGCCTCCTCGCGCACGATCTTCAGCCGCGCATTGGCATCGGGAAGCCCGGGGCGCACGCGCACGGCCAGCGACTCGATGTCGGCCGGCAGCTCCACCGCGTGCCCCACCAGCACCAGCACGTGCGGCTGGCAGTCGCGGCGCGCGATCAGGTCCCGCAGCATGCGCTGGCTGCCGGCGTAGCCCAGGTAGGGGTGCATGTCGAATAGCAGGTAGATGCCGCGCTGCCCGGCATCGCGGATCGCCTGGAACGTGTTCGTGGCGTCCGGGGCGACGTGCGGCGGATCCTCGCGGTCCATGTCGAGCCGGCGCAGCCCCTCCGTGATCGACCAGCGGTAGAGCTCGCGCCAGGTGTGCATCAGGGCCTGCCGGAACAGGTCGACCACGCGCGCCTCGTCGCGGGTCTCGATCACGATCAACGGGGTGTTCGCGCGGATCAGCGCGACGAGGTCCTGCAGTTCGCTCATGAACGTCGTCCGGGGTGGAGCCGGGATGATACGGCGCGCCCTCACCGTCGCGCGCCGCCGCCGGTGTAGGCTCGGCCGACGGACCTTGCGGAGGCGGCCTGTGACGACGGTGCTGGTGGCGAGTTCGAAGGGCGGGGTGGGCAAGACCACGATCGCGACGCACCTGGCCGCCCGCGCGGCGCTGGACGGTGCGCGCACGGTGCTGGTGGACGCCGACCCGCAGCGCTCGTCCACGCGCTGGGCCGAGCGCCGCGCGGGGCTGGAGAGCGCGGTGCTTCCGCTGGACGGCACGCGCCGCGGCTGGGCCCAGCGCCTGCCCGGCGATGCCGACGCCGTGGTGGTCGACGCCGCCGCCGGCGCGATGGCGCGCGACCTCGACGCCTTCCTCGAGACGGCCGACGCGGTCGTCGTGCCCACCTGCGCCTCGACGCTGGACCTCGACGCCACGGTCGCGTTCCTCGACTCGCTGGCCCAGCATCCGCGGCTGCGCCGGGGCGAGCTGCGCGTTGGGCTGGTCGCCAACCGCCTGAAGCCCCATACCGTCAGCGCGCAGCAGGCCATCGCGCTGCTGTCGCGCTGGCCCTATCCGCTGGTGGCGCAGCTGCGCGACAGCCAGGCCTACGTGGTGCTCACGGCCATCGGCAAGAGCCTGTTCGACTACGGCTCGGCCAACGTGCGCGAGCACCAGGCCGACTGGGCGCCGCTGCTGAAGTGGCTGCGGAGGGGATAGGCGGGCGAATCGGCACACGGCCCGGCCGGGCCTGCGTGGTCCCGTAACGTCGTCTTTCCCGCTCCCGTCGTTTCATCGCGGCTACCCGCGGCCTCCGTCAGCCGCCACGCTGTCCCCGATTCCCGATTCCCGATTCCCGAACTCCCCATGCGCGAACTCATCCTGCTCCGCCACGCCCATGCCGAATCGCCCGCCCCCGGGCAGGCCGATGCCGATCGCCCGCTGTCGGCCGAGGGGCAGGCGGCGGCCGAGGCGGTGGGCCGCTGGCTGCTGGAGCAGGGCCGGCGGCCCGACTGCATCCTCTGCTCGCCCGCGCGGCGCACGCGCGAGACGCTGGAAACGGTGCTGGGCGTCGTCGGCTACGTCGACAAGCGCCTGGAGCCGGACATCTACGAGGCCACGCCCGGCGCATTGATCGCGCTGGCCGACCGCCATGCCGACGTGGGCCGGCTGATGATCGTCGGCCACAACCCCGGGCTGGAGCAGCTGGTCGCGCTGATGGAGAGCGGGCAGTCCGGCGACTACCGCGGCATGCCACCGGCGGGGGTCGCCGTGCTGACGCTGCCGGCCGGCGCGCCGATCGAGCCGGGCGTGGCCAGGCTCGCGCAGTTCTGGTGGCCGTGAGGGCGGCCGCAGGCCTCCTGCTGGCCTCGCTGCTCGCCGCGCCCGTCGCGGCGCAGGACTTCGACACGGCCCGAAGCCGCATCGAATTCGACGTGCGAACGCGCATGGGCACGCTGGTGCGCGGGCAGTTCCCGCGCCATGCCGGCCATGTGGAGACCCTGCCCGACGGCCGCCGCCGCGTGCACGTGCGGCTGTCGGCGGCCGACGTGACCGTCGCGGGGCCGGCGCGCTTCACCGCGCTCGCCCGCGGGCCGCAGCTGTTCGACGCCGCGAACCATCCCTGGATCGAATTCGTCTCCGATCCCTATCCCGACGAACTCGCGCGCACCGGCGGCGCGCTCCCGGGCCGCCTGCGCCTGCGCGGGGTCGAGCGCACCGAGCGCTTCGTGCTGGCGCCCGCGGCCTGTGCGCGGCCGGGCCATGACTGCCCGCTGGTCGCGCAGGGGCGCGTGAGCCGCGATGATTACGGCCTCGAGGGCTGGCGCTGGGCGCTGGCCGACCGCGTCCGTTTCCGCCTGCATGTCCTCTTCGCCGACTGACCGCCTCCGCAGCCTGCCGGCACGGCTGCTCGTACTGCTGCTGCTCGCGCTGGCATCGGCGGGCTGCGCCGGGCTGTCGCCGCGCGAGGCGGCGCGCGTGGAAGCCGTCGTCGAGCAGGCCCGCCCCGTGGCGCTGGACTGCGAGCGCCACGACGCCTGCGCCCGCCCTTCGCCGCTGCGTGAACTGGCCGGGCGTGCGCATGCCGAGTCCACGCCCGGGGCGCCGCGCCACTACGCGCTGCTGCTCGACCGCGGCAGCGACGCGCTGCTGGCGCGCATCGACCTGATCCGCAGCGCCACTACGGCGATCGACCTGCAGACCTACATCTTCGACGAGGACGATGCCGGCCGCTTCGTGCTGGAGGAGCTCATCGCCGCCGCCCGCCGCGGCGTGCGCGTGCGCCTGCTGATGGACCAGCTGGCCGCGCTGCGCCGCGTGGAGACGCTGGCCGCGCTGTCGGGCATCCACCGGAACCTGGAGGTGCGCGTCTACAACCCGGTGCTGGGGCGGGCGCGCATCAGCTATCCGCAGTACGTGCTGGCCGGCCTGTGCTGCTGGCGCGCGCTCAACCAGCGCATGCACAACAAGCTGCTGCTGATCGACGGCGCGGTGGGCCTCACCGGCGGGCGCAACTACCAGGACGACTATTACGACTGGGACGCCGAGTACAACTTCCGCGACCGCGACCTGATGGTGGCCGGCCCCGAGGCGCGTGACATGGCCGCCGACTTCGAGCGCTACTGGACCGATCCGCGCGCCGTACCCGTGCACCGGCTGCGCGACGTGGGCCGGCTGATCCTGCACGAGGGCGTGCCCGCGCTGCCGCCCGCCGATTTCGCGCAGCCCGCCCGCGTGCAGGCCGCCAGCGCGCTGGCCGGGGACCCCGCGCTCGTGCGCGAACGGCTGGTCGACCGCGTGCTGCCGGTGGGCGAGGTCGACTACGTCGCCGACCCCCCGGGCAAGCGCGTGGCCGGCGACGCGCTGTCGCCGGCCAGCCGCAGGCTGCGCGAGCTGATCCTCTCGGCCGACGAGCGGGTGATGCTGCAGACGCCGTACCTGGTGCTGTCCGACCCGGCGCGTGCGATGTTCCGCGAACTGCGCGCGCGCCCCGAACCGCCGCGCGTGGTGGTGTCGACGAACTCCCTGGCCGCCACCGACGCCTTCATCGCCTACGCGCTGTCCTACAAGTACAAGCGCCGCTACCTGCGCGACCTCGGCTTCCAGATCTACGAGTACAAGCCCTTCCCGCTGGATGCGCCCATCGACGTGGCCACCACCGGGGCGGTCGATCCCGCGGTGGTGGAGGGGCGGCGCGAGCCGCCGCAGCGCCCGCGCCTGCAGTACGACCGCCGCAGCGTGGTCGCCCGCCAGCAGGCGCGCCTGGCCTACCGCCGCCCGCTGGAGCGCGAATTCGCGCCGCTGGCCTACGGCAGCCGGCGCGCGGTGTCGCCGGTGCCGCTCAAGCGCGCGGGCGTGCGCATGGGCATGCATGCCAAGTCGCTGGTGGTCGACGGGGAGGTTGGCGTGGTCGGCACGCACAACTTCGACCCGCGCGGGGATACCTACAACACCGAGGCCATGGTGGTGATCCGCGACCCGGCCTTCGCCCGCGAACTGGCCGCCAGCATCGAGCGCGACATCGCACCGGCCAATTCCTGGGTGATCGCGCCGCGGGCCCGGCCACCGGTGCTGTCAGGGGTGAACTACTCCATCGGCAAGGTGTCCGAGAAGCTGCCGGTCTTCGACTTCTGGCCCTGGCGCTATGCCACCAGCTACGAGTTCCGGCCCTCGCCCGCGTGCCCGCAGCCGCTCGCGCCCGACCACCCGCGCTTTCGCGACTGCTACGAGCCGGTGGGCGACTTCCCCGAGGTGGCGCTCGGCCTCAAGAGCGTGCTCACCCGCATCTTCACCGCCTTCGGCGCAGGCCTGTCGCCGATCCTCTGAAGGCCGGCGGGCCGCCAGCGGCCAGGATCACGGCGGTGGACGCTTCCCGCCCCGGAAAGATTTTCCGCCCGGCGCGAAAGCTTTTCCTTCATTTGCGTGACATGCATCACGCGTACCCGCAAATCCTTCACGCGGCGGAACAAGCACTTAGCGAAATCCGGCTCCCGCATGAGCGGCCGCTGGCCGTTGGCATGCCTTCTGCGAAGCAGGGCGATGCGCACCACGCGCAACCCTCCCCCGCTTTTTGCGTCGACACATCCAGGAGAACGGATATGCGTAAGACCCTCGTCACCACGGCAGTGCTGCTTGCGCTCGGCCTGACCGCACCGGCCTTCGCCAACAGCACCAACGGCTCCTACAACGACGGCTCGGCCGACGGCTCGAACAACACCGACAGCTCGACGAACGACTCGTACAACGACAACTCGGACAACTCCGACCGCAGCGACAACTCGGTCCGCAACCGCGACTCGTTCAACGACAACTCGGACAACTCCGACCGCAGCAACAACTCGGTCAACCACTCGAACAACGACAACTCCGACAATTCCGACCGCAGCGACAACTCGGTCCGCAACCGCGATTCGTACAACGACAACTCCGACAATTCGGACCGCAGCGACAACTCGATCCGCAACCGCGACTCGTTCAACGACAATTCCGACAACTCCGACCGCAGCGACAACTCGGTCCGCAATCGCGACTCGTACAACGACAACAGCTACGCCGACGCCGACGACATGGGCGTGGCGGCCAACAACGGCGGTACCGCGACGCAGACCACGACCGACTCGTTCAATACCAGCACGGCGGTGGCCACCACGGTCCTGGCCGGCAAGGTGTCGGGCAACTCGTTCAGCGGCAATGGCAACTGGGCGCGGAACAACGGCAGCGCGGCCGGCGGTGACGGCGGTGCGGGCTATGGGCCGCACGAGCACGGGCGCGGTGATGCCACCGGCAGCGACGGCGGCGCGGGCGCGGAAGGCGGCGAGACGTCGGCCAGCACCGGCGACTTCGACATGTCCAACCGGATGAACGGCACCGCCAACGCGGCGGCCGGCATCATGGTCAACGCCCAGAACTCCGGCGCGGCCTCGCTGATCCAGCAGGGCGTGACCGTGCAGGCCAACCTGGCGGTGGGCGGCGGCGGCTGATCGCAGGCATCACGCACCGCGGCGTTCGCGTCGCGGTGCGGCGT
>JBMOOW010000007.1:0-14885 GCA_049323195.1 Pseudomonadota bacterium | reverse complement strand
AAGAGGCGGGCGCCCGCGGGCGCCCGCCTCTTCCGCCGCGGTCCGCGCGGAAAAGCAGCTGCAGGAGATGTCCCATGCGATCGCATTCCCCCCGTGCCGCCCTCGCGGTGCTTCCGCTCATGCTGGCCGCCTCGGCCGGCGCGGGCGCCTTCGAATTCCCGACGCCATCGGCCGCGGCCGATGGCGTCGACAACGCGTTCCTCGTCCCCGCCGAGGGACCGGCCGCCGAAGCGCCGGCCCCGGTCGACGCGCCGGGCTTCGGGCCGGCCGTCGCCGAAGGCCGCCTGGCCGCCATGCGCGGCGGCGACGGCAACGTCAACAACGTCAGCAACCGCGCCAACCTGCGCGGCAACGTGAACGGCAACAGCGCCACCAACGTGATCAGCGGCGGCAACCTGGTGTCCGACAGCTCCTTCGGCAATGCCGCCGGCATCTCCACCGTGATCCAGAACAGCGGCAGCAACGTGCTGATCCAGAACAGCACCATCGTCAACGTGCAGTTCCTGGACCCCATGCCATGAGGCGGACGTGCGTGCTGCTGCTGGCCACCGCGCTCGCGCTGCCCGCGGGCGCGGTCGCGATGGAGTTGCGCCCGCCCGGCGGCACCTACGCGCTGCGGGTGACCAGCCTGAAGGAAGCGCGCTTTCGCACCACGGTGCCGCAGCACCACGACTTCAGCTGCGGCTCGGCCGCCATCGCCACGCTCCTGACCTACCACTTCGGCCAGCCGGTGACGGAGGACGACGTGTTCCGCGCAATGTTCGCCAGCGGCGACCAGGCGCGCATCCGCAAGGAAGGCTTCTCGCTGCTGGACATGCGCCGCTACCTGGTCTCCCAGGGCTACCAGGCCGACGGCTTCGAGCTGCCGCTGGACAAGCTGGTGGAAGAGGGCCTGCCGGCCATCGTGCTGCTCAACGACCGCGGCTACAAGCATTTCGTGGTGGTCAAGGGCGTGCAGGACGGCCGGGTGCTGCTGGGCGATCCGGCCCGCGGCACGCGCGCGATGTCGCGCGAGAAGTTCGAATCGCTCTGGCACGACCGCGTGCTGTTCGTGGTGCACAACCGCCGCGAGCTGGCGCAGTTCAACACCGCCCGCGACTGGCGCACCGCGCCGGCCGCGCCACTTCACGCCGGCATTTCCCGGCAGGGCCTGCAGAACGTGGTGATGCCACGCCGCGGGCCGGGAGACATCTGATGCATCGCTTCCTCATGCACCTGCTCGCCACCGTGCTCGCCTGCACGCTGGCCTCGCATGCGTCGGCGGCCGGTCCGCTCGGCGCGGAATGGAAACCGGTCGACCCTGCGCGCCTTGCTGGGATGCGCGGCGGCTTCATGGCACCGTCCGGGCTGGTGGTGTCCTTCGGCATCGAGCGCCTGGTGAGCATCAACGGCCAGGTCGTGGCCGCCACGCAGCTGCGCATCCCGGACCTGTCGCGCATGACTGCGGATGACGCTGCCGCGCTCGCGATGCTGCGCGATTCGCAGGTGGTGCACGTGGGCCCCGGAATGCGGGTGGCCGGCGGAACGGGTGGCCTGGTCATCCAGAACGCGCTGGACGGCCAGGCCATTTCGGCGCGGACTTCACTCGACGTCGGCGTCAATACGCTGCCGATGTTCCGCGATGCCGAACTCGCCGCCACGATCAACAACGCGGTGATCGCCAGCCTGCCGTCGTACTGATGCCTAAGGACAGCCGATGACGAGGACGATCCGATGACGCCGCCCTGCCTGCGAACCGCGCTCGCCCTGGCCATCGCGCTCGCGCTTGCCGGCCCCGTGCATGCGCAGTCCACCGAGGCCGAGCGCCTGGCGCAGCTGGAGAAGCTGGTGCAGGCGCAGGCTGCCGAGCTCGACGGCATGAAGCAGACGCTGGATGCGCAGCAGCGCGAGGTGGCCGAACTGCGCCAGGCGCTGCTGGAGGAGCGGCTGGACTCGGTGCGGGGCCTGGGCGGCGAGTCGCCCGCGCCACCGGTGGCGCTGGGCCCGACCACGATCTCGGCCGCGGCCCTGCCCGTGGGCGCGGCGGCCGCGTGGAACGGCAGTGCACCGTCGGCCGGCACCGCGCCGCTCTCGCCCGTGCAGGCCGGCGCGGTGGCCGCGCAGGAAGCTGGCGAGCGCGTGGGCCAGGCACCCGAGGAAGCCACGCGCCCGCAGGTGGCGCAGATCTTCCAGCAGCCGGGCGTGCTCACGCCGGCGGGCCGGTTCGTGCTCGAGCCGGCGGTGCAACTCGGTTATTCGTCGACCGAGCGCGTGGCGCTGGTCGGTTACACGGTGATCCCGGCCATCCTCATCGGCCTGATCGACGTGCGCCAGGTCAAGACCACCACCACCACGGCCATCCTCGCCGCGCGCTACGGCGTCACCAACCGCCTCGAACTCGAGGCGCGGGTGCCGTACGTGCACATCAATTCCGACACGGTGAGCCGCGAGATCTTCACCGGCAGCGCGCAGGACAAGGTCTTCAACGCCTCGGGCAAGGGCCTGGGCGACGTGGAGGTGACCGCGCGCTACCAGATCAACCAGGGCGGCATCGACAGGCCGTTCTACGTGGGCTGGCTGCGCTACAAGTCGCGCACGGGCAAGGACCCGTTCGAGGTGGTCACCGACTGCGTGACCCGGTGCGTGGCCAATGCCACGGGCACGGGCCTGCCGCTGGAGCTGCCGACCGGCAGCGGCTTCGAGGCGCTGCAGGCGGGCGTGACCTGGCTGTTCGCCTCCGACCCGGTCGTCTTCTTCGGTTCCCTGAGCTACCTGCACAACTTCGAGCGCAGCGGCGTCTCGCGCACGGTGCTCACCGGCGCGCCCGAGCCCAATCCGCAGACCACCACCGAACCGCTCGGCAACATCAAGGCCGGCGACATCGTGGGCTTCAACCTCGGCATGGGCCTGGCGCTCAACGAGAAGGCCGCGATCAGCATCGGCTACGACCACTCGCTGATCGGCAAGACCGAGCAGAACGGCGAGGACCTGCCGGGCGCGGTACGCGTGCAGCTGGGCACGCTGCTGCTGGGCGGCTCCTACCGCTTCAATCCGCGGGTGAGCCTCAACGTCTCGCTGGGCGTGGGCGTGACGCGCGATACGCCCGACACCACCGTCATGGTGCGGGTGCCCATCGCCTTCTGAGCCCCGCCGGCCTCAGGCGCCGCCCGCGCGGCGGCGCAGCGCGCCGAGCAGTTCGCGCCCGTCCACCGGCTTCACGAAATGTGCGTCGAAGCCGGCCTCGCGGGTGGCGCGGCGATCGTCGTCGCGGCCGTAGCCCGACAGCGCCAGCAGCAGCGGCCGCCGCCCGCCCGGCAGGGCACGCAGGCGGCGCGCGAGTTCGGGGCCGTCCATGCCGGGCAGGCCGATGTCGAGCACGAAGGCGTCGACCTCGGCCGCCGATACCGTCGAGAGCAGCGTCCCGGCCGAGGCGTGCGTGGCCACGCGGTGCCCGGCCGGGGCCGGCAGCGGCATGCACCACGCGCAATGCGGACCGCATCGCCCGCCACTTCGCCGGCCCGCCCGTCGTCCGGGACAGGCTGTTGGGCACCTGCGTCGGGGACGCAGGCCCGCAACGGGCCGACGGCGGGGGCGAGATCCCGTCGCCGCGGCAGGTCGGACCCGGGGCCCGGGCTACGAACCGCGACGCGGCGCACGTTCCGCTACCATCGCGCCTCCCGCCCGTGCGCGCCCTGTCATGCCCGACGTCCTCGTCGTCGACGACAATCCGACGATCCGCGAGATGCTCGAGGACCTGTTGCTGGTCAACGGCTACACGGTGGACGTGGCCGGGCACGGCCGCGCCGCGCTGGACCTGCTGGAGGCCGGGCGCGTGCCCCGCGTGATCCTGCTGGACCTGCGCATGCCCGTGATGGACGGCGCGCAGCTGCTCGAGCACCTGCGCGCCTCGCCGCATGCGTGCGTGCCGGTGGTGGTGCGCGGATCGCAGGTGGACGAGGCGGGCCAGGCCGATGCGCTGGCCGCACGCTTCGGCTGCGAGGTGATCGGCACGGGGGCCGGCCTGCTGCCCGTGCTGGAGGCCGTGGCCCGGCACTGCGGGCGCGAGCTGCCCGTCGCCTGAGCGCGGGCGGCGTCGCAGCTGCACGCCATCCCGGGGAGCCCGCGTCCCGCATCGCCTCTCGCCGCATGCCACGCCGGGAATCGCCAGGCCTCCTCCGGCAGCGGACGCAGGGCGCAGGGCTTGGGCCATCGGTGGGGTGACTTCCGGCCCATGGCAGGGTTGGTCTGGTGTTGTACTTTACCAACACACCCACTCACCGCCGCTTCCAGGAACCGCCATGAACGCCCAGACCGCCCCCCTGACCCGCAACCCGTCCCCGGTCGTCGTCCCCTTCGAGACCTCCGCCCGCCTGGTCCGCCGCGAGCGCGACTTCGGCGTCGGCTACGGCAAGAGCTCCGGCTACGCGACCACGCGCCGCTACGCCGCCCCGTCCACCGCCCCGCGCTTCTTCCGTTTCGCCTGAGGGTCGCCGCTTGACCCCGGGCGCCGCCGGCAGGCGGAGTGCCGTTATCGTGGCGGGATGACTTCCGCCGACGCCTCCGCCTCGCCGTTCCGCGGCGCCCCGTCCCTCGACGCGCTCAACGCGCTGTCCGAAGGGACCGCGATGCAGCCCCTGGGCATCGTCTTCACCGAAATCGGCGCCGACTTCCTGCGCGCCACCATGCCCGTCGACGCCCGCACGAAGCAGCCCTACGGCCTGCTGCACGGCGGCGCGTCCGTACTGCTGGCCGAGACCCTCGGCAGCACCGCCGGCAACCTCTGCGTGCCCGACGACCGCATCTGCGTGGGCATCGAGATCAACGCCAACCACCTGCGCGCCGTGCGCGACGGCGTGGTGACCGGCACCGCGCGGCCGCTGCACGTCGGTCGCGCCACGCAGGTCTGGGAAATCCGCATCGAGGACGCGCGCGGCCGGCTGGCCTGCGTCTCGCGCATCACGCTGGCGGTGGTCGGACGCGGATGACGCGGTGCGCAAAACGCAGCGGCGCTCCGGTACGCTTTCCCGCATGATCGCGCCGACGTCCCCCACCGGCGCCGCCGCGCGCACGCCCGTCGCGCTGCGTGCGCCGCTCACCCTGCTGCGCCTGCCGCTGCTGCTCTGGCATGCGCTGGTGCATCTGCCCATCGTGCTGCTGCTGCTCACCCCGCTCACCCGCCGCTGGCGCTGGCGCGGCGAGCCCTTCCAGCATCGCGTGATCCGTGCCTGGCAGGCCGGGCTGATGCGCGTGTTCGGCTTCCGCCTGCGCCGGCAGGGCACGCCGCTGCAGGGCGCGACGCTGTTCGTCGCCAACCACGTGGGCTGGGTCGACATCTCCATGCTGCACAGCCAGCGCATGATGGGCTTCGTGGCCAAGGACGAGATCTCGCGCTGGCCGCTGGTGGGCTGGCTGGCCGCGCGCGGGCAGACCATCTTCCACCGCCGCGGCAGTACCGAATCGCTGGGCGGCGTGCTCAGCGAGATGATCCAGCGCCTGCAGCGCGGGCAGTCGGTGGGCGTGTTCCCCGAGGGCGGCACCCGCGGCGGCCACGAGGTCGGCCCCTTCCACGCGCGCATCTTCACCGCGGCGGTGGAGGCCGGCGTGCCGGTGCAGCCGGTGGCGCTGGTCTACGGCGAGCAGGGGCGCGCCCAGCAGGTGGTGGCCTTCGGCCGCCGCGAGAGCTTCGCCGCCAATTTCATGCGCCTGCTCGGGGAGCCCTCGCGCACCGCCACGGTGCACTTCCTCGAGCCCATCCACCCGGGCGAGGCCGACGGCCGCCGGCGCATCGCCGAGCTGGCGCGCTCCCGCATCGTCGACGCTGTCGCCCACGCCCCGTGAGCGCCCGCCGGCTCCACTTCACGCCGCCGCGCGGGCTGCGCAGCCCCCATGCGCAGACCATCCTCGGCTCCAGCCCGATGCGCCGGCGCCTGGGCTTCGCGCGCCTGTGCGCGCAGACCGGCGAGACCACCGCGCACGTGATCGACGCCGGCGAGGGCGTGCGCCTGCTGGGCATCCACGACCTCCCGGCCAGCGGCCCGCCCAGGGGCCTGGCGCTGCTGCTGCACGGCTGGGAGGGCAGCGCCGAGTCGAGCTACATGCGCCTGACCGCCGCCGAACTGCTCGCCCGTGGCTGGGCGACCTTCCGCCTCAACTTCCGCGACCACGGCGATACCCACCACCTCAACGAGGCGATCTTCCATTCCAACCGCATCGACGAGGTCGTGCGTGCGGCGGTGGAGGTGGCGCGGCGATTCCCCGCGCGCCGCTTCGTGGCCGCCGGCTACTCGCTGGGCGGCAATTTCACCCTGCGCCTGGCGCTGCGTGCGCCCGCGGCCGGCCTGCGGCTCGACGCGGTCGCCGCGGTCTGCCCGGTGCTGGACCCTGCGCGCACCATGGACGCGATGGACCGCGGCGGCGGCCTGTACCGGCGCTATTTCGAGCGCAAGTGGCGGGCCTCGCTGGTCAAGAAGCGTGCGCTGTTCCCGCACCTGCTGCACCTGGACGACCGCACCCTGCGCATGCGCCTGGGCCCGCTCACGCAGTGGCTGGTCGAACGCCATACCGAGTTCGGCACGCTGGCCAACTATTTCGACGGCTACACCATCGCCGGCGACCGCCTGGCCGCACTCGGCGTGGATGCCCACATCCTCACCGCCGCCGACGACCCGGTGATTCCCGTCGACGACTTCCACCGCCTCCGGCTGCCCGACCGCGCGCGGCTTGCGATCACCGAGCTCGGCGGCCACTGCGGCTTCCTGCGCGACTGGCGCCTGTCCGGCCTGGCCGAGCAGTGGGTGGCCGAGCGGCTCACCGCGCACGGCTGAAGCCCGCGCCGCCGCTACAATCGCCGGCCTCGCGCCGCGCGGCGCCGATCTCCAGGAACGCCCCATGTACGACCCCGTCCTCGCGGCCCTGCGCCGTGGCGCCGCCGACGATGCCCTCGCGCTCGCCCGCGGGCTGGTGGACACGCGGCCGGACGACGCCGTCGCCCATCGCCTGCTCGCCCATGCCCAGCGCCTGTCCGGCGACGATGCGGCCGCGCTGGCCACCCTCGACGCCGCCCTGGAGCGCGCGCCCGAGGATGCCGACCTGCACCTGGAGCGCGCGGGCCTGCTGCTCCGGGCCCGCCAGCTGGACGAGGCCCAGGCCGCGCTGGCGCGCAGCGTGGGCCTGGACCCCAACCAGTTCCCCGCCTACGTGATGCAGGCCCAGCTCGCGCTGGGCCGCGGCGAGCTGGGCGAAGCCGAGCGCCTGGCGCGCACCGCCGCGCGCATCGCCCCGGATCATCCGCAGCTGGCGGCCGTGCAGGGCATGCTCGCGCTGCGCCGCGGCCGCCCGGACGAGGCGCTGTCCCTCCTCTCGCAGGCTTCCACGCTCGCGCCCGAGGAGCCCATGCTGCGCCACGCGCTGGGCTTCGCCTACCTCGCCAAGGGCCACCTGGCCTTCGCCGAGCAGGCGTTCCGCGGCGTGCTGGAGCTCCATTCCGACAACACCGCGCTGCGCGCGCTGGTGGCCGACCTCGTGCGCCAGCAGGGCCGCCCGGGCGAGGCGGTGGACGAACTCGCCCCCCTGCTCGACGACCCGGCCACGCCGCCCACGCTGCACCGCCTGGCCGGCGAGCTGGAGCTGCGGGCCGAGCGCGTCGAGCGCGCCGTCCCGCGCCTGAAGCACGCGCTGGCGCGCCTGCCGGGCGACCGCCGCACCCTCGCGGCGCTGATCGAGGCCTGGGAGCGCAGCGGCGACCGCGAGGACGCCCGCAGCACGCTCGATGCCGCGCTGGCCACCCACCCGCAGGCCGACGACCTCTGGCTCGCGCGCCTGTCGGTGGAGCCGTTCGCCGGCGAGGAGGCCCGCGCTGTCATCGACCGCTGGCTCGTCGCGGTGCCCGACCACATTCCGGCGCTGCTGGCCCGCGTGACCGCGCTCGACGCCAGCGGCGACCGCGACGGCGCCGAGGCGGCGGCGCAGCGCATCGTCGAGCTCCAGCCCGGCCATACCCAGGCGGAGATGCGCCTGCTCGACGGCCTGATGCAGCGCGATCCCGATGCCGCGGTGGCGCGGGTGGAGTCGCTGCTGGCCCGCGCGCAGGATCCGCAGGTCAAGCGCGGGCTGCGCCAGCTGCTGGGCCATGCGCTGGACCGCGCCGGCCGCCTCGACGACGCGGTGGCGGCCTGGGCCGCGATCCAGGCCGAGGTCGCCCCCGAGCGCCTGCCGCTGCCGCCGCTCAGCGGCTACCAGGGCCCGTGGCCGGAGGCCGCGCCGCTGCCCGACGGCGCGCATGCCGTGCTGTTCGTCTGGGGCGCGCCGGGCTCGCTGGTCGAGCGCATCGCGCAGACCTTCCAGCTCGGCGGCGCGCCCATGCTGGTCGACCGCCTGGGCCCGAACCCGCCGCAGGATCCGCTGCAGCGCTACGACACCGCCCGGCGCCTGGTCGACGGCAGCCTGGACGGGGCCTACCTCGTAGCCCAGTGGCGCGCGGCGCTGGACGGCCGCGGCGTGCAGGGCGGCAATGCCTACGACTGGCTGCCGGTCTGGGACAACGCCCTGCTGCTGGCCCTGCGCCCGCACATGCCCGAGGCGGTGGCGATGATCGCCCTGCGCGATCCGCGCGACATGCTGCTGGACTGGCTGGCCTTCGGCGCGCCGGTGCCGCTGCGCATGGAGTCGCCGCTGCAGGCCGCGCAGTGGCTCGCGCGCAGCCTGGAGCAGGTGGCCGAGCTGGGCGAGCAGAACCTGTTCCCGCACCGCGTGGTGCGCCTGGACGGCATCGAGGCCGACCCGCGCGGCGTCGCGCAGGCGGTGGCCGATGCGCTGGGCATCTCGGTGCCGGTGCCGCCGGCGCAGGCCTTCGGGCCGCAGCGCCTGCCCGGCGGCCACTGGCAGCGCTTCGCCGGCGCGCTGGACGAGGCCTTCCAGGTGCTCGCCCCGGTCGCCGCGCGCCTGGGCTATACGGCCTGAGGCGCCGCCCGGCCGCCGGAGCGGTTCCGGCGGCCCGCGGCCATCGCGTACGCTCCCCCTGATCCGACACGAGGAGGAGCGCATGCGGCTTATCAGCGAGAGCTTCGAGCACCGCCAGCGCCTGCCCGGCGAGTTCGCCGCGGGCGTGCGCAACGGCGACGGCGTGGGCTTCGGCCCCAACCGCAATCCCCACCTGCGCTGGGACGGGGTGCCCGCCGGCACGAAGTCCTTCGCGCTGCTGTGCATCGACCCCGACGTGCCCACGGTGCCGGAGATGGTCGGCAAGCCCGGTGTCGAGATCCCCGTCGACCAGCCGCGCTGCGACTTCGTGCACTGGGCGATGGCCGACATCCCGGCCGACGTGCGCGAGATCGCCGCGGGCAGCTGCAGCGACGGCATCGTTCCGCACGGCAGGCGCGAGCCCGCCGGCCCGCCCGGCAGCCGCCAGGGCCTGAACGACTACACCGGCTGGTTCGCCGGCGATGCCGACATGGAAGGCGACTGGCACGGCTACGACGGCCCGTTCCCGCCGCCGAACGACGCGCGCCTGCACCGCTACTTCTTCCGCCTGTTCGCGCTCGACGTCGAACGCCTCGACCTGCCCGCGCGCTTCACCGCCGGCGACGTGCTGCGCGCCATGCACGGCCGTCGCCTGGCCGAGGCCGTGCTCTACGGCACGTATTCGCTGAATCCGGCGGTCAAGGACTGACGACGCTTGCCGTTAGTTGAATCACGGGGCGCCGTCGCGCCCCGTACTGGCCCGGGCATGGTCCAATCGGCGCACGGGCAGGAGGAGTGGTGGACGTGCGGCAGCGGGGCGTTTTCGGCGGTGCGGGCCTGCGGCGGCTGGTGACGGCGGCGGGCCTCGCGCTGGTGCTCGGGGGCTGCGGGCGCAGCCAGGCGCCGGTCGATACCGCACCGGTGACCTTGGGCGACGACACCGGCCCGCGCGTCTACCGCGCCGAACCCCAGCCCCGGCCGCAGGACGACCTCGCCACCACCCGCTGGCCGCCCGCCCGCGTGGGCAGCGGCCATGCGCGCATCAGCTGCGAGCGCGACGACGCCACGGACGAGCCGCGCCGCCTGGATTCGCTGGAGTTCTTCAGCCTGGTCGACGCGATGACGCCCTGCCAGGCCACCGGCCTGCTGCGCCTGCAGTACAGCGGGCGCGTGGACGACGGCTTCACCGCGCTGATCGAGCGCGTCTCGGCCATGGCCGAGCGCATGGACCTGCCGCAGCGCATCCTCGACATCGATTCGGCCGGCGGCCACGTCGAGGAGGCCGTCAAGGCCGGCGACGCGCTGGCCGCGGCGCGCTGGACCCTGCGCGTGCGCGAGGACGCGGTCTGCCACAGCGCCTGCGTGCTCGTGCTCGCCGCCGCCGACATGCGCGACGTCGACGGCAAGGTCGGCGTGCACCGGCTCATGCGCGACCGGTCGAGTGCGACCTCGCGCGCCGAGCTCAACGAGGAGCTGCGCCAGGTCAACGCACTGGTGCGCGAGTACCTCGAGCGCCATGGCGTGGCGCTCGCGGTGGCCGACCTGATGATGACCGTGCCCAACCGCCGCCTGCGCATGCTCAGCGCCGAGGAGCTCGAGACCTTCGGCCTGCAGGGCCGCAACGCGGCGCAGGACGACCTGGAGCGCATCGTCGCCCGCCGCCGCTGCGGCGAGGGCTTCGTGCGCCGCCGCGACCAGTTCCAGCGTCGCTTCGAGGAGACCTGCGCGGCCGACGGGAGCCGCTGGGAGGATGTCGTGCGCTGCGGCATCGAGCTGCGCGCGGCCTACGGCTTCCCGGATGCGAAGTGCCCCGATGGCACCCCGCTGGCCGATGCCGAACGGGTGCTCGACCTGGCCGCCGCGCGCGCCGAGCGCGAACGCGCGGCGCAGGCGGCCTCCAGCGACGAGGGCGAGGCCACCACGGGCCGCAGCGTGTCGGTGGCCGCGCCGTAAGGCGCGCGCCGTCAGTCGCCCGCCGGCACCAGCGCCAGCAGGGCCAGGCCCAGTACCGCGCGGTACACGGCGAACACCGTGAAGCGGTGGGTCTGGATGTAGCGCAGCAGCCACTTGACCGCCGCGAAGGCGGTGACCGCGGAGGCCACGAAGGCCACGCCCAGCGCGGTCCAGTCTTCCCTGGCGGCCTCTCCGGAGCCCACGACGTCGGCGAGCTCGTAGGCGGTCGCCGCGAACATGGTCGGGATGCCGACGAGGAAGGCGAACTCGGTGGCCGCCGCGCGCGAGGTGGTGCCGGCCAGCAGGGCGACGAAGATGGTCGCCGCCGAGCGCGAGGTGCCCGGGAACACGCCCGCCACCACCTGCGCCACGCCCACGAGGACCGCCACCGTCCAGGTGATCGCCGCGCGCTCGCCGAGCTTGGCCGCACGCCGGGCGGCCAGCTGCTCGGCCAGCACCATCCACACCGCGCCGGCCAGCAGCGCCCAGGCGATCGGTGCCACCTCCGTGGGCAGCTCGAAGCCCAGCTTCTTCACCAGCACGCCCAGCACCGCGGTGACGCCGAAGGCCGCGGCCAGCCGGTAGGCGTACTCGCGCGGGGGCTGGCCGTAGACGCGGGCGTCGGCCATCGCCACGGCGTTGCCGGGGCGCAGGAAGGCCATCGCCAGCTGCCACAGGCGCTCGCGGTAGATGAGCACGACCGCGAGGATCGCGCCGGCCTGGATCGCGATGTTGAAGAGGTCGGAGCGGTGGCCCAGCCAGCGCTCGGCGATCAGCAGGTGGCCGGTGCTGGAGATGGGCAGGAATTCGGTGATGCCCTCGATGATGCCGAGGAGCAGGGCTTCGATCAGGTCGTGCATCGTCCGGTGCGGCCGGGAGGGCCCCGCATGGTACGGCGCGGGGCGCGCCCGCGCAGGCTGCCCGGCCTGGCATGCACCGCCGTGGTGCGCCGGGCGCCCCGCGCTGGTGCGACTGCGGCGGTGGCCTCACGCAGGATCAGTCACTTGCAGTGGCCGGACACTTGGCATCGTCCTTGCTCTAGGCAACGCGTCGGCGCAGTCCCGCGCCATGCCCTGCCAGCCTCCGGAGCCGCCATGTCCATCGAGAACGTCGAAAAGCTCATCCGCGACCACAAGGTCGAATTCGTCGACCTGCGCTTTGCCGACATGCGCGGCGTGCAGCACCACGTGACCTTCCCGGCCTCGATCATCGAGCCCTCGCTGTTCGAGGACGGCAAGATGTTCGACGGCAGCTCGATCATCGGCTGGCGCGGCATCCAGCAGTCGGACATGGTGCTGCTGCCCGACCCGGCCAGCGCCTTCCTCGACCCGTTCACCGCCGACCCCACGCTGGTGCTGGTCTGCGACATCCTCGATCCGACCACCATGCAGGGCTACACGCGCGATCCGCGCGGCATCGCCCGCCGCGCCGAAGCCTTCCTCAAGGCCTCGGGCTTCGCCGACACCGCCTTCTTCGGCCCCGAGCCCGAGTTCTTCATCTTCGACTCGGTGCGCTTTGCCAACGAGATGGGCCACACCTTCTTCCACGTCGACTCGGAAGAGGCGCACTGGAATTCCGGCCGCGAGTACGTGGGCGGCAACACCGGCTACCGGCCGATGGTGAAGGGCGGCTACTTCCCGGTCGCCCCGCTGGATTCGCTGCACGACATCCGCGCCGAGATGTGCAAGACGCTGCAGGCGATCGGCATCGAGGTCGAGGTGCACCACCACGAGGTGGCCAATGCCGGCCAGTGCGAGATCGGCACCAAGTTCAACACGCTGGTGGCCAAGGGCGACGAGCTGCTCGCCACCAAGTACGTGATCAAGAACGTCGCCCACCGCAACGGCAAGACCGCCACCTTCATGCCCAAGCCCATCGTCGGCGACAACGGCAGCGGCATGCACGTGCACATGTCGCTGGCCAAGGGCGGCGTGAACCTGTTCAACGGCGACGGCTACGGCGGCCTCTCGCAGACCGCGCTCTGGTACATCGGCGGCATCTTCAAGCATGCCCGCGCGCTCAACGCGTTCTGCAACTCCACGACGAACTCGTACAAGCGCCTGGTGCCGGGCTACGAGGCGCCGGTGATGCTCGCCTACTCGGCGAGCAACCGCTCGGCCTCGTGCCGCATCCCCTACGTGGCAAACCCGAAGGCGCGCCGCATCGAGATCCGCTTCCCCGACCCGATGAACTCGGGCTACCTGATCTTCGCCGCGCTGATGATGGCCGGCCTGGACGGCATCAAGAACCAGATCGACCCGGGCGCGCCGAGCGACAAGGACCTCTACGACCTGCCGCCCGAGGAGGCCAAGGACATCCCGACCGTCTGCCATTCGCTGGACCAGGCGCTGGAAGCGCTGGACAAGGACCGCGACTTCCTCAAGGCCGGCGGCGTGTTCAGCGACGACTTCATCGACGCCTACATCCAGATGAAGATGAAGGAGGTCACCGCCTTCCGCGCGGCGACGCATCCGCTGGAATACCAGATGTACTACACCATCTGATCGGCGCCTGAAGCCGGATATCCGTCGCTTCGGACCGGCAGATGTCCGGCCCGCCGCAGCGCGGCGGGCGCTCAGGCGGACGCGCGGCAGTGCCGCGCAAGCGGTCCGCCTTCGCCCGCTGGAATACCAGATGTACTACACCATCTGATCGGCGCCTGAAGCCGGATATCCGTCGCTTCGGACCGGCGGATGTCCGGCCCGCCGCAGCGCGGCGGGCGCTCGGGCGGACGCGCGGCAGTGCCTGGAAGCCGGCACCTGCGCGGGGCTCGGCGCCGCGCGTGCGTTCTACCGCCGCGCCGGCTTTCGCGACTGCGGGCCCTTCGCCGACCATGCATGCGGGCCGCACAGCATGTTCATGACGCTGGAGTTCAGGAACGCCTGATCGCGAGCGCGAGCGCGAGCGCCGGCGCCGCACCGGCGGCACGCGGCGTCGTGGCCGCCGATGCCAGCGCGTGCCGTTCACTTCGACGACAGTGGAAAGGGCCGCGATCGGCGACGTCTGTCACAGTCTGCCCGGGGTGGGGCGTGGATGTGATCATCGTGTGAACGCGTCCTACACATTCGCGTTCCTATCCTCGCCTTCCATGCCCGTGGGGACGGGCGACTCGAGTATTTCCTGTGTCCGAAGCCACCGTGCGGCGCACCCGTGCCGCCAAGTCCCAGCCTCCCGCGCCGCCCACCACCTTCCACGATCCGCTCCAGGAGCTGCTGGCCGCCATGTCGGCGGTGCGCGATGGCGATTTCGACGTGCGCGTGCCGCGCCACTGGGACGGCATCGCGGGGCGTCTGGCGGAGGCCTTCAACGAAATCGTGGTGCAGAACCGCGAACTCGCGCGCGAGCTCGCGCGCGTGGGGCAGGCCGTGGGCCGCGAGGGCCAGACCCGCCAGCGCGTCACGCCCGCCGCCCGCCGTGGCGAATGGGCCCAGATGGAGCGCTCGGTCAACGAGCTGATCGACGACCTGGTGCGCCCGGTCGAGACCATGACCGAGGCCATCGCCGGCGTCGCCAAGGGCGACCTCACCCGCTCGGTGCCGCTGGAGGCCGAAGGCCGCCCGCTGCAGGGCGAGTTCCTGCGCTCGGCCACCATCGTCAACCGCATGATCGAGCAGATGGGCGAGTTCTCGTCCGAGGTCACGCGCGTGGCGCTCGAGGTGGGCACGGCCGGCCTGCTCGGCGGCCAGGCGAAGGTGAAGGGCGTGTCCGGCGTCTGGAAGGACCTGACCGACTCGGTCAACCAGATGGCCAACAACCTCACCGCCCAGGTGCGCAACATCGCCGAGGTGACGATCGCCGTGGCCAACGGCGACCTCTCGCGCAAGATCACCGTGGACGTGCGTGGCGAGATCCTGCAGCTCAAGGAAGCCATCACCTGATTCCCCACCTGTCGCATCCCATGATACGCGGCCATTCCATGCTGACCCCACCTGACAAGGAGGGGTGTGGTCATGGCCAAGAACATGGTGCAGTTCCAGGCGGGGCTCAGCCTGCCG
>JBMOOW010000006.1:0-24536 GCA_049323195.1 Pseudomonadota bacterium | reverse complement strand
CCGCGGTGCGCTTGCGCGGCGGCCCACGGCGGCGTGGCTTCTTTTCGGAGGGCGGGGGCGGGGTGTCGGTCATCGCGATGCGGTCTTGCGCTTGCGGCCGGGGGTCGGCGCGGGCGCGACAGCTTGATCGCGTTGGAGCAATGGCGCAAGGAAACGGCCGGTATGCGACTGCGGCATCGCCGCGATCTCCTCGGGCGTGCCGCAGCCCAGGATCGTACCGCCGCGGTGCCCGCCCTCGGGCCCGAGGTCGATCACCCAGTCCGCGGTCTTGATCACGTCCAGGTTGTGCTCGATCACCACGACGGTATTGCCTTCGTTGCGCAGGCGGTGCAGCACGCCCAGCAGCTGCTCGATGTCCGCGAAGTGCAGGCCGGTGGTGGGTTCGTCGAGGATGTAGAGCGTGCGCCCGGTGTCGCGTCGCGAAAGTTCCTTCGAGAGCTTGACGCGCTGCGCCTCGCCGCCCGAGAGCGTGGTCGCGGGCTGCCCGAGCTTGATGTAGCTCAGGCCCACGTCCATCAGCGTCTCGAGCTTGCGGCTGATGGAGGGAATCGCGTCGAAGAGCTGCAAGGCATCCTCGACGGTCATCTCGAGCACGTCGTTGATGTTGTAGCCCTTGTAGAGGATCTCCAGCGTCTCGCGGTTGTAGCGCTTGCCGTGGCAGACGTCGCAGGGCACGTAGACGTCCGGCAGGAAGTGCATCTCGACCTTGATCAGGCCATCGCCCTGGCAGGCCTCGCAGCGCCCGCCACGCACGTTGAAGGAGAAGCGGCCCGGCGCGTAGCCGCGCGCGCGCGCCTCGGGTACCTGCGCGAACAGCTCGCGCAGGGGGGTGAACAGGCCGGTGTAGGTCGCGGGGTTGCTGCGCGGCGTGCGGCCGATGGGCGACTGGTCGATGTCGACGACCTTGTCCCACAGCTCGATGTTCTCGTAGGACTCGTGCGGCGCGGGCGACATCGCCGCGCCGTTGAGCTCGTTCGCGGTGATCGCGTACAGGGTGTCGTTGATCAGGGTGGACTTGCCCGAGCCGGACACGCCGGTGACGCAGGTGAGCAGGCCCGCCGGGATCTCCAGGTCGACGTTGCGCAGGTTGTTGCCCTTCGCGCCCCTGAGCCGGAACATCATCGAGCGATCGGGCTTGCGTCGTGTCGCGGGCAGCTCGATCCTGCGTGCGCCGCTGAGGAACTGGCCGGTGGCCGAGGCCGGGTTCGCCATCACGTCGGCCGGGGTGCCCTGGGCGACGATAGCGCCGCCGTGCACGCCCGCGGCCGGGCCGATGTCCACCACGTGGTCGGCCAGCCGGATCGCGTCCTCGTCGTGCTCGACCACGATCACCGTGTTGCCGAGGTCGCGCAGGCGCGTGAGGGTGCCGAGCAGGCGCTCGTTGTCGCGCTGGTGCAGGCCGATCGAGGGCTCGTCGAGCACGTACATCACCCCGACCAGGCCCGCGCCGATCTGCGACGCCAGGCGGATGCGCTGCGCCTCGCCACCGGAGAGCGTGTCGGCCCTGCGCTCCAGCGTCAGGTAGTCCAGCCCGACGTCCACCAGGAACCGCAGGCGATCGGTGATCTCCTTGACGATCTTGGAGGCGATCTCGCCGCGCCAGCCGGGCAGGGCGAGCGTCTCGAAGAAGCGCAGGGCCGCGTCGATCGGGAGGATGGTGATGTTGCCGATCGAGTGGTCGGCGACGAAGACGTTGCGCGCCGAGCGGTTCAGGCGCGCGCCGCCGCAGTCGGTGCAGGGGCGGTCGCTGATGTACTTGGCGAGCTCCTCGCGCACCGCGTCGGACTCGGTCTCCCGGTAGCGGCGTTCCAGGTTCGGGATCACGCCCTCGAAGCGGTGCCGGCGCTGGTAGCGCCCGCCCGAATCATTGACGTAGGTGAAGGTGATCGCCTGGGTGCCGCTGCCGTAGAGCACGGCATTGCGCGCCTTGTCCGAGAGCGCGCTCCAGGCTGCGTCGACATCGAAGCCGTAGTGCCTGGCCAGCGACTGCACCAGCTGGAAGTAGTAGGTATTGCGACGATCCCAGCCGCGCACCGCGCCGGCCGACAGCGACAGGTCCGGATGCACGACCACGCGCGCGGGATCGAAGAACTGGCTCACGCCCAGGCCGTCGCAGGTCGGGCAGGCCCCCGCCGGGGAGTTGAACGAGAACAGCCGCGGCTCGAGCTCGGGCAGCGAGTAGTCGCAGACCGGGCAGCTGTACTTGGCCGAGAACAGCTGGGGGGCGGCCTTGTCGTCGTCGAGCGACTGCACGATGGCCATGCCGTCGCCGAGCTTGATCGCGGTCTCGAAGGATTCGGCCAGGCGCTGCTTCATGTCCTCGCGCGGGCGGAAACGGTCGACGACCGCCTCGATCGTGTGCTTGGTACGCAGCGCGAGCTTGGGCACCTCGTCGATCTCGTAGAGCACGCCGTCCACGCGCACGCGCACGTAGCCCTGGGCGCGCAGCTGGTCGAAGACCTGGCTGTGCTCGCCCTTGCGCTCGCGCACGACGGGGGCCAGCAGCATCCAGCGCTGCTCGGGATCCAGCGCCAGCGCCTGGTCGACCATCTGGCTGATGGTCTGCGCCTCCAGCGGGAAGTGGTGCTCGGGGCAGCGCGGCGTGCCCACGCGCGCGAACAGCAGGCGCAGGTAGTCGTAGATCTCGGTGATCGTGCCGACGGTCGAGCGCGGATTGTGCGAGGTCGACTTCTGCTCGATCGAGATCGCCGGGGAGAGGCCCTCGATGTGGTCGACGTCGGGCTTCTCCATCACCGAAAGGAACTGCCGGGCATAGGCCGACAGCGATTCCACGTAGCGGCGCTGGCCCTCGGCGTAGATCGTGTCGAAGGCCAGGGACGACTTGCCCGAGCCGGACAGCCCGGTGATGACGATCAGCTTCTCGCGGGGGAGGTCGAGGTCGACGTTCTTCAGGTTGTGCGTCCGCGCGCCGCGGATGCGGATGAATTCCATCGCCATCGGTAAATCCTGGGGGAGGGGTCGCCGTGGGCCGGCGAACAGGCAAGCCTATCGGGAGCGGCTAGTCCGGACAATTTCGCGGCCGCGCCGGCTCGGGCGCGTGATCGGGGCCGCTGTGCCGCGTTCCTGAACAGGGATAGGGTGGGGCGTGGGCGTCGCAGGCCCTGAGACGGGCCCCGAGCGCATCGCGCGTGAAGGGGATGTTGCGGCAAGTGGTTGAGTCGCCTAGAATTCCGCTTCTGTCCGCGCGCGTACCGGCGGCAGGACCACAATAACTACAGAGGAAGTCTGGTCATGTACGCAGTACTGGTCACCGGCGGTAAGCAATACCGCGTGATGGAAGGCGAGACGCTCCGCGTCGAGCTGCTCGAGGCCGATGCCGGCAGCGAGATCACCTTCGACAACGTCCTGATGCTCGGCGGCAGCGATGGCGTGAAGGTCGGCGACGCGCTCCAGGGCGCGACCGTCAAGGCCACCGTCGTCGGCCACGGCCGCCACGACAAGGTCAAGATCGTGAAGTTCCGTCGCCGCAAGCATCACCGCAAGCAGATGGGCCACCGTCAGCACTACACCGAAATCCAGATCACCGGCATCGCCGCCGGCGACAAGAAGTAAGGAGAAGCCGCCATGGCACACAAAAAGGGCGTAGGTTCCACCCGCAACGGCCGCGACTCCAACCCGAAGTACCTGGGCGTGAAGGTCTACGGCGGTCAGGCCATCGAGGCCGGCAACATCATCGTGCGTCAGCGCGGCACCCAGTTCCATCCGGGTCCGGGCGTCGGCCTGGGCCGTGACCACACGCTGTTCGCGCTGGTCGACGGCAAGGTCGATTTCTCGGTCAAGGGCGCGGCCAAGCGCCGCACCGTCAGCGTCGTCGCCGCCGAGTAATCCGGCGCGCGTTGCTGCGAGGAGCCCCGCTTCGGCGGGGCTTTTCGTTTGGAAGCCGGGATTCGGGATTCGGGATTGGGGATTCGGGATTTGTGCACGCGAATCCGGCCTTCGTCCGAATGACGGCTGCGGATAGAGTGGGTTGTCCGGCCCGCTTTGCCGAATCCCTAATCCCTAATCCCTAATCCCTAATCCCGAATCACGAATCCCGGTAGCCATGAAACTCGTCGACGAAGCCGAAATCCAGGTCATCGCAGGCAATGGCGGCAACGGTTGCGTCGGCTTCCGCCGCGAGAAGTTCATCCCGCTCGGCGGCCCCGACGGCGGCGACGGCGGCGATGGCGGCAGCGTGTGGCTCGTCGCCGACGAGAACCTCAACACGCTCGTCGACTTCCGCCACCAGCGCATCTTCAAGGCGCAGCGCGGCGAGAACGGCATGGGTCGGCAGATGTACGGCAAGGCGGGCGACGACCTCGTCGTGACCGTGCCGGTGGGCACCGTGATCACGAACGTCGAGACCGACGAGGTGATCGGCGACCTGACCCGCCACGGCGAGAGGCTGCTCGTCGCCCAGGGCGGCAAGGGTGGCCTGGGCAACATGCATTTCAAGAGCTCGGTGAACCGCGCGCCGCGCAAGGCGCTGCCGGGCCTGCCGGGCGAGCAGCGCACGCTGAAGCTCGAGCTCAAGCTGCTGGCCGACGTCGGCCTGCTGGGCTTCCCGAACGCCGGCAAGAGCACGTTCATCCGCGCGGTCTCGGCGGCGACGCCCAAGGTGGCGGACTACCCGTTCACCACCCTGTACCCGAACCTCGGCGTCGTGAGCGTGGAACCGCACCGCAGCTTCGTCATCGCGGACATCCCCGGCCTCATCGAGGGCGCGGCGGAGGGTGCCGGGCTCGGCGCGCAGTTCCTGCGCCACCTGCAGCGCACGCGCCTGCTGCTGCATCTGGTGGACGTCGCGCCGATGGAGGGCGGGGTCGAGGGCGTGAGCCCGGCCGAGCAGGTGCGGGCGATCGAGCATGAGCTCGGCAAGCACGACCCGGAGCTGCTGCAGAAGCCGCGCTGGCTGATCCTCAACAAGGCCGACCTCGTGCTCGACGAAGAGCGCAACGAGATCGCGAAGGCGGTGATCGACGAGCTCGGCTGGAGCGGCCCCTGGTACGTGGTCTCGGCCATTGGCCGCGAGGGCACCTGGCCGATCATGAAGGACGTGATGGCCTTCTTCGACCGGCAGCGCGAGGAGGCCGAAGAGGCCGCGCGCGAAGAGGGCTATCGTCGGGACAGTGACGCGCCGGGCGCCTCCGCGCCGTCCGCCTGATCGACGACGGCCGGGGCGATGGGTCGGCTAGCCGCGAGCGCCGCGGGGTGCCTGCAGAACCGTGCAAGCGTGGCGGCCTCGGCGCCGGTTCGCGCTGCGAGCGGCGCGTCCGCACCGGGTCGGGTGGACGGCAATGCGACGGCCGTCGTGCCTCGCCGGTTCGACGCCGCGGCTTCCGGCAACGGCGCGTTCCCGATGCCACGCGTCCGCGGCCCACAAAAAAACCCGGCCGGAGCCGGGTTCTTTCGGTGCGCGGCGCGCGTATCAGGCGGCGGTCTTCAGCGCCTTGATGCGGGCGTTCAGGCGGCTCTTGTGGCGGGCAGCCTTGTTCTTGTGGATCAGGCCACGCGAGCTGAAACGGTCGAGCAGGGGCTGCGCGGAAGCGAAGGCGGCTTCGGCACCGGCGGCGTCGTTGGCATTGAGGGCCTTGAGGACCTTCTTGACGGCGGTGCGGAGCATCGAGCGCTGGCTGGCATTGCGCAGGTTGCGCACGACCGTCTGCTTGGCGCGCTTCTTGGCGGACTTGATGTTGGCCACGGCGGTTTCCTGGAAGTCTATGTAAGCGGCTGTCCGGGAGACAGCGCGGAAAGGAAAGGGATGGAACGCAAAAACAGACCCGAAAGTATGGCGGTTTCAATGGGTTGCGTCAACGGCGCGTGTACGGGGGTGCGGCGATGAGCGCGCGCATGCCCGATCCGCCCGAATCCGCGGCCCCGGACGCCGACCCGCCGGTGGCCACGCCGCCGCCGTCGCGGCGGCCCGGCAGCGGCGGGATGCTGCGATCCTCGGCCGTATTCACGGCGATGACCTTCGTCTCCCGCATCGCGGGCTACGTCCGCGACCGCCTGCAGGCCGCCTTCTTCGGCGCCGATGCCGGCGTGGACGCGTTCGTCGTCGCCTACCGCATCCCCAACTACCTGCGGCGGATCTTCGCCGAGGGCTCATTCGCCTCCGCCTTCGTGCCGGTGCTCTCCGAGCTCAAGCAGAAGGGCGACCGGAAGGCCCTGCAGGACTTCCTCGACCACGTGGCCGGCGGACTGCTCGCCGTCGTCCTGGTGGTCACCGCGCTGGGCATGCTCGGCGCGCCGTGGATCGCGCGGTTGTTCCTGCTTTTCGACGACGGCGGCAGCGGCAAGGTCGCGATGACGGCCGAGATGCTCCGCATCACCTTCCCGTACCTGGCGTTCATCTCGATGACGGCACTGGCCGGCGCGGTGCTGAACACCTTCCGTCATTTCGGGCTGCCCGCGCTGACGCCGGTGCTGCACAACGTGGGCGTGATCGCGGCCATGCTCGTGCTGGGGCGCTGGTGGGGAATGGGGCCGGAGGCCCTGGCCTGGGGCGTGGTGGGCGCGGGCCTGCTGCAGCTGGCGGTGCTCTGGCCGGCGATGGCGCGCTGGGGGCTGCGGCCCCGCCTGCGCTTCAGTCCGCGGCACGAGGGCGTGCGGCGCGTGGGGCGGCTGATGCTGCCCACCATCTTCTCGTCCTCCGTCGCCCAGGTGAACCTGCTGGTGGGCACGATGTTCGCTTCCGGGCTGATCGCCGGATCGCAGTCCTGGCTCTACTACTCCGACCGCCTGACGGAGCTGCCGCTCGGCCTGTTCGGTGTCGCCATCGGTACGGTGATCCTGCCGCAGCTCTCGCGCCATCACGCCGACAGTGATTCGACCGGCTATTCCGAGGCGCTGGACTGGGGCCTGAGGACGGTGCTGCTGATCGGCCTGCCCGCCGCGCTGGGCATCGCGCTGCTCGCCGAAGAGCTGACGGCGGCGCTGTTCCTCACGGGCGAGTTCACCGCCCGCGACACGCGCATGACCAGCTACGCCCTGGTGGCGATGTGCGTGGGCATCCCGGCCTTCATGCTCAGCAAGGTCCTGCTGCCTGCGTTCTATGCACGGCAGGACACCAGGACGCCGATGCGTGCGGCGGTGATCACCGTGATCGTCAATGTCGCGCTCACGGTCGCCATCGTGCTGCCGTGGCAGCGCTCGGGCGCGGTCGCGCCGCATGCGGGCATCGCGCTGGCCACGGCCCTCGCGGGCACGGTCAATGCGCTGCTGCTGTGGATCTGGCTGCGTCGCGCCGGCATCTACGTGGCCGCGCCCGGCTGGACGCGCTGGCTGCTGCGGATCGCCGCGGGCCTTCTCGCCATGGGCGCGGCCGTTTGGGGGGTGGCGCGCGCGGCGGGCGACTTCACCGCGATGGGCGATGCGGCGCGCTGGGGCTGGCTGCTGGCGGCCGTGATCGCGGGCGGCGCGGCCTACGGCGCGACGCTCGTCGCCTTGGGGCTCAGGCCCCGTCACCTGCGGCATTGAGCGCCGACCCGCCCGCTATACTCGACCGGATGAGCAGGCTGTTTCGCGATGTCCACGGCGGTGTCCGCACGCCGCAGGGGAGCGTGGTCTGCATCGGCGCATTCGACGGCCTGCACCTGGGGCATCAGGCGCTGGTGCGCCACGCCGTTTCGCGTGCGCGTGGCCTGGGCTTGCCGGCCGTCGCGCTGACCTTCCAGCCATTGCCGCGCGAGTATTTCGGCCGCGCGACCCCGCCGGCCCGGCTGCAGTCCACCCGCGGCCGCGTCGAGGGCCTGTGCGCGTTGGGCGCCGACGAGGTCGGCCTGCTGCGTTTCGGCGAGCGGCTGAGCCGCATGTCCGCGGAGGAATTCGTCGACGACGTGCTGCACGGCGCGCTGCGCGCCCGCGAGGTCTGGGTGGGCCCCGGGTTCCGCTTCGGACATGCGCGCGGTGGCGACGTCGACCTGCTGTGCTCGATGGGCACGCGGCTGGGTTTCACGGCGGGATCGATCGCGCCGGTGGCGGTGGCCGGCGAGCGCGTCTCCAGCACCCGCGTGCGCGCCGCGCTCGCCGCGGGGGATTTTTCGACGGCTGCGCGCCTTCTGGGCCGCCCGTATGCGATAGGCGGGCGCGTGGTACGCGGCAGGCAGCTGGGTCGGACGCTGGGCTATCCGACCGCGAACCTGCGCCTTCCGCGCGGCGCCGCGCCGCTTTCCGGCATCTTCGCAACGCGCGTGCACGGGCTCGGCCCGATGCCGTTGCCGGCGGTGTCGAGCCTCGGCACGCGGCCCACGGTCGGCGGCGTTGAACCGCTGCTGGAAACCCACATCTTCGATTTCGATGCGGACATCTACACCCGTCGCATCGAAGTCGAGTTCGTCGCCAGGCTGCGCGACGAACTGAAATTCGACGGGCTCGATGCCCTCGTCGCCCAGATGGACCGCGATGCCGGGCAGGCGCGCGACATCCTCGACCTTCCGCCTGCTCGCAAGACCGCCTGATCCCCGTGAACGAGACGAAAGACGCCAACCCGTACAAGGCGACGCTGCACCTGCCCGCCACGGACTTCCCGATGCGCGGGGACCTGCCCAAGCGCGAGCCGCAGACGCTCGCCCGCTGGGAGAGCGAGGGCCTGTACGCCCGGGTGCGCGAGCACGTGGGCGGACGCGGGAAGTCCTTCGTGCTGCACGATGGCCCCCCGTACGCGAACGGCACGATCCACATCGGCCATGCGGTCAACAAGGTGCTCAAGGACATCGTGGTGAAGTCACGGCTTCTCGCCGGCTTCGACGCACCCTACGTGCCGGGTTGGGACTGCCACGGCCTGCCGATCGAGGTGGCGGTGGAGAAGAAGCACGGCAAGGCCGGCGAGAAGCTCGACGCTGCCGCCTTCCGCCAGAAGTGCCGCGAATACGCCGCCGAGCAGATCGACCTGCAGCGCCGGGACTTCAAGCGCCTGGGCATCCTCGGCGACTGGGAGAACCCGTACCGCACGATGGACTTCCGCTTCGAGGGGGACATGCTCCGCTCGCTGGCGAAGATCGTCGAGCGCGGGCACCTGGTGCGCGGCGCGAAGCCCGTCCACTGGTGCTTCGACTGCGGCTCGGCGCTAGCCGAGGCGGAGATCGAGTACGCCGACAAGAAGTCGCCGGCGATCGATGTCGCCTACCTGGCGCGCGATCCTCAGGCGCTGGCGCGCGTGTTCGGCGTCGACGTCGCGCCGGGCACCGAGGTCGCGGTGCCGATCTGGACGACCACGCCCTGGACGCTGCCGGCAAGCCTTGCCGTCTCCATCGGCCCGGAACTCGAGTACTCGCTGGTCGAAGGGCCCGCGGGCGCGAACGGCCCACGCCTGCTTGTGCTCGCGAGCGCGCTGGTCGAACGCGCGCTCAAGCGCTACGGCGTGGAGGACGTGCGCGTGCTCGGCAGGGCCAGCGGCGCGCCGATGGAGGGCATGGTGCTCGCGCACCCGTTCTACGAGCGCGACATCCCGCTGCTGCTCGGCGAGCACGTGTCCGCGGAGGAGGGCACCGGTGCCGTGCACACCGCGCCGGGCCACGGCCAGGAGGACTTCGCCGTCAGCCAGAAATACGGGCTGATCGACCGCTACACGGCTGCCGAGATCAACCCGGTGGACGCGCGCGGGCGTTACCTGCCCGGCACGCCGGCGGCCCACGGCGCGGAAATCGCCGGCGTGCATCTGTGGAAGGCCAACGACCTGCTCGTCGAAGCCGTGCGCGGCCGGGGCCTGCTGCTCGCGGGGCATCCGCTGGAGCACAGCTATCCGCATTGCTGGCGCCACAAGACGCCGGTCGTGTTCCGCGCCACGCCGCAGTGGTTCATCTCGATGGAACAGGCCGGCCTGCGCCGTGATGCACTCGCCGCGATCAAGGACGTGAGCTGGTTCCCCGAATGGGGCGAGGCGCGCATCGCGGCGATGGTCGAGGGCCGCCCGGACTGGTGCATCAGCCGCCAGCGCACCTGGGGCGTGCCGATCGCGCTGTTCATCCATCGCATCACCGGCGAGCCGCATCCGCGTTCGGCCGAGCTGATGCGCGAGGTCGCCGCGCGCGTGGAGCAGGGCGGCGTCGACGTCTGGTATTCGCTGGACGCGGCGGAGCTGCTGGGCAGCGAGGCGGGCGACTACGACAAGGTCACGGACATCCTCGACGTCTGGTTCGATTCCGGCGTCACCCACGAATGCGTGCTGGGCGCGCGGCCGCAGGATGGCCTGCGCAAGCCGGCCGACCTGTATCTCGAGGGCTCGGACCAGCATCGCGGCTGGTTCCAGTCCTCGCTGCTCACGGGCGTGGCGATGGATGGCGTCGCACCGTACCGCCAGGTGCTCACGCACGGCTTCACAGTCGATGCGCAGGGCAAGAAGATGTCGAAGTCGCTCGGCAACGTCGTCGAGCCGCAGAAGGTGATCGACCAGATGGGCGCGGACGTGCTGCGCCTCTGGATCGCGTCCACCGACTACCGCGGCGAGATGTCGGTGTCGGACGAGATCCTCAAGCGCAGCGGCGACGTCTACCGGCGCCTGCGCAATACCGCGCGCTTCCTGCTGGCCAACCTCGACGGCTTCGATCCGGCCACGCACGTGGTGCCGCTCGATGGGATGGTCGCGCTGGATCGCTGGATCGTGCACCGCGCCTTCGAGCTGCAGCAGAGGCTCGCCGCCGCCTTCGAGCGCTACGACTTCGCGGAGATCGTGCAGTCGCTGGCGAACTTCTGCAGCGTCGACCTGGGCTCGCTGTACCTGGACGTGACCAAGGACCGGCTGTACACGATGCCCGAGGACTCGGCGGGCCGGCGCTCGGCGCAGACGGCGATGTACCACCTGGCCGAGGCTTTCGTCCGCTGGATCGCACCGATCCTCACGTTCACCGCCGACGAGATGTGGCGCTTCCTGCCGCAGACGACGACGGCGGGGCCGCGGGCGGGCAACGTGCTGTTCTCGACGTGGTACGAGGGCCTTGCACCGCTGCCGGCCGATGCCGCGCTCGGTGCCGCGCGCTTCGATCGCCTGCTGGAGCTGCGCGAGCAGGTCAGCCGTACGCTGGAGCCGATGCGCGCGGCCGGCGAGATCGGTGCCGCGCTGGAGGCGGAGATCGCGATCGCGGCCACGGGCGAGGAAGCCGGTTGGCTGCGCGAGCTGCAGGAGGAGTTGCGCTTCCTGTTCATCAGCGGTGACGTCAGCGTCGCCGAGGGTGGCGGCGAGGTGTCGGCCGTCCGCACCGCCAAGCCCAAGTGCGCGCGCTGCTGGCATCACCGCGCCGACGTCGGCTCGGTGGCGGCGCATCCGTCGATCTGCGGGCGCTGCGTCTCCAACGTCGAAGGCCCCGGCGAAAGCCGGCGCTGGTTCTGAATGCGACGGGTGAACCCATGACCTCAAGCGTCAAACCCAATGCCCTGCCATGGCTGCTGCTCTCGGTGGTGGTCATCGTGCTCGACCAGCTGACCAAGGCCTGGGTGCTGAGCGACCTGCCGGAGTACACGCCGATCCCGGTGATCGACGGGTTCTGGAACTGGTACCGCACCTACAACACCGGTGCCGCATTCAGCTTCCTGGCCGACGCCGGCGGCTGGCAGAAGTACTTCTTCCTGGCGCTGGCGGTGGGGATCAGCGGCCTGCTGGCGTTCTGGCTGGCCAGGACGCCGCGCCGCGACTGGAAGACCGCGGTGCCGTACGCGCTGGTCATCGGCGGCGCGTTCGGCAACGTGATCGACCGGCTGGTGCACGGGCACGTGGTCGACTTCATCCAGTGGTATGCGGCCGACTACTACTGGCCCGCCTTCAACATCGCCGACGTCGCCATCGTGACCGGAACGGCCGGCATCGCGCTCGCGGGCCTGTTGGCGGGGCGTAAGCCTGCCGCGGCCGCGCGCGGGTAGGATGCCCGGCATGGATATCCTGCTCGCCAACCCGCGCGGCTTCTGCGCCGGCGTCGATCGCGCCATCGAGATCGTCAAGCGCGCGATCGAGCTGCTGGGCGCGCCGATCTACGTGCGCCACGAGGTCGTCCACAACCGCTTCGTGGTCGACGACCTCAAGCAGCGCGGCGCGGTCTTCGTCGAGGAACTCGACGAGGTGCCCGACGGGGCGACGGTCATCTTCAGCGCGCACGGCGTGTCGCAGGCGGTCCGCGCCGAGGCCGCGCGACGCGGCCTGCGCGTGTTCGACGCGACCTGCCCGCTGGTGACGAAGGTGCACCTGGAGGTCTCGCGCCACTGCCGCGCCGGTCGCGACGTGGTGCTGATCGGCCACGAAGGCCATCCCGAGGTGGAGGGCACCATGGGCCAGTGGCTGTGCGAGGGCGCGACGGGCTCGATCTACCTGGTCGAGGACGTCGAGGACGTGATGGCGCTTGCGGTGGCGCAGCCGGAAAACCTGGCCTACACCACGCAGACCACGCTGTCCGTGGACGACACGCGGGTGGTCATCGAGGCACTGCGCGCGCGGTTTCCCGCGATCCAGGGGCCGCGCAACGACGACATCTGCTACGCCACGCAGAACCGCCAGGACGCCGTGCGCGAGCTGGCGGCCCGCTGCGACCTCGTCCTGGTGGTGGGTTCGGTCAACAGCTCGAACTCCAACCGCCTGCGCGAGCTGGCCGAGCGCGAGGGCGTGGAGAGCTATCTCATCGACGGCGCGCACGAGATCGACCCCGCCTGGGTGGCCGGCAAGCGCGCGGTGGGCGTGACCGCGGGCGCGTCGGCGCCGGACGTACTGGTACGCGGCGTGATCGACCGCCTGCGTGCCCTGGGCGGTACCGCGATCAGCGAACTCGAGGGTGAGCCCGAGAGCATGGTGTTCGCGCTTCCCAGGGAGCTTCGCCTGCAGCTGGTGGATTGACCCGCCGCGGGGCGGCGCCTAGAATTTCCCGCCTTGCCGCCGCGGCGGCGGCGACATCGCCGGAATAGCTCAGTTGGTAGAGCGGCGCATTCGTAATGCGTAGGTCGCAGGTTCGACTCCTGTTTCCGGCACCATCAAGACATGGGCCTGCAGCGTTTCACCGCTGCGGGCCTTCGTTTTTTTCCGGGCTGCGTAACTGCGGAGACGATCCGGCCTTCGCGTGCTTCTCGCATCGCACGGGTGCCGCACGGGCGCCCGGCGCAATGCGTCGCGGGTGGCGCGAGCGACGGCGCCCCGCATCACACCGGTGCCGGGAAGCATGCCTGCCGCTGGAGATCGGGGCATGACCGCTCGCCCGCCATCCGTCAGGCCAGCGCCAGCGGCGGGCGCAGGCCACGTCCGGGGGCGCTAGGATCGATCGCGGGCGCGGCGCGGACCGCGCTGCCCGGAGCGCGCCATGGCGACAGCGGCATCGTCCACGCACGGGCCCGCCGCCGTGTTCCAGGCGCACGGGCTCGGCCGGACCTACGGGATGGACGAGGTCGGCCTCGTCGCGCTGCGCGCCGTGGATCTGCGGTTGCGCGAGGGCGCGTTCTTGCTGCTGCGTGGGCGGTCGGGCGGCAGGAAGACCGCGCCGCTGAGCGTCCGCGGCGGGCTCGACGTTCCCGGCGTCGGACTGCGCCACCGCGCTCACGACTTCGCGCGCGCGGACGACGTCGGATCGACGCGCCATCGGCGCGAGCACGCCGGCTTCGTGTTCCGGTTCCACGACCTGCTGCCGGGGCTGCCCCCTGCGGGAAGCTTGCGCTGACAGCCGCCGCGCGCTCGAAGGCCGCGTCGCACGCATCGAGCCGGGGGCGTTCGTGAAGGTGTCCGCGCTGGGCGTGGAGGAGCAGCGGGTACCGGTCGTCGTCAGCCTGGTCGATGCGCCGCCGGCGGCTCTCGGCGACGGCTACCGCGTCGACGCACGCTTCATCGTCTGGCACGGCGCCACGGTGCCGTCGCTGCCGGTGGCCGCGCTGTTCCGCGATGGCGGCCGCTGGGCCGTCTATGCCATCGAGGACGGCCGCGCCCGGCTGCGGCACGTGCGGGTCGGGCACACGGGCGAGGACCGGATGGAGATCCTCGACGGGCTGCCGGACGGGGCGCGGGTGATCGTCTATCCCGGAGACGCGATACGCGAGGGCCGCCGCGTTGCCACCGCGCGCTGAGTCTCGCGGCCCCGCGGGTGCCGCTGCGCGCAACGCATGCGCCCGCGCATGCAGGCCATGCTCCCCATCGCCCGCATCGGATGCAGCGTTCCATGCGTGGCCGGGCCGCGACCGCCGGAAACCGGGCGCGGCCGAGGCCGGCGGGGGACAATGGCATGCCGGATGCATCGGACCGGGCCGTGGCACATCCGCCACGCGGTCGGCCTGCATGCCGGCGACTCCTGCCCGGGTGCGTGCGGCGCATCATGTCGCACTCAGCCGCGTTCGGCTAACCTGAGCCCGTACTCCGTCCCGACGTCCCGATGAGCGCAGCGACCCTCGACCTGATCACCCTGCGACGCGGCTGTGCGAGCTGCACCCTCCAGCAGCTCTGCCTGCCGGCCGGCATCGGCCGCGAGGAGCTGCAGCAGCTGGAGGACATCGTCAAGCGCAAGCGGCCGGTGGAAGGCGGCGAGCGCCTGTTCCGCCAGGGCGATTCGCTGGATTCGGTATTCGTGGCGCGTGACGGGGCCTTCAAGACCGTGCTGGTGACCGAGGCCGGCGACGAGCAGGTCATCGGCTTCCACCTGCCCGGCGAGCTGATCGGCCTCGACGCGCTCGGTACGGGCGAGCACCGCGTGGAGGCGGTGGCGCTCACCCGGGCCAACGTCTGCGAGGTGCCGTTCTCCGAACTTTCCGACGTGGCCTCGCGCATTCCCGGGCTGCAGCGGCAGCTGATGCGCGTCATCGGGCAGAGCCTGGGGCGCGACCAGGACCACCGCGAGATCCTCGTGCGCCGCCAGGCCAACGAGCGCATCGCGCTGTTCCTGCACGGGCTGTCCGAGCGCCTGCAGACCATCGGCGAGAACGGCCAGCTGATCCGCCTGCCGATGAGCCGCGAGGACATCGCCCGTTTCCTCGGGCTGGCGCTGGAGACGGTAAGCCGCGGTTTCACCCGCCTGCAGGAGGACGGGGTGATCGCCGTGCACGGGCGACGGGTCGAGATCCTCGACATGGCCGAGCTGCAGCGCCTGGCGCATGGCGCCGACGATGCCGGCGAGGCGCGCCCGCGCGCACGGGCCTGATCCGGGCGTAGAACGCATCCGGTCCCGGCCACGGCTCGGGCCTTGCGCCCACGCGGCCTGCGCCGTCAGTGCGGCGGAACGCAGCCCAGCGCGACGAGCACGTCGTGCAACGCCGGCACGCCCATGAGCCACGGGGCGGCCATCGTGAGCAGGCCGGCCAGCGCGATGACCGCGCCCAGCACGCGCCGCGCATTGCCGCGCAGCAGCCTCCGGCCCACGTGCATGCCCGACCAGGTCAGCGGCAGCATGACCGGCAAGGTGCCGATACCGAAGGCGGCCATGGTGAGCGCGCCGTTCCTGGCGCTGGCCTGCATCCAGGCCGCGGTGAGCAACGCGGTGCTCATGCCGCAGGGCATCCAGCCCCAGAGCGCGCCCAGCGCCAGGCGCTTGCCCGAGGTGTTGGCCGGAAGCAGCCGGCGCTGGACGGGGCGCAGCAGCGACCACAGGCCGCCCTGCAGGCTCGCCGTGCCCGTCCTGGTTTCGGGAAACACGAGCCGCAGGCCGACCAGCAGCAGCACCAGGCCGGTGGCCACGCGCAGGGCCGTGGGCAGCCAGGGCAGGGCGGCGACGTCGACGATCGCATGGCCCACGCCACCGGCGATCGCGCCGGCGCCGGCATAGCCGAGTACGCGCCCGAGGTTGGGCTCGATCACGTACCGCCAGCCCGCGCCCGGCGCCATCGCCGAGAAGCCGGTGGCGATGCCGCCGCACATCACCGCGCAGTGGCCGCTGCCGACCAGGCCGGTGAGAAGCGCGGCGCCCAGGGTGATCCAGTCAATCGGCATCGCGGGGTGGGCGCGGCGGGTCGTCGCGCAGGACATCGAGCGCGGGCGTGTCGAGGTCCTCGAACTGGCCGCCCTTGACCGCACGCCAGAACGCCCAGATCGCCGCCACCAGCAGGACCAGGCTCAGCGGGATGAGCAGCAGCAGGATGTTCATGCGGGCCTCCGGGTCAGCCTGAGCGCGTTGAGCGTGACCGTCAGCGACGACATCGCCATGCCCAGCGCGGCCAGCCATGGTGGCACGTGCCCCATGACCGCCGCCGGAAGGGCGAGCACGTTGTAGCCCAGCGCCCAGGCGAGGTTCTGCCGGATCACGCGGCGCGTGCGCTGCGACAGCTCCACCGCCTGCGCCAGCCGCAGCAGCGAGTGGGAGGCCAGCACCAGGTCGGCCGCGCGCTGGGCGAGAGCGGCACCCGAGCCGATCGCGATGGAAACATCGGCGGCGGCGAGCACCGGTGCGTCGTTGAGGCCGTCGCCGACCATCGCGACCACGCGACCCTCGGCCTGCAGCGCGCGGGCGTAGGCGAGCTTGTCCTCGGGGGTCTGGCGCGCGCGCACCGCCTGGATGCCGAGTTCGGCGGCAGTGCGTTCGACGCGCGCCGGGGCATCGCCACTGGCCAGGTGAAGGCGCAGGCCTTGGGCACGCAGGCGATCCAGTGCCTGCCGGGCATCGGGACGCAGCGCTTCGCTGATCGAGAAACGCGCGGCGGCGCGGGTTCCGTCCCCCAGCCAGAGCGCCTCGTCGTCTTCGCGGCCGGCGGCGAAGCCCGCGCGCCCCAGGCGCCACTCGACGCCGTCGACGCGTCCGGCGAGGCCCTGCGCGGGCGCCAGCTTCACGCCGCGTGCTTCCGGCAGGTCGCGGACGTGCGCGAATGCAGCGGCGAGCGGGTGCGTGCTGCCGGCTTCGAGCGCGGCCGCGATGCGCAGCGCGTGGTCGGCGTCGAATCCCACGAAGGCGTCCACCGCGCCCAGGGCGGGGCGCCCGTCGGTGAGCGTGCCGGTCTTGTCGAACACCACGTCGGTGGCGCGCGCGAGACGGGCGAGCGCGTCGGGTTTCGCGGCCAGCAGGCCGATGCGCGCGAGCGCGCCGTGCACGGCGGCCAGCGCCGCGGGAATCGAGAGCGAGAGTGCACAGGGGCAGGAGATCGCCAGCACCGCCAGCGTCACCTCCAGCGCGCGTGCAGGCTCGTGCGCGCGCCAGGCGAAGTACGTGACGGCGGCGACCGCCAGCATCGCCACCACGAACACGCCCGCGATGCGGTCGGCCGCCTGCGCCAGCCGCGGGCGATGCGCCTGCGCCTGCTCCACCAGCCGTGCGAGCTCCGACAGCCGCGTGTCCGCGCCGATGCGCGTGATACGAAGCCGCGCGGGCTGCTCGCGGCAGATCGTGCCGGCGTACACCGTGTCCCCCGGCACGCGCTCGACCGCGTCCGGCTCTCCGGTGAGCAGCGCTTCCTCGAAGCGCGCCGAGGCGTCGAGCAGCACGCCGTCGGCCGGCACCGGCTCGCCGGCGGCCACGTGCGCGATGTCGCCCACGCGCAGCGCGGCCGCGGGAACGGTCTCGCGCGCGCCGTCCTCGCGCTCGCGCGTGGCCAGCACGGGACGGGCGCGGGCGAGGGCGTCGACCTGCGCGTTCGCGGCGCGGCGCGCACGTTCCTCCAGGGTGCGCGCGGCCAGCAGCAGGAAGACGAACATGACCGCGGCGTCGTACCAGACGTGCACGCCGCCGCGCAGCGTCTCGTACACGCTCGCGAAGTAGGCCAGCAGCGTGGACGTGCTGACCAGCACGTCCATGCCGAGGCGGCGCAGCTTGAGCTCGCGCCAGGCACCCTCGATGAACGGCCAGCCGGCGTAGAACACCACTGGCGTGGACACCAGGAAGGTGATCCAGCGCAGGAAGTCGCGCGTGGCGACGGGCATGCTGCCCTCGGTGTCGAGGTACAGCGCCTCGCCGAACATCATGGCCTGCATCGCGCCGAGGCTGGCGATGCCCAGGCGCAGCAGCGAACGGCGACGCTCGCGGCGGCGCGCCTGCTCGTCGGCGTCGCCGCCCGCGAGGTAGGGCTTGTAGCCCAGCGAGGCCAGCCGCGCGAGCACGCGCGAGAGCGGCGCGGCCTGCGGATCCCATGCAACGCGGATGCGGCCGGTGACGGCGTTGGCGCCGACGTCCAGCACGCCCGGCTCGCGGGCGAGCGCGCGGTCGATCAGCCAGGCGCAGGCTGCGCAGCGCATGCCGTCGGTGAGCACGGTGATCTCGCGGCCGCCGTCGACGCTGCGCGCATGGCCCTCGAGCACGTCCTCGCGATCCCACACGGAATAGTCGACGGCATCCGTGCCGACCTTCGAGGCCGTGTCGCTGCGGAGCCGGTAGTAGTCGTCGAGGTCGGACTCGCGGATCCAGCGCGCGGCCGCCGCGCAGCCGTCGCAGCAGAACGCGCGCGGCGCGCCGTCGAGCTCGACCTGCGCGGGCCGCGCGGGCAGGGGCTCGCCGCAGTGGAAGCAGCCGGCGGGGAGGGTGAGGGAATCCATGGACGGAGGTTGCCGCAGTGGCGCGTGCGCGCCGACCCGCGATCAGGGCGCCTGCAGGGCCGGCTGCAGCGCCACCGCGTGCTGGCCCCTGGGTAGCCGACCGAGCAGGCGCCAGCGCCCGTCGACGGGGGCGAGTTCGACGTTCCAGTCGTGCGCGAGGTCGACGTCGGCGCTCGCGCGCCAGCCGAGCTCGGTGGGTGCCAGTTCGATGCGACGGTCCTCGGCCTCGCGTGCGGGATGGCGCAGCGTGGCCACCAGCGGACGGGCGCGGTCGAAATCGCCTGCAACCGGCAGGGCCTCGACGATGCCGTCCTCGGCCCGCAGCAGCGCGCGAAGGCGCAGTGCGCGCGCCTGCTCGTCGGCGCCGAGGTCGGCCACCTGGATCTGCGCGGTACGGCGTACCTTGTCGGGGATGGCGTCGTTGGGCTGGCGCACCGCGACGATCACCAGGCCGATGCCGGCGACGATGGAGGCGGCGGGAATGCCCCACACCAGCCAGAGCATGGGATTGCGCCAGCCGGCGCGCTTGTCCTGCGTCATTGCGGTCCGAAGAAGCTGCTGTCGACGGATTCACGCACGGAACCGTCGGCCGAGTCCACCACGAAGCGCATCTCATGGCGGCCCTTCACGCCCGCCGGCGCATGCACCGTCACCGGCAGCGACAGCACCTGCTGAGGCGCCAGCTCCACCACCGGCTGCACGCCACGCAGCGCCAGGCCGCGCGCGTCGGACTCGATGCGCACGCCGTAGCGCGCCGGGGCGTCGGTCTTGTTGACCAGCTTCAGGGTGTAGCTGTTCTCGGCGCCGTCCTCGACCACGCGGTAGAGCGCATTGCGGTCGCGCAGGGCCTCGACGATCAGCGGGTCGCGGTGCGTCACGCCCCAGGCCCAGGCCAGGGACAGGCCCAGCAGCAGCCCGCCGAAGACGAGGATGCGCGGGCGCAGTACGCGGGTGGGCTTGCCGTCGATCGCGTTCTGCGTGGAGTAGCGGATCAGGCCGCGGGGATAGCCCATCTTGCCCATGACGTCGTCGCAGGCGTCGATGCAGGCCCCGCAGGCGATGCACTCGTACTGCAGCCCGTTGCGGATGTCGATGCCGGTGGGGCAGACCTGCACGCAGATGGTGCAGTCGATGCAGTCGCCCAGCTGGTCGGGGGCGAACGTCGGCAGCGGCTCGGCCACCACGCCCGCGCCGGCGAAGGTGATGGTGCCCTGCGCGCCGGCCAGCGCCGCGGCGGCGGTGGGGTGCTGGGCGGCGCGGAAGACGTAGTCGTGCGCGGTGACCTTGTCCAGCAGGCCGCGGGCGCGCTCGAGCACGCTGGCCAGGCCGCGCTTGCGCGGCCCACGCGGCTCGCCGCGCATCGGGTCGTAGGCGATGATCAGCGTGTCGCGGTCGAACATCGCGCTCTGGAAGCGCGCGTAGGGGCACATGTACTTGCAGACCTGCTCGCGCAAAAAGCCCGCATTGCCCCAGGTGGCCAGCGCGTAGAACAGCACCCAGAAGGTTTCCCAGCCGCCCCAGCCGAAGGGCAGCATGCGCGCGCCCAGATCGGCGATCGGGGTGAAGAAGCCGACGAAGGTGAAGCCCGTCCACAGCGCGAACGCCGCCCACAGCGCGTGCTTGGCGGCCTTGCGCAGGAGCTTCTCGCGCGTCCAGGGGCCGGCGTCGAGCTTCATGCGCTTGCCGCGGTCGCCCTCGGTCCACTTCTCCATCCACAGGAAGACTTCCGTCCACACCGTCTGCGGGCAGGCATAGCCGCACCACAGGCGCCCGGCCAGCGCCGTGAAGAAGAACAGGGCGAGCGCCGCGATGATCAGCAGCAGCGCCAGGAACAGGAAGTCCTGCGGCCAGAAGGTCAGCCCGAAGACGTGGAACTTGCGCGCGGGCAGGTCGAAGAGCACCGCCTGGCGGCCGTCCCAGCGCAGCCAGGGGAACAGGTAGAACATGCCCAGCAGCCAGACCACCGCCGCGGTGCGCAGCGAGTCGAGCCGGCCTTTGACGGCGCGCGGGTAGACCTTCTTTTCGCTGACGTAGAGCGAGGCGGGTGCCTCGACGACTTCCAGCGGGATGCGACGGTTCATTACGGTCCCGGGGGGAGCGGGCGGTTGAAGCGGCTTGCGGGCCGCAGCAGGATCCAGGTGAACAGGCTGGAGGCCGCGGTGGCGGCCCAGAACATGAAAAAGCCGATGCTGTAGCCCAGTTCACGGCTCAGCGGCAGCTGCGGGAACGTCATGTCCCGCAGCTGCAGGGGGTCGACGTGCGCGAAGAACACCATCGTGCACACGCCGGCCGCGAAGAAGCTGGGCCAGAGGATCGCGCCCACCCGCTGCGCCATCGGGCGCGGCGGGTGGTCGAACACGGGCTGCGGCTTCGACATCGCGGCTCGCCTCAACGGCCGGCGGTGGCGGCGGTGGAAGCCGCGCCGGGCTTTGCGGCGTTGGACAGCGACCAGACGTAGGCGGCGACAAGGCGCGCGCGGGTCTCGCCGAGCAGCTCGCGGTGCGCCGGCATGACGCCGTGGCGGCCCTTCTCGATGGTCTGGACGACCGACTCCTTGCTGTCGCCGTACATCCAGTAGTCATCGGTCAGGTCGGGTGCGCCCATGGCCGGGTTGCCCTTGCCGTCGGCGGCGTGGCACGCCACGCAGACACCGTCGTAGAGCTTCTTGCCCTGCGAGGCGAGGTAGTTGTTGTCCATCGCCTTGGCATCGCCCAGCGCGAGCACGTAGTTGGCCACGTAGTCGACCGCGTTCTCCCCGGCCATGCCGCGCAGCACCTTGCCCCATTCGGGCATCACGCCCTCGCGGCCGTCCAGCACCGTCTGCAGCACCTGGTCGGGCTCGCCGCCCCAGTGCCAGATGTCGTCGGTGAGGTTCGGGTAGCCGATCGCACCCTGCGCCGCCGAGCCGTGGCAGGTGGCGCAGGTGTTGTTGAAGATCGACCGGCCGAGCGCGAGCGCGCGATCGTCGCGGGCCAGCACCGAGATCGGCTGGCCGTCGAAGGGCGCGAACGTCTCCTTGAGGCGGGCGTCCTGCTTCGACTTCTCCCGCGCGTACTCCTGCACCGACGTCCACTTGCCCATGCCGGCGTAGTCGCCCAGGCCGCCGTACCAGGCGATGTAGGCGATGGAAAACACGATGGTGATGTAGAAGAGGTTGATCCACCACCGCGGCAGCGGCTTGTTGTACTCGGTGAGATCCTCGTCCCACACGTGGCTGGTGTCGGTCGGCGCGGGATCGCCCGGCCGGCGACGCGCCGTCCACCACAGGAGCCACACGCAGCCACCGATGTTCAGTGCGACCAGCGCGATCACGAACCACGTCCATCCGGCGCTCATCGAGCGTCCTCCCCGTCTTCATTGAGTGGCAGCCTCGCTGCCGCATCGAGCTCCGCCTTGCGCGACGGACGCCACAACCAGACCCAGCCGGCGATGAAAAGCGCCAGCAGGATCGCGGTCACGATTCCCGACACCATGGCTCAGCCTCCGCGCGGCGCGTTCTTGCCGAGCGCCTGCAGGTAGGCGACCACGGCGTCCAGTTCGGTCTTGCCCTCGACGTCCTTGGCCGCGCTGTCGATCTCCGCCTGCGTGTAGGGATCGCCCAGCGCCTTGAGCGCCTTCATGCTGCGCGTGACCTTCTCGCCGTCCACCGGTGCGTCGGCCAGGTACGGGAAGCCCGGCATGTTCGACTCGGGCACCACGTCGCGCGGGTTGACCAGGTGCACGCGGTGCCAGTCGTCCGAGTAGCGCCCGCCGACGCGCGCCAGGTCCGGCCCGGTGCGCTTGGAGCCCCACTGGAACGGGCGGTCGTAGACCGATTCGCCGGCCAGCGAATAGTGGCCGTAGCGCTCGGTCTCGAAGCGCAGCGTGCGCACCATCTGCGAGTGGCAGTTGTAGCAGCCCTCGCGCACATAGACGTCGCGGCCGGCCAGCTGCAGGGCGGGGTAGGGCTTCACGCCCGGCAGCGGCTCGATGGCCTCGGCCTGGTTCATCAGCGGCACGATCTCGGCGAGGCCGCCGAAGGAGACGACCACCGCGATCAGCACGGCCATCAGGCCGACGTTCTTCTCGACTTTCTCGTGTGACTTGCTCATGTCGTATTCCTCAGGCGCGCGCGGCGGCGGGCAGCGGCTGCGTGGCGGGCTTGCGCTCCGGGGCCATCGTCTTCAGCACGTTCCAGCCCATCAGCAGCATGCCGGCCACCACGACCAGGCCACCGGCGAGGCGGACCAGGTAGTACGGATAGGTCGCGTTGAGCGCTTCGACGAAGCTGTAGGTCAGCGTTCCGTCGGCATTCGTGGCGCGCCACATCAGGCCCTGCATCACGCCGGCGATCCACATGGAGGCGATGTAGAGCACCACGCCCGTGGTGTGCAGCCAGAAGTGCGTGTCGATGGCCTTGACCGAGTACATCTGCTCGCGGCCGACAAGCCTGGGCAGCAGCGCGTAGATCGCACCGATCGAGATCATCGCCACCCAGCCCAGCGCGCCGGCGTGCACGTGGCCGATGGTCCAGTCGGTGTAGTGGCTCAGCGAGTTGACCGTCTTGATCGACATCATCGGCCCCTCGAACGTGCTCATCATGTAGAAGCTGAGCGAGACGATGAGGAACTTGAGGATGGGATCGGTGCGCAGCTTGTGCCACACGCCGGACAGCGTCATCACGCCGTTGATCGCGCCACCCCAGGACGGCGCCAGCAGGATCAGCGAGAACACCATGCCCAGCGACTGCGCCCAGTCAGGCAGCGCCGTGTACTGCAGGTGGTGCGGGCCGGCCCACATGTAGACCGCGATCAGTGCCCAGAAGTGCACGATCGACAGGCGGTAGGAATACACCGGGCGCCCGGCCTGCTTCGGCACGAAGTAGTACATCATCCCGAGGAAGCCGGCGGTCAGGAAGAAGCCCACGGCGTTGTGGCCGTACCACCACTGCACCATCGCGTCGACCGCGCCCGAGTAGATCGGGTAGGACTTGAACGCGCCCGCCGGGATGGCGAGGTTGTTGACGATGTGCAGCAGCGCCACGGCGATGATGAAGCTACCGTAGAACCAGTTCGCGACGTAGATGTGCTTGACGGCGCGCTTCATGATCGTGCCGAAGAACAGCACCGCATAGGCGACCCAGACCACCGTGATCAGCAGGTCGATCGGCCACTCGAGCTCGGCGTATTCCTTGCCCTGCGTCAGCCCCAGCGGCAGCGTGATCGCCGCGGCGAGGATCACCGCCTGCCAGCCCCAGAACACGAACGAGGCGAGCCTGTCGGAGATCAGCCGCACGCCGCAGGTGCGCTGCACGACGTGCAGGCTGGTGGCCATCAGCGCGCAGCCGCCGAAGGCGAAGATCACCGCATTGGTGTGCAGCGGGCGGATGCGGCCGTAGCTGAGCCACGGCAGGTCGAAACCGAGCGAGGGCCAGTACAGCTGGGCGGCGATGAACGCGCCGACCGCCATGCCGACGATGCCCCAGAGCACCGTCGCCACGGAGAACTGCAGGACCACGCGGTCGTTGTAGGCCGCCGCCGCGGGCTTCGCGGCGGGCGGCGTGCGCGCGGCACCCACCGCGGCGACGGAAGTGTCGAGAACGGTCATGGGAAGGACCTGGAGGGAGGGATGCTTTACTACGCACGGATTGTCGACATCGTCTTCACCATGGACTTGATCTGGATCAAGTCGGGGCGGTCGTGCCGCCGGGACCGCCGCACGGCTGTCGAATCAACGAGATACGTCGCGTGAGCGCGACGCCCCGGCCGCACCCGGCGGCGTGGGCCGAAGGGGTCCCCGAGCTTCGTGAAGGCCGCCTGCCGCGCCCACCGTACGGCCGCTTCGTGGTGGTTCACCTTATGGCCGCCTGATGCCGGCGGGGCCGCGGGCGGCCGCACGGGGGGCTAGCTAGATCGCGCGCGAGAAGCGCGGCCGCGCCGCGGTCGGCTGCCCGAGGTAGGCGTCGAAACACATGGCCAGGTTGCGCAACAGCAGGCGACCCTGCGGTGTGGCCACGATCCGGTCGCGCTCGCGGCGCACCAGCCCGTCGGCTTCCAGTGGCGCCAGCTTCTCCAGGGACGAGGCGAAATACGCCGCGAAGTCGATCGCGTACCGCCGTTCCAGCGCCCGCACGGGGATTTCGCCCTGGCACATGAGG
>JBMOOW010000005.1:0-24950 GCA_049323195.1 Pseudomonadota bacterium | reverse complement strand
GCACCAACCTGGTCGAAGGCATCAACAACAGGATCAAGGTCATCAAGCGCATGGCCTACGGCTACCGTGACGACGCCTACTTCTTCCTGAAGATCCGGGCCGCGTTCCCCGGAGTTGGGTGAAGAACTTTTTTGGGGCGCTGCGGCCGCTGCCGACGCCGCGTTCATCGCCCGTTGGCTACCTTCCGGCCGCCCGTTCATGGCTCGCGCAGGAAGGATCCCCATGTACCCCGCCACTCCCGACCCCGTCGCCACGCCCAGCTGGCAGGCGTCGCTGCAGAACTCGCTCGGCGTCTACCTGCCGAGCATCCTCGGCGGCCTCGCGATCCTGCTGATCGGCTGGCTCGTCGCCCTGCTGGCGGCCGGCGCCACCCGCAAGGCGCTGGCGCGCCTGGGCACCAACCAGCGCCTGGGTGCGCATACACAGTCCAGCACCGACTTCGAGCGCATCGCCAGCCGCGTGGTGTTCTGGGCCATCATGCTGCTCGCGCTGATCGGCATGTTCAGCGTGCTGCAGGTCGAAGGCGTCTCCGGGCCGCTCAGCACGCTGGCGACCACGGTGATGCTGTACCTGCCGCGCCTGCTGCTTGCCATCGCACTGGCGGTGGTGGCGTGGCTGGTGGCGACGATCGTGCGCACGATCGTCAATCGCGCACTCTCGAAAACGCGGGTCGACGAGCGCCTCAGCCAGAACGCGGACATGAAGCCGCTGTCGCAGTCGATGGGCAACGTGGCCTACTGGCTGGTTCTGCTGCTGTTCCTGCCCGCCATCGTCGGCGCCCTGCAGATCGAGGGCCTGATGGGCCCACTGACGGGCATGACCTCCAGCCTGCTCGGCATCCTGCCGAACATCTTCGCCGCCGTCCTCATCGCCGGCGTGGGCTGGCTGATCGCCAGGGCCGTGCGCGGCCTGGTCAGCAACCTGCTGGCGACCACCGGGGTGGACCGCTTCAGCGAGAGCCATCCCGAGACGCGCGGGATGAAGCTGTCCGACCTCGGCGGCACGCTGGCCTTCGTGCTGGTGATCGTGCCGACGCTGATCGCCGCGCTGGATGCGCTGAAGATCCAGGCGATCTCCGCGCCGCTCACGCGCATGCTGGACATCTTCCTGCAGGCGATCCCGAACCTGCTGGCCGCGGCGGCCATCCTCGTGCTCGCCTGGTTCATCGGCCGCTTCGTCGCGGGGCTGGTCGAGCGCCTGCTCGCCAACCTCGGCTTCGACCGACTGCCCGCGCGCCTTGGCCTCGGCCATGCCTTCGAGGAGGACACGTCCGCCTCGGCCGCGCAGGCCGCTTTCGTGTCGACGCCGGCGACGCCGGGCGCGACGGACACCGGCGTCACGCCGCCGATCGATGCGATGGCTCGCACGCCCGAGGGCGACGCGTCGGCTTCGCGCCCGCCCGGCACCCGCGTGTCCGCCCTGGGCGGCAAGCTGGCGCTGTTCTTCATCATGCTGTTCGCCACCGTCGAGGCCGCCGCGCTGCTGGGCTTTGCGGGCATCAACGAGCTGCTCGAGCAGTTCATCGCCTTCGGTGCCGACGTGCTGCTGGGCCTGGTGATCCTCGCCGTCGGTTACTGGCTGGCCGACGTGGCCGCGCGAGCGATCGAGCGCGCCAACCCGGAGGCGCGCGGCATCGCCCGCATCGCCCGCTTCGCCATCCTGGGCCTGGTCATCGCCATGGGCCTCCGGGCGATGGGCGTGGCCGACGACATCGTCAACCTGGCTTTCGGCCTGGTGCTGGGCGCCATCGCCGTCGCCACGGCTCTCGCCTTCGGCCTGGGTGGTCGCGATGCCGCCGGCAAGATCGCCCAGCGCTGGGCCGACGACTACCTGCAGCGTGCGCCGGACGCCAAGCCGCGCGTGCGCGCCGGCCAGACGCCGCCGCCGGGCAATCCGCCTCCGACGCTCTGACGGCATGGCCGGCGGGCGGCCTCGAGGCCGCCGCCCGCCGGCCGGGGCGTGGATGCTGCGACGCAGCAGGCCCCGACGTAGAATGCCACCCCCGCCCGCCACCCGGCGGGCGCATCGCATCTGGAGCAGACATGGGCCTGGACCTGGTTCCCACCGGCAAGAACCCGCCGGACGAGATCAACGTCATCATCGAAATCCCCAAGGATTCCGAACCGGTCAAGTACGAGGTCGACAAGGAATCGGGCGCCATCTTCGTGGACCGCATCCTGTCCACGCCGATGCGCTACCCCTGCAACTACGGCTACGTGCCGCATACGCTCTGCGGCGACGGCGATCCCGCCGACGTGCTGGTGATCCTCCCGCTTCCGCTCATTCCCGGCTCGGTGATCCGCGTGCGCCCGGTGGGCGTGCTGAAGATGTCGGACGAAGCCGGCTCCGACGAGAAGCTGCTCGCAGTGCCGGTCGACAAGATCTTCAGCGGCTACTCGCACATCCACGACCTGGAGCAGGTCTCGGCGCACTGGTGCGAGCGCATCGGCCACTTCTTCGAGCACTACAAGGATCTCGAGAAGGGCAAGTGGGTGAAGGTCGAAGGCTGGGGCGGCGCGGCGGAGGCCAAGCGGATCCTGGTCGACGCCATCGCCCGCTTCGACGCGTCCAGCGACAAGCCGAACTACTGATCGGCCCGCGCCGGACGCGAATACGAAGGGCCGCCTGCAGGGGCGGCCCATTGCATTGGGGCACGAGGCGCCAGCTGGCGACGTCAGGCCTTGTGGTACACCTCCGCCCCCGCCGCGCGGAACTCGGCCGACTTCTCCGCCATGCCCTTCTCGATCTCGGCGACGGCCTCCGGGTGCTCCTTGGCGTAGTCGCGCACGTCCTGTGTGATCTTCATCGAGCAGAAGTGCGGGCCACACATGGAGCAGAAGTGGGCGACCTTGTGCGCCTGCTTGGGCAGGGTCTCGTCGTGGTACTCGCGAGCGCGCTCGGGGTCGAGGCCGAGGTTGAACTGGTCCTCCCAGCGGAATTCGAAGCGCGCCTTGCTCATCGCGTTATCGCGCGCCTGCGCGCCGGGGTGGCCCTTGGCCAGGTCCGCGGCGTGCGCGGCGATCTTGTAGGCCATCAGGCCTTCGCGAACGTCGTGCTTGTTCGGCAGGCCCAGGTGCTCCTTCGGCGTCACGTAGCAGAGCATCGCGGTGCCGAACCAGCCGATCATCGCCGCGCCGATCGCGGAGGTGATGTGGTCGTAGCCGGGCGCGATGTCGGTGGTGAGCGGGCCGAGCGTGTAGAACGGCGCCTCGCCGCACTCGCGCAGCTGCTTGTCCATGTTCTCCTTGATCAGGTGCATCGGCACGTGGCCGGGGCCCTCGATCATGGTCTGCACGTCGTGCTTCCAGGCAAGTTGGGTGAGCTCGCCGAGCGTTTCCAGCTCGCCGAACTGCGCGGCGTCGTTCGCATCGGCGATCGAGCCCGGGCGCAGGCCGTCGCCGAGCGAGAAGGCCACATCATAGGCCTTCATGATTTCGCAGATCTCCTCGAAGTGCGTGTAGAGGAAATTCTCCTTGTGATGCGCCAGGCACCACTTGGCCATGATCGAGCCGCCGCGGCTCACGATGCCGGTCACGCGATTCGCGGTGAGCGGCACGTAGCGCAGCAGCACGCCGGCGTGGATCGTGAAGTAGTCCACGCCCTGCTCGGCCTGCTCGATCAGCGTGTCGCGGAAGATCTCCCAGTTGAGTTCCTCGGCGCGGCCGTCGACCTTCTCCAGCGCCTGGTAGATCGGCACCGTGCCGATCGGCACCGGGCTGTTGCGGATGATCCACTCGCGGGTCTCGTGGATGTGCTTGCCGGTGGACAGGTCCATCACCGTGTCCGCGCCCCAGCGGATCGACCAGACCAGCTTCTCGACTTCCTCGGCGATGCCCGACGACACCGCGCTGTTGCCGATGTTCGCGTTGACCTTGGTCAGGAAATTGCGGCCGATGATCATCGGCTCGCTTTCGGGGTGATTGATGTTGTTGGGGATGATCGCGCGGCCGCGGGCGACCTCGTCGCGCACGAACTCCGGCGTGATCAGCTTCTGGATGTTGGCGCCGAAGGCTTCGCCCGGGTGCTGCCTGAGCAGGTGCGCTTCGCGGATGGCCTCGATGCGCTGGTTCTCGCGGATGGCGATGAACTCCATCTCCGGCGTGACGATGCCCTTGCGCGCGTAGTGCATCTGGGTGACGTTCGCGCCGGACACCGCGCGGCGCGGCAGCGCACGGTTGCCGAATCGGATGTGCGCGAGCTTCGGATCGTGCTCGCGCGCGCGGCCGAACTCGGAGGACAGGCCCGGCAGCACCTGGGTGTCGCCGCGCTCGGCGATCCACTGCGCACGCAGCGGCGCGAGGCCCTGCGACAGGTCGATGGTCGCATTCTCGTCGGTGTACGGGCCCGAGCAGTCGTAGACGGTGAACGGCGCGTTCTCCTCGCCGCCGAACAGCGTGGCGGTGCGCGAGAGCGCGATCTCGCGCATGGGCACGCGGATGTCCGGGCGCGAGCCTTCGACGTGGATCTTCTTCGAGCCCGGGATGGGGCGGACGACGTCGGCCGAGAGCTTCTCGGCCTGCTGGAGGAGTTCGGTGGCGACTGCGTTCATTCGGATCGTCCGCTGCGTGGGTGGTCGAACGTCGAGCGTCGACGTTCGCGGCGAGCGGGCGGCGCATGGACGCACGGCGTCCTGCGAAGCTTCCCTACGTCGGTATCAACCGAATCAGGTTCGAAGGGACTCTCTCAACCGGCCCGGCCGGTACCCCCGCTTCGGGGCCCATTTGACCATGCGCCGGCGCGGCGGGCCAGCGGGCGGGCCGGCGGCGATAATCGCGCTCCGCCACGGAGCCCGACATGTCCGATCACCCCGTCGTTCCCACCGCCACCGCGATCGCGCCTGCCGGCGTGGGCAACATCGGCGTGGGCTTCGACCTGCTCGGCCACACCATCGAGGGCCCGCGCGACCGCGCCACCGTGCGGCGCGTGGCCACGCCGGGCGTGCGGGTGGTGGCGGTGCGGGGCGACGGGGAGGCCGTATCGCGCATTCCGCTGGACCCCGCGCGCAATACCGCGGGGCTGGCGCTGCGCGCCTTCGCCGATGGGCTCGCCCTGCCCTTCGGCTTCGAGGTCGAGCTCGACAAGGGCATTCCCATCGGCGCGGGCCTGGGCGGGTCGGCGGCGTCATGCGTGGCGGCGCTGGTGGCCGCCAATGCGCTGCTCGACCGCCCCCTGCCGCGCGAGGCCCTGTATCCCTACGCGATCGAGGGCGAGTTCGCCTCCAGCCAGAGTCGCCAGGGCGACAACGTCGGGCCGATGCTGCTGGGCGGCATCACCCTGGCCACGCTGACGCGGCTGCTTCCGTTGCCGGTGCCGGACTGGCTGCACTGCGTGGTCGTGCATCCCGACCAGTTGCTCGAGACGCGGCGGGCGCGGGAAGTGCTGAAGGATCCCTACCCGCTGTCGACCGTGGTGCGCCATGGCGCGCACCTGGCGCTGTTCGTGACGGGCCTGGAGCGCGGCGATCCCGACCTGATCCGCGAAGGCCTGCAGGACGTGCTCGTGGAACCGCGGCGCGCCGAACTCGTGCCGGGCTTCGACGCGGTGAAGTCGGCCGCGGTGGCCCATGGCGCGATCGGCGCCAGCCTGTCGGGTGCCGGGCCCAGCATGTTCGCCTGGTTCACCTCGCGCGCCGCGGCCGAGGCCGCCGCGCCGGCGATGCAGGCAGGCTTCACGGCGGCCGGCTACGGCTCGCGGGCCTGGGTGTCGAAGGTGGACGGGCCGCGCGCCGAGTTGTCCTGGGTGTGGCGGGAAGGCTAGGGTCGGCGAATGCGACCGCTTCTCCTCGCCGTTCTCGCCATTGCCGGTTGCGCCGGCACCCCTGCGCGCGCGCCGCAGGACGCCTTCTTCCAGCGCCTGTCCGCGCTCTGCGGCCAGGCGTTCGCCGGCCGGGTCGTCGCCGACAGCCCGGCGCCCACGGGCACCGACCCGTTCCGCGAAGGGCCCCTGGTCATGCACGTGCGCGAGTGCACGGGCGATACGCTGCGCATCCCCTTCCATGTGGGTGGCGACCGCTCGCGCACGTGGGTGATCACGCGCACGCCCGACGGGCTGCGACTCAAGCATGACCACCGGCACGAGGACGGCACGGCCGACGCGCTGACGCAGTACGGCGGCGACACGCGCGACGCCGGCACTGCGGCCCGCCAGGAATTTCCCGCCGACGCCGAATCGCGCGCGATGTTCCTCGCGCAGGGCCGCGCGGTGTCCGTCGACAACGTCTGGGCACTGGAGGTCGAGCCCGGCCGCGCGTTCGTCTACGAACTCGCGCGCCCGGGCCGGCTGTTCCGCGTGGAGTTCGACCTCGCCACGCCGGCTCCGCCGCCGCCCGCGCCGTGGGGCGCGGGCGACTGAGCATCAGCCCGCGCGCGCGTCCGCGGGCACCCTGACGCGGAACCAGGCCGCGTAGAGCGCGGGCAGGAACAGCAGCGTGAGCGCCGTGGCCACGGTCAGGCCACCCATGATCGCCACCGCCATCGGGCCGAAGAACGCGCTGCGCGAGAGCGGGATCATCGCCAGGATCGCCGCGAGCGCCGTCAGCACGATCGGGCGGAAGCGGCGCACGGTGGCCTCGACGATGGCTTCCCAGGCCTCGCGGCCGTCGTGGCGGTCCTGCTCGATCTGGTCGACCAGGATCACCGAGTTGCGCATGATCATGCCGGCCAGCGCGATCGTGCCGAGCATGGCCACGAAGCCGAACGGCACGCGGAACACCAGCAGGAACAGCGTGACGCCGATCAGGCCCAGCGGCGCGGTCAGGAACACCATGATCGAGCGCGAGAAGCTGCGCAGCTGCAGCATCAGCAGGGTGAACACGGCGAAGACGAACAGCGGCATGCCCGCCTTGATCGAGTTCTGCCCGCGCGCCGAGTCCTCCACCGTGCCGCCGATCTCGATCGAGTAGCCCTCCGGCAGCGAGGCGCGGATGGCGTCGAGGGTCGGGTCGATCTGCGCGGTGACCGTCGGCGGCTGCGTGCCGTCGAGGATGTCCGCGCGCACGGTCATGGTCGGGCGGCGGTCGCGGTGCCAGATGATGCCGTCCTCGAAGCCGTACTCCAGCGTGGCCACCTGCGTGATCGGCACGCTGCGCCCGCTCGCCGTGGGCACCATCAGGTTGCGCAGCGCTTCGAGCTCGGTGCGCTCGCGCTCGGCGCCGCGCACCTGCATCTCGATCAGTTCGTTGCCCTCGCGGTAGGTGCCCACCGTGGAGCCGGACAGCGCACCCGACAGCGCCTGCGCGAGCTGGGCCGAGGTCACGCCCACCGCCCGCGCGCGCTCCTGGTCAATCTTCAGGCGCACCACCTTGCTGGGCTCGTCCCAGTCGAGGTTGACGTTGGCCACGTGCGGGTTGGCCAGCACCTTCTCGCGCACCTGGTAGGCGATCGCACGCACCTGTTCGATGTGCTCGCCGGAAACGCGGAACTGCACCGGATAGCCGACCGGCGGGCCGTTCTCCAGCCGCGTCACGCGCAGCTGCACGTCGGGAAACCGCGGGAAGACCTCGTCGATCAGCCATGCGCGCACCGCCTCGCGTTGCTCCACGCTGGCCGGCATGAGGACGAACTGCGCGAAGTTGGCGGCGGGAAGCTGCTGGTCCAGCGGCAGGTAGAAGCGCGGCGACCCCGTGCCGACGTAGGCGACGTAGTTCGCCAGGTCCTTCCGCGTCGCGAGGATCTTCTCCATCTTCGCGGCCTGCGCGGCGGTCGCCTTGAGCGAGCTGCCCTCGGCCAGCTCCATGTCCACCATGAGCTCGGGGCGCGAGGAGTCGGGGAAGAACTGCTGCGGCACGAAGCGGAACAGCAGCACCGAGCCGACGAAGACCGCGGCGGTGATCGCCACCACGGTCTTGCGGCGACGCACGCACCACAGCACCCAGGCACGGAAACGGCGGTAGAAGGCGGTGGAATAGGGGTCGTGCGGCACGCCGTCCTGCGGCGCGGGCATGGGCGCGATGAAGTCGGCGAAGGCCGGATGCCGGTCGGCCAGGCGCAGCCGCCAGGCCTGCCAGCGTGCGCGCAGCGAACCGGGTTTCGGCGCCGGTGCATGGCCGCCATCGGGCAGCAGGCGGTCGCCCAGGTAGGGGATGAAGACGACGGCGGCGACCCACGACACCAGCAGCGCGATGGTCACCACCTGGAACAGCGAACGCGTGTACTCGCCCACGCTCGACTGGGCCGTGGCGATGGGCAGGAAGCCGGCCGCGGTGATCAGCGTGCCGGTGAGCATCGGGAACGCGGTGGACTCCCAGGCGAAGGCGGCGGCCTTCAGGCGCGAGAAACCTTGTTCCATTTTGATCGCCATCATCTCGACGGCGATGATCGCGTCGTCCACCAGCAGGCCCAGCGCCAGCACCAGCGCGCCCAGCGAGATCTTGTGCAGGCCCACCCCGAAGTAGTCCATGACCGCGAAGGTCATGGCCAGCACCAGCGGGATCGACAGCGCGACCACGAGGCCGGTGCGCACGCCCAGCGAGAAGAAGCTCACCAGCAGCACGATCGCCACCGCCTCGGCGAGCACGCGCACGAACTCGCCGACCGAGGCTTCCACCGCCGCCGGCTGGTCGGAGACTTTGCGCAGTTCCATGCCGGCCGGCAGCGTGTCCTGCAGGCGCGCGAACTCCGCTTCGAGCGTCTTCCCCAGCTTCAGGATGTCGCCGCCCTCGCGCATCGAGACGCCGATGCCGATGGCGTCCTCGCCCATGTAGCGCATGCGCGGCGCGGGCGGGTCGGCGAAGCCGCGTACGACGTTGGCGAGGTCGCCCAGGCGGAACGTGCGGTCGCCCACGCGCAGCGGGAAGGCGCGGATCTCGTCGACGCTGCCGAAGCGGCCGTCCACGCGCAGCGCGACGCGGCTGGACGCGGTTTCGAAGAAGCCCGCCGGCGCGACCGCGTTCTGCGCGTTGAGCGCGTCGAACACCGCCTGCGCCGGCACGCCCAAGGTGGCGAGCTTGGTGTTGTCGAGCTCGATCCAGATGCGCTCGTCCTGCACCCCGATCAGCTCGATCTTGCCGACGTCCGGCTTCTCCTGCAGCGCCAGCTGCACGCGCTCGGCGTAGTCCTTGAGCACGGCGTAGTCGAAGCCCCGGCCGGTCAGCGCATAGATGTTGCCGAAGGTGTCGCCGAACTCGTCGTTGAAGAACGGGCCGACGATGTCGCGTGGCAGCGTGGGACGGACGTCGCCCACCTTCTTGCGGACCTGGTACCAGAGGTCGGGCACGTCGGCCGACTTCATCGCATCGCGGGCGACGAAGATCACCTGCGACTCGCCCGGGCGCGAGTACGAGCGGATGGCCTCGTACTGCCCGGTCTCCATCAGCTTCTTCTCGATGCGGTCGGTGACCTGCGAGGCCACCTCGTCCGCGGTGGCGCCCGGCCACAGCGTGCGCACTACCATCACCTTGAAGGTGAACTTCGGATCCTCGCTGCGGCCGAGCGAGAGGTAGGACAGCGTGCCGGCGATGGCCAGCACGAGCATCGCGTAGACCACGAGGCTGCGATGGCGCAGTGCCCATTCGGAGAGGTTGAAGCGCATGGGGCGTGCTCGCGGCGGTTACGGGCGGACGGGGCGGTTTTCGCGGTCGACCGGGGCGACCTTCATCCCCTCGCGCAGCAGGTGCGCGCCCGCGGCCACCACCCAGTCGGACGAGGACAGGCCCGAGAGCACGGGCACGCGCTCGCTGCCGAAGGGGCCGGTGCGCACGGGCCGCAGCCGCAGCGTCGACGTCTTCGGATCGAGCACGAAGACGGACGGGCCGGCCGGGCCACGCTGCACGGCCGCGAGCGGCACGGCGAGCGGGCCGGCGGCGGCGCCGTCTAGGTAAACGCGCGCGCTCTGTCCAAGGTCGACGCCGGCGGCCCCGTCGCCGAGTGCGGCGCGCACGGCGTACGTGCGCGTGGCCGGATCGGCCGCCGGAGCGACCTCGCGCACGCGCGCGGGAAGCCGCAGGCCCGGCCGCGACCAGAGCTCCACCTGCACCGCCTGGCCGGGGCGGATCGCGCGCACGGCGTTCTCGGCGACGGCGAAGGCGACTTCGCGCCCGCCGTCGGCGGCCAGCTGGAACACCGGCTGGCCGGCTGCCACGACCTGCCCCGCCTCGGCCTGCCGCGCGGCGATCACGCCGTCGCGCGGGGCGCGCAGCTGCGTGTAGGCGGCCTGGTTGCGCGCCACGACCAACGCGGCGTGCGCGGCATTGACCTCGCCCTGCGCCGCGGCGGCGGCGGCGTTCTGCGCGTCGACGGCCGAGCGGCTGACCAGCTGGTCGCGGCCGAGCGTGGCCAGCCGCGCCTGGTCGGCCCGCGCGCGCCGAAGTTGCGCCTCGGCGGCCACCAGGCGCGCCTGCGCGGCGCGGGCCTGGGCCTGCAGGTCGCCCGGATCCAGTACGGCCAGCAACTCGCCGCGGCGCACGCGGTCGCCCACGTCCACCCTCCGCTCGACGAGCGCGCCGCCGACACGGAAGGCCAGCGTGCTCTCCTCGCGGGCGCGGATCTCGCCGGCGTACGCATCGGCCACCCCCGGCGCGACGCCCGGACGCACCACCATGACCGGGCGGGGGCGCGGCGGCGGCGCCTGTTCGCGGGCGCAGGCGGCGAGCAGGAGAAGCAGCACGGCGCCGGCGGCGGCACGGCGTAGCGGTCGGACGGGCATGGACGTCTCAGCGGTAATTAATGAACCGGCTGGTACTGTAAAATTACAGAACGCATCGGTCCAGTATTTCCGCTAAGCTCCCCGACCAATGGTCCCGCCCCGCCCCCGTCGCAGCGCCGACGCCGCCCCCGCGGCCGGCCCCGGCCGCCCCAAGGATCCGGGAAAGCGCGCCGCCATCCTCGATGCCGCCAAGCGCCTGTTCACGGCGCAGGGCTACGAGGGCGTGAGCATGGACGCCATCGCCAACGAAGCCGGCGTCTCCAAGCTCACCGTCTACAGCCACTTCGGCGACAAGGACGCGCTGTTCGCCGAAGCGGTCAAGGCGCATTGCGAACGCGGCGTGCCCCCCACGCTGCTGGAGGACCGCCCGCAGCAGCCCGTGCGCGAGCGCCTGACGGAGATCGCCACCGCGTTCTACGCGATGATCTCCGCGCCCGAGGCCATCGCCGGCCAGCGCATGCTCTGCAGCCCGCAGGTGATGGATACCGCGCTTCCGCAGCTGTTCTGGGAAGCCGGCCCGCGCCGGGTGCAGGACGGCCTGAAGACGCTGCTGGATGCGCGCGTGGCCGCGGGCGACCTCGACATTCCCGATACCGGCCTCGCCGCCTCGCAGTTCTTCACCCTGCTCAAGGGCGAGCCGCATGCGCGGATGGTCTTCGGCTGCGCTTGCAGCGGCGATCCGCACATGACGCCGGAGGCGCACGTGCGGGCCTGCATCGACATGTTCCTGCGCGCCTACGGGGTGCGCGGATGAGCCCGCCCACCGCGCAGCTGCCCTCGCGCCTCGCAGGGCGCGGTGCCGGCACTCACGGTTACTTCCGGCACTCGGTCGGCCTTCACACCGGCGGCGATCCTGTCGCCGCGAAAGCCGCGACCGGCCTGCAGTCCGCCGCCCGGTAGAATCGCGGCCTTTCCCCAGACCCTTCCGACGATGACGCACGATCACGCCCACGCCCGCGAACTCATGGTGGAACAGCAGATCCGGCCCTGGGACGTGCTCGACCCGCGCGTGCTCGCGGTGCTGGCCGACATGCCGCGCGAGCGCTTCGTCGCGCCCGCCTACGAAGGCGTGGCCTATGCCGACGTCGCGCTTCCGCTCGGCCATGGCGAGTTCATGCTCAAGCCGGTGCTGGCGGGCCGCGCGCTGCAGGCGCTGCTGCCTGCCGAGACGGACGAGGTGCTGGAGATCGGCACCGGCAGCGGCTACGTCACCGCATGCCTGGCGCGCCTGGCGCGCGAGGTGGTGAGCCTGGACCGCCATGCCGACTTCGTGCAGGCAGCGCGCGCGCGCCTGGAATCCCTCGGTATCGCCAACGTGCGCCTCGAGGCCGCCGACGTGTTCGCCTGGCACTGCGATCGCCGCTTCGACGCGATCTGCGTCAACGGCGCGGTGGATGCGATCCCCTCGCGCCTGCTGGAGCTGCTCAAGCCCGGCGGCCGCATGTTCATCGTGCGTGGCCGCGCGCCGGCGATGGAGGCGGTGCTGGTGCGCAACGAAGGGGCCGCGCCGCGCATCGAATCGCTGTTCGAAACCGACATCCCCTACCTCGCCGGCGCCGCGCCGGTGCCGACCTTCCACCTGTAATGCGAGTCCCTCGCACGGCTCGACCGAGCCGCCACCGAACGGCCTCCAGGACCGACCCGATGATCCGCCGACCGCTCGCCTTCGCCCTTGCCCTCGCCCTGCTGCCCGCCGCCGCGCCGGCTGCCGACCTCCTGCAGGTCTACCAGCTCGCGCGCGAAGGCGATCCCCAGCTCTCCGCCGCCGAGGGCGGCGCGCGTGCCACCCGCGAGGGCGCGGTGCAGGCCCGCGCGGCGATGCTGCCGCAGCTCGACGGCTCCGCCTCGCTGCAGCGCTCGCGCACCGAGGGCCCGGCCACGCAGACGCAGTTCGACCCGGCCACGGGCGAGCCGGTGCGCTTCACCGGCGACACCGAGATCGATACGCGCACGCGCAACGTCGGCGTCGGCCTGCAGCAGATGGTCTACGACCGCGCCCGCTTCACGCAGCTGGAGAGCCAGCGCGCGCTGGCCCGGGCTGCCGACTTCCAGGTCGAGGCGGCCGGCGACAACCTGATCACCCGCACCTCCGCGGCCTACTTCAACGTGCTGGTCGCGCTGGAGACGCTGGAAGCCGCGAAGGCCGCCGAGGAGGCACTGCGCAAGCAGTTCGAGTTCGCCTCCAAGCGCCTCGAGGTGGGCCTGGCGCCCATCACCGACGTGCACGAGGCCCGCGCGCAGTACGACAGCGCCCGTGCGAACACCATCGTGGCGCGCAACGCGGTCGAGGATGCCTACCAGGCGCTCGCGGAAATCACCGGGCAGCCGGTGGCCAGCCTGAAGGCGCTGCCGGAGAACTTCCACCCCGCGCTGCCGGAAACCCGCGACGTCGAGGGCTGGGTGGCCACCGCCATCGAGAACAACCCGGCGCTGCGCGCCCGGCAGGAGCGCCTGCAGTCGGCCGAGGCCGGCGTCGGCACCGCGCGCGCGGGCTACTGGCCGACGCTCTACCTCAACGGTTCGTACGGTGACCGCCGCACCACCGGCGACACCACCTTCAGCAGCCCGCTGCTGCCGGCCCCCGTGACCAATCCGATCGAGAACGAGAGCCGCGGTCCGTCGGTGGGCATCACGCTGTCGGTGCCGATCTTCAACGGCGGCGCCACCGCCTCGCGCGTGCGCCAGGCCATCGCACAGCGCGACGTGGCGGCCGACGAGCTCGAGCAGCAGCGCCGTGCCCTGGTGCGCAACACCCGCAATGCCTACCAGACGCTGGTGGCGGGCATCAGCGAGGTGGAAGCGCGGCGCCTGGCGCTGGTGTCGGCGCGCTCGGCCTACGAGGCCTCGCAGGTCGGCCTGGAAGTCGGCACGCGCACGGTGCTGGACGTGCTCAACAACCAGCAGAACCTGTTCAACGCACAGCGCGCCTACGCGCAGGCCCGCTACAACTTCCTGCAGAACCGCCTGATCCTCGAACAGGCCGCGGGCACGCTCGACGTGCAGGACGTGCAGGAGATCAACCGCCTGCTGACGGCGGAGGCGCCGCCGGTGCCGGCGCCGTAAGGCGGCCGATCCAGGCGCGCGGGAAGGCCGGCTCGATGCCGGCCTCTTTTTGGGTTCTTCTCCCAACCGAGGGAGAGGCGCACGGCCGGCCCGGCAGAATTGTTGTTCTCAAGGCAACAAACCGGGGTCGGCCGTGGCCGAACAGGATTGTATGTCCCGGCTTGGCGGCTGTCCGCAGCCGCGTAGCCCGGGCATGCGAAGCGCACCCGGGGCGTCGTCTGCCCGGCTCGCAACGCCCCGTCGGTGCGACATCGCTGGAGCGACGCGGTGCCCTGCGGCTGGCGCCGGCGTTGCGGCCGAGCCGGGCTCTGCCGTGGCATGAGGGTTCGATAGCCCCGGGTGCGCATGGCTTACGCGGGCTGCCTGACCTCGCCGGGTTTCGGCGGCCACGTCCCGGGTGCGCTTCGCTTACCCGGGCAACGGGGCCGGGGGGAGGTCGGGCTGGATCAGCGCCAGCGTGCGCTCCAGCGCGCCGCGCCCGGACTCGACCAGCGCCGCGGCCGCATCCGCCATCGCGGTGCGCCGCTGGGGGTCTGCGAGCAGCTCACCCAGCAGCTGCTCCACCGCTTCCGCATCGCCACCGACCTCGAGCGCGCCCGCCTGCCGCAGGCGCTGCGAGATCTCGGCGAAATTGTGCAGGTGCGGCCCGGTCACGACGGGCGTGCGCGTGGCCGCGGGCTCGAGCAGGTTGTGCCCGCCCACCGGCTGCAGCGAGCCGCCGACGAAGGCCACGTCGGCGCAGGCATAGAACCACAGCAGCTCGCCCAGGGTGTCGACGACGAAGACATCGGTGTCCGCGTCGGGCCAGCGATCCTCCGAGCGTCGCCGCGTGCGTAGTCCGGCCGCGACGGCCTGGTCGACGGCCGCGCGGAAGCGCTCGGGATGGCGCGGCGCCCAGAACAGCAGCAGCCCGGGAAAACGCTCGCGCAGGCGCCGGTGCATGCGCAGCACGGCGGCCTCCTCGTCCGGATGCGTGCTGGCGGCAATCCAGGCGGGTCGCCCGGCGCGGCGCGCGCGGCATTCGGCGGCGACCTGTGCCAGCGTATCCGGCACGCGCGTGTCGTACTTGAGGTTGCCCGTCTCGACCACGCACCCGGGAAGGGCCCCCAGGGCCACGAAGCGGCGCGCATCGGCGTGGGACTGCGCGCCGACGCCACGCACGGTCCGCAGGGCGCGCCGCACGATCGGTGCGAGCACGCGATAGCCACGCAGCGAGCGGGCCGAAAGGCGCGCGTTGAGCACGTACAGCGGCACGCCCGCGTCGCGGCAGCCGAACAGCAGGTTCGGCCACAGCTCGGTTTCCATCACCAGCGCCGCATGCGGGCGGAAATGCCGCAGGAAGCGCGCCACCGCGCCCGGCAGGTCGTAGGGCAGGTAGACGTGGTCGACGCGGTCGCCCCACAGCGCGCGCACGCGTTCGGAACCGGTGGGCGTGATCGTGGTGACGAGCAGGCGCAGGTCGGGCCGGCGCTCGAGCAGTGCCTCGACCAGCGGGATCGCCGCGTTGACCTCGCCCACCGAGACCGCATGCACCCACAGCACGCGCCGGGTGCGCGGTGGACCGAAGCCGGCATAGCGTTCGCTCCAGCGCTCGAAGTAGGCGGGCTGGCGGAAGCCGCGCCAGATCAGGTGGTAGACGGTCACCGGCGTGAGCAGGTACAGCACCGCCGAGTAGGCGATGCGCAGCAGGCGCTCGGCGAGTTCGGGGCGATGCGGCATCAGTACGGTGGCGCCATGCCGTCGGGGCGCCGCTTGAAGCGGCGATGGATCCACAGGTACTGCGTCGGTGCCTCGCGCACCATCGCCTCGATCGACGCGTTGACGCGCGCGCTGTCGGCGGCCGCGTCCTTCGAGGGGAAATCCGCCAGCGGCCCGCCGATGCGCAGCACGTAGCGCCCGCCCTCGCGGCGGTGGAAGAACGGCACCACCGCGCAGCCCGTCAGCCGCGCGAACTGATGGGTGGCGGTGATCGTCGCCGCCGGCACGCCGAAGAACGGCGCGAACACGGTGTCCTTGCCGCGCATGTCCTGGTCCGGCGCGTACCAGAGGAAGCCGCCCTGCTTGAGGTGGCGCATCGCAGGCCGGATGTCCTCGTTGGTGAACATGGCGGCCGCATAGCGCAGGCGGCCACGCTTGACCGCCCACTCCATCACCGGATCGCGGTAGCGGCGATACATGCCGGCCAGGGGCACGTGGTCGCAGAGCAGGCGCCCGCACATCTCCAGCGTCATGAAGTGGCCCGAGACCATCAGCACCCCGCGGCCCTGCGCCTCGAGCGCGCGCAGGATGTCGAGGTTCTCGATGACGACGTCGCGCCGCATGGGCACCGCATCGCCCCACCAGGCGCGCGCGAACTCGAACAGGCCGATGCCGAAGTCGCGGAAGCTGTCCCGCAGCAGGCGCTCGCGGGCGGTCTCGTCGAGCCCGGGAAAACACAGCCGCAGGTTGACGCGCGCGGCGTGGCGACGGCTGCCGGCGAGCATGAAGGCGAGCGTGCCGACCAGCCGGCCCAGCGCACGCTGCAGCCCCCAGGGCAGGCGCCCCATCGCAACCAGCAGCCCGACCGCGCACCACATGGGCCAGTGCCGTACGCCGCGCGGCGGCGCGCCCGGCGAGGTCGGCGTCGCGGCGGCCCCGCTCATCGGGACGGGGGCTCCGTGGCCGCCGGGCGATCGTGGTCGAGCAGGCTTCCGGCGTACAACGCGGCGAGCATCAGCGTCAGACCGCCCCAGAAGGTCGAGTAGAACGCCAGGTGCGTATTGAACGGGAAGACGGTGACGGCCAGCGCGAGCATCGCGGGCCGGGCCTGCAGCCGCGAGCGCGCATCCGCATAGCGCCAGGCGCGCCAGGCCAGCGCCGCACCGGCGAGCCAGAGCAGCAGGCCGAAGCCACCCGTCTCGCTGGCGACTTCGAGCACGATCTGGTGCGCGTGCAGCGCCGGGCCCTCGCCCCACTCGGCCTTCTCGCCGGGCTGCGGATCGCAGGCCGGGAAGGCCTCGCGGAAACCGCGTGCGCCCACGCCGTTGACCGGATGCTCGCGCGCCATGCAGACCGCCGCGCGCCAGATGCGGCTACGGCCCGACAGCGCCGAGTCCACGCCCTCCTCGCTCGCGGCCAGGGCCTGCGTGGTGCGCTCGATGCGTTCGCGCACGGCGGGCAGCGTGGCGGCGAGCACGCCCAGCGCGATGGCGCCGAAGGCGAAGACGCCGAGCAGCCGCTTCCAGCCCAGGAGCCGCCAGCCGGACAACAGCAGCACCAGGCCATAGGTGATCCAGGACGCACGCGAGCCGGCGAGCACGATGGCCATGCCCAGGGCCGCGGCGGCGAACAGCCAGCCCGCCGCACGGAAGCGCTGGGCGGCCAGGTGCAGCACGAACGGCGACAGGCTGGCCAGCACCTGCCCGAGCTTGGGGTTGCAGTCACTGAAGACGCCGGTGATGCGGCCGAAGGCATACGCCTGGTCGGCCGGGCACAGCGGCTTGCCGGTCAGCGCCTGCTTGGCGGTGTCCAGCGCCGCCTGCAGTGCACTGGTGCCGGTCGCGGCCTGCAGCAGGGCGTCGAAGCACCAGATCGCGGCGATGATCGCCAGGCCCTGGAAGGTGCGCCTGCGTGCATCGGCGTTCGCCACCGACGCCGCCACCAGCCACAGGAACGGCAGGTAGCGCAGGTCGACCGCGGCCTCGCGCAAGGCGCGCGGCACGTCCACCGCATCGAGCGCGGACACCAGTTCGGGCAGCCAGTAGGCCGCGAACAGCACGCTGGTGAGCGCCCAGGCTTCGCGGCTGAGCAGGCGGGTGCCGCCGGCGAAGCGCGCCCGCACCAGCAGCCAGATCGCGACCAGCGCGCCGAGCGTCATCACGCCCTCGGCCACGCCCTTGGTCGGCCACAGCGCCACGTAGGCCAGCACCCAGGCGGGTGCCCAGCGCCAGCCGTGGCGGGCGTCAGGGGCGGGCGAGTTCGGCGTAGACGGCAAGCGTGGCCTCCTGCATGGCCTGCAGTGTCTGGGGAATCGTAACGGGCGGCTGCGGAGGCCGTGCGAGCAGCGCGCGCGCGGCGGCATGCAACGCATCGGCATCGAAGGGCACGACCGCGCCCTCGGCCTGCAGGCGCGACAGGAGCTCGCCGACCCCGCCATGCGCCCAGCCCAGCACGGGCCGCCCGACCGAGAGCGCCTCCACCACGGTGCGCCCGAAGGCTTCGGGCTTGCGCGAGAGCTGCAGCACGAGATCGCTGGCGGCGTACGCCCGCGCGATGGCATCGGTGGGTGGCGTGAACGCCACGGCCTGCGCGACGCCCAGCGCGGCGGCCTCGCGCTCGAGTTCGGCGATGTAGGCCTCGCGACCGGCCTCACGCGCGCCGGGCAGCCACAGGCGGGCGTCGATCCCGTCCGCGCGCAGGCGCGCCAGCAGCGCGAGCCCGTCGGCATGGCCCTTGAGCCGCGTGCCACGGCCGGGCAGCAACAGAAGCGGCCCCGTGCCCTCAAGGGCGGGATGCTGCGACGCCGCCCAGGCGCGCGCGCCAGGGTCGGGATGTGCATGTCGCGGGAATGCCGCGGGGTCGATCCCGCGCTCGATCACCCGCAGCTTCGCCGGGTCGGTGGCGGGGTAATGGCGCAGCACGTAGTCACGCACCGTGGCGGAGACGCAAATCACCCGCTCGCCACGCGTCATCACCGCGCTGTAGCGCGATGGCGAATTCAGTCCGTGCACCGTGGTGACCAGGCGCGGCCGCGCGGCCGCATCCATGCCGCGCAGCGCCAGCACGCCGATCCATGCCGGCAGTCGCGAGCGTGCGTGAACCAGGTCGACGCGCTCGCGCGTCAGCAACGCACGCAGGGGGCGCACGCTGGCGAAGGTCCGAAGCGACTTGCGGCCGATGTCCAGCGCGACGTGCTCGGCGCCCATGGCCAGCAGGCGCGGCACCAGGCGCCCGCCCCTGGACACGACGATGGCGCGGTGCCCCGCGGCGACCAGCGCCTGGGCGATCTCCAGCGTCGAACGCTCCACGCCGCCCGATTCGAGCGCGGGCAGCAGCTGGACGACGGTCAGCCGACGCATCGGCTCAGCCGGCCCTGCGGCCGCGGCTCAACCTTCCAGCACGAAGTGCGCGCCGCAGTACGGGCACTGCACCTCGCGCTCGGCCTCGATGGGCAGGTAGACGCGCGGATGCGAGTTCCACAGCGCCATCGACGGCAACGGGCAGCTCAGCGGCAGGTCGGCGCGGCCCACGACGTAGCGGCGCTCGGCATTCGCAGGCGAAGCGTTCTGCGGGGAGGCGGTGCGGTCGGATGCGGTCATGGCGGCGACGTGCGAACGGCTGGCCGCGCAGTCTACCAGCGGCGGCGTGGCGGCCGGCCCCGGAATCAGTCGCGCGGCAGGTCGAACAGCAACAGCCAGGCACCCTCCGGGCCGGCGGTCAGCTCCAGTGCGCCGCTTTCGTCGATGAAACCCAGCGCATCGCCCGCGGCCAGCGCGCGCGGCGTGCCGACATCCCCCCGCGCCACCTGCAGCCAGTAGCGCCGCGCCGGGTCCAGCTGGACGTCGGCCTGCATGCCGGGCTGCAGGCGGACCTGCAGCAGGCGCGCATCCTGGCGGATGGCCAGGCTGCCCCCGGCGCCGTCGGGCGAGAGCAGCGTCACCCACCGGCCCGCGTCGTCGCCCTCGCGTGGCGGCCGCTGCGCGTACGACGGCGGCGTGTTGACGCGGTCGGGCTGGATCCAGATCTGCAGGAAGTGCACCGGCTCGGTGGCCGAAGCGTTGTACTCGCTGTGCTGCACGCCGCGCCCGGCGCTCATGTACTGCAGCTCGCCGGGGCCGATCGTGCCGCCGCCGCCCGAGCTGTCGCGGTGCGCGAGCGCGCCATCGAGCACGAGGCTGACGATCTCCATGTTCGCGTGGCCATGCGGCGCAAAGCCCGCGCCGCCGGCCACACGGTCCTCGTTGATCACCCGCAGCGGGCCGAAGCCCATCCACTGCGGGTCGTAGTACTGGCCGAACGAGAACGTGTGCCGGCTGTCGAGCCAGCCGCCGTGGCGGACGTGGCCGCGCGCGTCGGATGGGCGCTCGACGATCATCGCTCAGCCCCCGGCCTTCGGCGCCGAGGCCTCGGTGGTGATGCGGATGCGCACCTCGTCGCTGACGGCCGGCACGGCGTAGGCGATGCCGAAGTCGCTGCGCCTGATCGTGGTGGTGGCGTCGAAGCCGATGGCCGGCACCTTCTTCATCGGGTGCTCGCCCACCTTGTTGAGCGCGACGTCGAGCACCGCGGGCTTGGTGACGCCCTTGACGGTGAGCTCGCCGGTGACGCGCAGCCGGCCCTCGCCCGCGGACTCCACCTTCGTGCTCCGGAACGTGATCGCGGGGTACTTCTCCGCGTCGAAGAGCTCGGCGCTGCGCAGGTGCCTGTCGAAGGCCTCGACGTGCGAGTTCATGCCCGACAGCGGGATCGTCACCTCCACCTTCGACGCGCCCACGTTCTGCGCGTCATAGGTGATCGTGCCGTCGACCTGGCCGAAGTGCGCGATCGGGTTGGAGAAGCCCAGGTGGCGCCAGCTGGCGATGACGTCGGTATGCGTCGGATCGATCCTGTAGGCGACGGGCGCGGCCACCGCGACCGCGCTTGCGGCGGCCAGTGCGGCGGCGAGGGCGATGCGCTTGAGCATGGCGGTCTCCGTGGTCCGGTCAGAGGATGCGCGCGGCTTCGTCGAAGGGAAGGCGCGGGGAGCGGGGGAAGATCTGCGAGGCATCGCCCTTGCCGAGGTTGACGAGGAAGTTCGAGCGGATGCGCGTGCCGGCGAAGAATTCGGCGTCGACCTTCGCGTTGTCGAAGCCCGACATCGGGCCGGTGTCCAGGCCCAGCGCACGCGCGGCGAGGATCAGGTAGGCCCCCTGCAGCGAGCCGTTGCGCAGCGCGGCGATCTCGAGCTGGTCCTCGGGCTTGGTGTCGAACCAGCTCTTCGCATCGGTATGCGGGAACAGGTAGGGCAGCTTCTCGAAGAAGGCGAGGTCGTGGCCGATGATGACGGTGACCGGCGCGGCCATCGTCTTCTCGCGGTTGCCCTCGTCCAGCGCGGGCTCCAGCCGCTTCTTGGCCTCGGGCGACTTCACGAACACGAAGCGCGCGGGCGACATGTTGGCCGAGGTCGGGCCCATCTTCACCAGCTCGTAAAGGGCGTGCAGCGTCTCGTCGCCCACCTCGCCGGTGAGGCGGTTGTGCGTGCGCGCGGTGCGGAACAGCTGGTCGAGTGCGTCCTGCGGCAGCGGCTGCGGCATCGCGTGTCTCCGGTATCGACAAGGGCCCGCAGTGTAGAGTCTGCCCCCGCAAGGGCGCCGTCGCGCCCCGGAACGGATCGATCCGACCCGTGCAACGTTCTGCGCCGACCCGGAGCCGGGTCCTCACCGACGGCCATGCCGGCAACCTGCGCCAGGCGCGCGCGCTGGCCGATGCACTGGGCCTGCCCACACAGTCGGCCACGCTGCAACCGCGCGTGCCGTGGAAATGGGCCGCGCCGCGACGGCTACCCGGCAGCGAAGCCGCCTTCGGCGACGCGCTCGACGGCATCGACGCGGCCACCCTGGCCATCGGCTGCGGGCGGCAGGCCGCGCTCGCCACCCGCCTGCTGCGCGAACGCGGCGTTCCGGTGGTGCAGATCCTCGATCCACGCATCGACCCGCGGCACTGGGACGTGGTCGTGGCGCCCGAACACGATCGCCTGCGCGGAGCCAATGTCATCACGCTGCAGGGCAGCCTGAACCCGGTCGGCGATGCCTGGCTCGCGGCGGCGCGCGCGGCCTTCGCCGGACTCGGGGCGCTGCCCGGCCCACGCACGGCGCTGCTGGTCGGTGGGCCGACGCCGCACCTGCGCCTGGGCCTGCGCGAGTTCGAGCGCTGGCTGGCGATGGTGCGTCAGGCGATCGAGCGCGACGGCGGCAGCGTGCTGGCCACCGCGTCGCGGCGCACGCCGGCCGCGTTCGTCGATGCGATGCGGCGACGCCTCGCGGGCCTGCCGGGGCTGGTGTGGACCGGCTCGGTGGATGGCCGCAACCCGTACGCCGCCCTGCTGGGCTGGGCCGACCGCATCGTCTGCACCGCCGACTCGGTGAACATGCTGTCCGAGGCCGCGGCGACGCCTGCGCCGCTGTACGTGGCCGGCACCGCACGCATCCGCGGCCGGCCCGGGCGCTTCGTGCAGGCGCTGGCCGCGCGCGGGCGCATCCGCGCGCTCGACGACGCCCTCGCCGCCTTCGACGTCGTGCCGCTGCGCGAAACCGCCCGGGTGGCCGCGCAAGTGCGCGCGCGCCTGGTCTAGGCGAGGCCCGCCGCGCCTGCGAAGGCGCGTACCGCCTCGCGCGCGCCCTCGACCGCCGCGTCCGGCGGAACGCGCCGCGCGCGACGATCCAGCGTGCAGTCGAGCCCGCGCGCCAGGAGAAGCGCATGCGCGGCGATGGCGGCATCGGCCAGCTCCTGCGGCACCAGGCCGGCTGCGCGCGCGGCCTCGAGCAGTGCACGGGTATTGCGCGGTGCGAGCAGGGCGTCGGTGCGCGCCGCGTGCTGCAGGACCAGCGCCTGCAGCGCGAATTCGAGGTCGACCAGCCCGCCCTCGCCCTGCTTGAGGTCGAACGCGGCGGCATCGGAGCGGTCGAGCTCGGCGCGCATGCGGCGGCGCATCGCGGTGACGTCCCCGACCACGCCCGCGGCCTCGCGCGGCATGGCCAGCGTGGCGCGCCGCACGGCCTCGAAGTCCGCGCACAGCGCCGCATCGCCGCCGATGCAGCGCGCGCGTACCAGGGCCTGGTGCTCCCAGGTCCAGGCACGCTCGCGCTGGTAGGCGGCGAAGCTGGCGAGGCTGGAGACCAGCAGCCCCTTGGCGCCATCCGGGCGCAGGCGCACGTCGACGTCGTACAGGCGCCCGGCGCCGGTCGGCGCGCCCAGCAGCGAAACGATCTTCTGTGCGAGCCGCGCGAACCAGCGCTGCGCATCGAGCGGGCGCGCGCCGTCCGATTCCGCCCCGGGCGGTGCGTCGTAGAGGAAGACGAGGTCGAGGTCGGAACCGAAGCCCAGCTCCTCGCCACCGAGGCTGCCGTAGCCCAGTACCGCGAAGCGCGCGGCCGGCACGTGGCCATGCGCCTGCGCGACCTCGTCGCACGCAAGGCGCAGCACCTGCCGGACCACCGCATCGGCCAGCCAGGCGAGCTGGCGCGCCGCGTCGGCCGCGGGTTGGCGCCCGTCGCGCACGGCCATGGCGATGCGGAAGCCCAGCGCCTGGCGCACCTCGTTGAGCGCACGCAGCGCCTGCTCGGTGTCGTCGATGCCGTCGACGGCGGCGGCGCAGGCGCCATCGAGCGCCGCGCGTTCGGGCAGCGCGCCGGCCACGCGCGCGTCCAGCAGTTCGTCCAGCAGCAAGGGATAGGCGGCCAGGCGTTCGGCCAGCAGCGCGCTGTGGGTGACGACGTCGACCAGCCGCTGCAACGCGGCCGGCTGCTCGTCCAGCAGGGCCAGGTAGGCGCTGCGGCGCAGCACGTTGCCCACCAGCGCCAGCAGGCGCCGCAGGGCCAGCAAGGGCTCGCGCGAGTTCGCGGCGGCCAGCAGCAGCTGCGGCATCACCCGGTCCAGGCGCAGGCGCGAGGCGTCGCCCAGGCCACGCAGGGCCGGCGCGCGTGCGAAGTCGCGCAGCAGCGCATCGGCTTCCTCGGCCGGGCGCAGGCCGGCCTCGTCGAGTACGCGGGCGTCGGCCTCGTCGGGCAGCGCGCGCCAGTACAGCGCGAGCGCATCGGGCGGGGCGTCGACCTCGCGCGGCGCCAGCAGCGCGGCGAACTCGGTGGCCACGCGCCCGCGCACGGCGTCGAGCTCGGCACGGAACGCGGTCCAGTCCGCATGGCCCAGGCCGCGGGCGATGCGCTCGCGGGCGAGCGCATCCACCGGCAGCGCATGCGTCTGCGCGTCGGCGAGCATCTGCAGGCGGTTCTCGACGCGCCGCAGGTAACGATAGGCCTGTGCCAGTGCGTCGCCGGTGGCGGCGTCGACGTGGCCCGCCTCGACGAGTGCGGCCAGCGCGGGCAGCAGGCGTCGCCCGCGCAGCGCCGGCTCGCGGCCGCCACGGATCAGTTGCAGGGCCTGCACCAGGAACTCGATCTCGCGGATACCTCCGGGGCCGCGCTTGACGTCGTCGGCCAGGTCGCACCGCGCGACCTCGGCGGCGATCGAGGCCTTCATCGCGCGCAGGCCGTCCAGCGCGCCGTAGTCGAGGTAGCGGCGGTAGACGAAGGGACGCAGCGTCTGCAGGAAGCGTTCGCCCGCCTCCACGTCGCCCGCCACGGGCCGCGCCTTCTGCCAGGCATAGCGCTCCCAGTCGCGGCCCTCGCGCTGGAAGTACTGCTCCAGCGCGGGAAAGGACCAGGCCACCCGCCCGGCGCTGCCGAAGGGGCGCAGGCGCAGGTCGACGCGATGGCAGAAGCCGTCGGCGGTGACCTCGTCCAGCAGCTTGGCCAGCTGCTGGCCCAGCCGCATGAAATAGGCTTCGGCATCGAGCGGGCGTGGCCCGTCGGACTCGCCCGCCTCCTCGTAGGCGTAGACCAGGTCGATGTCGGAACTGAAGTTGAGCTCGCCGCCACCGAGCTTGCCCAGGCCGAATACGACCAGCCGCAGCGGGCGGCCGTCGGCGGCGCGCACGTCGCCATGGCGCGTGCGGAACTGGGCCTCCAGCGCGGACAGCGCCAGCCCCAGGCAGTCGTCGGCCAGGCGCGTGGCACCGACCAGCGTGGCATCGACGTCGTCCAGCCCGTGCACGTCACGCCAGACCAGCCGCGTCGAGGCGGCCGCGCGGTAGCGGCGCACCTGGCCGGGCCAGGCGGGCGGGTCGGCGGGATCGAGCACGGGCGGGGCGACCGGCGCCTCGCCGTCGTCGTCCAGCAGGCGACGCAGCAGTGCCCCGTCGCGGGCCAGCGTGGCGAGGGCGAAGTCGCTGGCCACGGCGACGGGCGCGATGCGCGCGGCCTCGTCCGGAGCCAGCACGGGCAGTTGCGCGAGGGCGCGTCGGATCAAGGCGTCGACCGCATCCGCGGCATCGGTCGGGGCGGTCATGCGGCCATTCTGTCATGCGGCCGCAGCGGGGCAGGCAAACAAGAAGGCTCTGTTCGCGTTAGTTGAGGATGGGCTCACGCGGAGATGGCCAAAGCCAGCAGGGATGCGGCGCTGGCGCCGGATCGGGCATTCCGGTCGAGCGCCCGGAACCAGCCCAGGTAGTTCGG
>JBMOOW010000004.1:0-25537 GCA_049323195.1 Pseudomonadota bacterium | reverse complement strand
CGGGCTACCGCTTCGCCGTGCTGTTCATGGACCTGGACCGCTTCAAGGTCATCAACGACTCGGTGGGCCACCTGGTGGGCGATGCGCTGCTGAAGGAAGTGGCGCGGCGCTTCGCGCGCTGCATCCGCGGCGGGCGCGACATGGTGGCGCGGCTGGGCGGCGACGAGTTCGCCATCCTCATGGACCTCGACAGCAACGAGGGCGCGCTGCGCATGGCGCAACGGGTGATCGAGGCCCTGCGCGAGCCGGTGCGGGTGGAAGGCAAGGACCTGTTCACCGGCGTGAGCGTGGGGATCGCCATGAGCGCCCCGCACTACACCTCGCCCGAGGATCTGCTGCGCGATGCCGACATCGCCATGTACCGCGCCAAGGCCGCGGGCCGCCATCGCTTCGAAGTCTTCGACGAACAGCTGCACGAGCAGGCGCTGCAGCTTCTGGAAACCGAGAGCGACCTGCGCCGCGGCGTGACGCGGCGGGAGTTCGTGCCCTACTTCCAGCCCATCGTGCGCCTGTCCGACGGTGGCGTGGTGGGCTTTGAAGCGCTGATGCGCTGGAACCATCCCGAGCGCGGCGTGCTGGCGCCGGCGGCCTTCCTGCACGTGGCCGAGGCCAGCGGCAACATGGAGGCGCTGGACTGGCAGGTCTTCGAGCAGTCCATGCAGATGATCCCCGACCTGCTCGAGCCCGGGCAGTACGTCAACCTCAACCTCTCGCCCCGCCATTTCCGTTCGCCCGACCTGGACGAGCGCTTCCTCGCGCTGATCCGCCTGTGCGGCGTCGCCCCCGCGCAGGTGCGCATCGAGATCACCGAGGGCGCGCTGCTGGAGAATCCCGAGCAGGTCGGCCGCGTCTTCCAGCGCCTGCATGCCGCCGGCGTCCACGTCGCCCTGGACGATTTCGGCACCGGCTATTCCTCGCTGAGCTACGTGCACCGCTTCCAGATGCAGACGCTCAAGATCGACCGGTCCTTCGTGGGCGACCTCCGTCCGCAGGAGGAAGGCGCGAGCACCGCGGTGGTGCGCGCCATCCTCGCCCTCTCGCGCAGCCAGCGCATGGAAGTGGTGGCCGAGGGCATCGAGACCGAGAGCCAGCGCCGCGCGCTGCTGGAGCTGGGCTGCGAACTCGGGCAGGGCTACTTCTTCGCCAAGCCGCAGTCGCTGGAGGCGATCCTGGCGCGGCGCGCGGAGCGCGAGGCGGCGGCCGTCTAGCGACGCCCGTCGCGCCGCGGCCCGCCACGCCGCGTGATCCGCGCGAGCGTCCGCGGTGCCCATCGAGCCCGTAGCCCGGGTAAGCGAAGCGCACCCGGGAGCCTCGTCCTCCCGCGATGGACGCCTGCAGGCACGAGGGCCGAGGCGCACGGCCCCGGGTGCGGCCTTCGGCCTTGCCCGGGCTACTTTTCCGTGCGCCAGTTGAGGGAGCCGCGCGTTTCCACCGAGCCCGATTCGATCTCCACGTCGAAGCCGCGCTCGAGCAGGTAGCGCAGCGTGAGCACTTGGCCGGTGCCCAGCAGCGACACGCCATAGCCCACGTAGAGCCGCGGCGAGAGGTACTTGCCGATGCCGAACACGGTGCCGCCCAGCGTGCGGCTTTCGATCACGCCGGCATCGTCCAGGCCCAGCCGCGAGCCCAGCTCCGCGGCGAGGATGCTGCCGCCGGCGCTGAGCGCCGCGCCGGCCGCGCTCACCTGCCGCCCCTGCTCGGCGCCCAGCGTGCCGATCGGCCGGCCCAGCGCGAGGTAGCTCAGCGCCTCCGACTGCGTCTGCCCGGTGCTCGACCACACGTTCGCGCGCGGCAGCGAGGCGCGACCCCGCACGTCGATGCCCGCGGTGACCTCGCCGATCCGCCGCTCGGCGCGGATGTCCAGGCGCGGGTCGCCGATCGCATCGGCATTCCAGCTCAGCCGCCCGCGCGTGATCTCCAGGCGCTGGCCATAGGCGACGTAGCGGCCGCTCACGTCCATCTGCCCGGTCGCCAGCAGCGGCCGCCCGGGCCGCGTGCGCACCTGCATGCGGCCCTGCACGCGGCCGTCGAGTCCGAAACCCTGCAGGCGCACGTCGTTGCCCGCGACCAGCGCGAAGTCGAGGATCAGCGGCGTCTTCGGCTTGGCCGTGGCCACGGGTTCGGCCGGGTCCAGCACCACCACGTCGCGCGAGGCCTTCACGCGCCGCTCCAGGCGCTCGAGCTGCACCAGGCCCGAGGGCACCACCACCTCGCCGCTGACGGTGACGGGTTCGCTGGGCACCACGCGCACCTGGATGTTCGGGTCGACCGCCGCGCGCAGCTGGCGGGTATCGGCCACTTCCACGTCCTTGCCGCGCAGGTTCAGCAGCAGCGGCGCGCCGGTGCGCCGCCAGGCCAGGTCGCCGTCGATGGCGAGGAAGCCCTCTCCCGAACGCACGCGGCCGTCGATGCGCGCGCTGCCGTCCTCGCGGGCGACGAGCGTCGCCGTGCCTTCGGTGAGTTCGATGCCGAGCGCGGGCAGCTCCGTGGTGAACCCGCTCAGCCGCGCCTGCCCGCCCAGCAGCGGCACCGCGCGCGTGCCCGACAGCCGCACCTGCGCCGACAGCCGCCCGCGCGGGTCGACGATGTCGGGCGAGAACAGCTCCAGGAAGGTGAGCTCGGTGGTGTCGAGCTCGACGCGGCCCGACAGCGGCGCATGCGGCGCGAAGCCGGTGGCGATGTCGGCGCGCAGCCGGCCGTCGCCGTCGAGCGTGGCGGCGAGGTCGAAATCCACGCGCTGCGGGTCGAAGCTGCCCGACAGGCGCAGGTTCGACCAGGTCACGAGGTCGGCGCGGTGCGCGGGATCGAGGCGGAAGCCGCCCGTGGGCGAGGTGATCGTGGCCTGCCCGCGCCAGCTGCCGCCGACCGGACGGATGCGCGCATCGACGTTTAGGTCGCCCCGTGGCTGCCAGCGGCGCTCGGTGCCGGCCTGCTCGGGCAGGTAGGAGGTGAGCAGGGTGAGCGGCACGCCGCGGCCGGTGACGTCGAGGCCGCGCCGCGGCCAGTCGGCATTCGCGCACAGCGAGCCACCGCCGGCGGAGGCCAGGCAGGCGTTCGACACCGCGAAGCGCCCGGAGCCCGCGCGCAGGCTCGCCGGCCCCGTCAGCGACCAGGCCGCGCCGCGCGTGGGCGAAAGCCGCAGCGCCGACAGCGTGGCCAGCCAGTCGCCGCTCTGCCGGCGCGTGCTGCCGGCGAGCGCGACCTGCCCGAAGCCGCCGCGCGCGTCGGCCGTCAAGCGCAGCGCTTCCACCGCGCCGCGCGCATCGACGTTGAGCGAATCGAACGGCAGGCCCAGCTGCAGCCCGCTGCCGCGCAGCACGAGCGCGCCGGAGCCTGCGCGCGCGCTCCAGGGCAGGCGGCCGCGCGCGGTGAGCGCGGCAATGCGGTAGCCGCCGTAGGCGGCGTCGCGGCCGGTGAGGTCGGCGGCGATGTCCGGCGCGCTGCGCGGGCCGGTGATGCGCAGGCTGCCGCGGAAGGTGCCGCGCGCATCGGGCAGCAGGTCCTGCAGGTTCACCGGCGACAGGCGTGCGTCGATGTCGAGCCGGTCGCCGATGCGCCCGCGCGCGTCGAGGCGGCTCGCGCCGGCGGCCAGCTGCAGGCGGCCTTCGATGTCCTCGCCGCGCAGCACCGCGGTGCCGCTGCCCGCCAGCGCGCGCCCGCGCAGCGAGCCGCCGATGCGCGGCACGTCGAAGCGCGCTTCCAGGCTGCCCCTGCGCCCCGGTGGCGCGGGCAGGCGGCGGCCGCGCGTGGTCAGCTGCACATCGACCGCGCCAGGCCAGCCGGCGACGAGGAAGGCCGGATCGAAGTCGTCCAGGTGCACATGGGCATCCCAGTGCAGCGCCGGCGTGGTGACCACCGAGCCCTGCACGCGCGCGCGGCCGCGGTCGACCGCCAACGCGAGCAGGCCCGAGGTGCGCCCGCCGCGGATGTCGACCGTGCCGCTGGCGCCCACCCGGCGATCGCGCAGGCGGCCGCCCAGCCGCGGAATCTCCACGTGCGCCACCAGCTCGCCGCCCGCCGGCTGCCGGCCGGTGGTGGCGAACGGGCCGTGCAGCGCGCCGTCCCAGCCCGGTGCGAAGTAGCCGGGGTCGAAGCCGGCCAGGCGCGCGTGCAGGTTCCAGGCCAGGTCCGGCTGCCAGCTCACGCGCCCGTTGGCGGTGAGGCTGCCGGTGGGCATGCGCGCGGCCAGCCGCTGCACCGTGAGCTGCGCGCGCCGTCCCACGCCGGTGAGGTCGAGCGCCGCCTGCCGGCCATTGCGCGCCAGCCGCGCGCGGCCCACCACGGCCCAGTCCAGCTGCGTGCCGGCGATGCCGAACTCGCCGTCGGCACGCACCTGCGAGGCGCCTTCGCCCCAGCGCAGGCCGCGCGCCAGCACCGAATAGTCGACGCGGGTGTCCAGGCGTTCGCCGAAGTCGCCGCGCCCGCGCACGCGCACGCGGCCGCCGAGCACGTCGAGATCCAGCGGCGCGAACGCCAGCACCTGCTCTTCCAGCACGAGCTTCGACGGGCGGATCGCGATGCGCGTCCGCCCCTGCGTGGCCTCGCCCGAGAGCGTCATGCGCCCGCCCACGCCATCGGCGCGCAGGTGGCCCACCCAGACCGGCGCATCCGCGGCCGGCGCGCCGGTGAGCGCGCCCAGGTCCAGGCCCGAGGTCTGCGCGCGCAGCTGCCAGCGCGGCACGTCGGCGCCGCGCAGCTCGAGCGTGGCGCGCAACGGCGCGGGCGCGGCGCCGGCCAGGCCCACGTTCAGGGCGTCGAGGTCGCCGCGTGCCACCAGCCCCAGCCGCAGCGGCACGCGGCTGTCGGGCAGCGGCACCAGCGCGGTGGCGACCAGGTCGGTCCGGTAGTTCTCCGCGGGCACGTAGTCGCCGTGCAGCACGAAGTCGCCGCGATCGCTGTCGACGCCGACCTTCTCCAGGTGCAGGCGCCCGCGGTCGGCGGTGATCCCGCCGCGCACGCGGCGGATGTCGATCAGCGGTGCCTGCTGGCGGGTGATGCGCAGGCCGTCGATCTCGATGGTGTCGGCCTGCAGTGCCAGCGGCGGGTTGACCGCCGGCAGCACCTCGGGCCAGGCGGGCAGCTTGAAGGGCTCCTTGCTGGGCGGCAGGTCCAGCGTGGCGCCCTGCACGACTATCGCATCCAGCCGCAGCCGGCGCCCCAGCAGCGGACGTAGCGCCGGATCCAGGGTGATGCGCCGCGCGGTGAACGTGAGCTCGTCCCAGCGGAAACGCACGCCGTGCAGCGTCATCGGGCCGGACGCGGGGCCTTCCGCGCGCTGCCATTCGAAGCTGGCGTTGTCGGGCAGGCGCGCCTTGATCTGCGCCAGCAGCACGTCGCGTCCGGCCACGGTGGTCAGCAGCCACCAGAGCAGGCCCACCACCAGAACGCCGACGACGCCGAACGTGGCCGCGCTGCGCAGCGCGATCTTCCGCGCGCGCGCATGGCGCCTTTCGCGCAGTTCGCGGATGCGCGCCTCGCGCTCCTCGGGCGTGGGCTCGCCTTCGCGGGGCCGGCGCGCGTCGGGCAGCGGGCTCACAGCTCGGCTCCCAGGCCCAGGTAGATCTGGAAGGGCGAGTCGGGGTTCTTCAGCCCGCGGGCGACGTCGATGCGGATCGGCCCCACCGGCGAGCGCCAGCGCACGCCGAAGCCCACGCCGGTGTGGATGTCGGGCCGCTGGTTGTAGGCGCTGCCGGCATCGACGAAGGCGGCCCAGCCCCAGCGGTCGTTGAGATAGCTCTCGAACTCCACCGAGCCGGTCACCACCTGGCGCGCGCCCACGGCGAAGCGCCGGTCGCCCGTGCCGATGCGCGGGCCCACCTCGCGCCAGCCGTAGCCGCGGATGCTGCGCTCGCCGCCGGCGTGGAAGCGCAGGCTCGGCGGCAGCGTGCCGATCGGGGTGTCGAGCCGGGTCATGCCGCGCTCGCCGCGCAGGATGAGGCGGCTGCGCTCGCCCAGGCCGCGGAACCAGCGCACCGTGCCGTGCAGCTGCACGAAGGTGTTGTCCTCGCCTTCGCCGGCGGTGCCCACGCCGCCGCGCAGCATGGCCGTGGCGGCGAAGCCGTTGCGTGGCAGCAGGCGATCGTCGACGCGCGTGTACTCGGCGCGCAACGAGGGATAGGTGAACGAGGCGTAGCGGTAATCGGGCGGCGTGGCGGGGTCGGCATCCTGCTCGGCCGTGTAGGCCCAGCGCTCGCGCAGCACGTGCACCGAGGCCACGGCCTGCAGCTCCAGGTTCACCTGGCCGCTGCGGCTGGCCACGAACTCCACGCGGCGGTTGTCGATCCAGTCGGTCTGTTCGTCCGCCATCTGCAGACTGGCGGTGTACCAGCCGTCCAGCCAGGCGAAGGCGGGGATGCGGTACTGCAGCGTCAGCGTCTTGCGCCGCTGCGCCCAGTCCAGCGAGGTCAGCGCCTTGTGGCCACGCATGTTCACGTAGCGGTGCTCGCTGCCCAGGCGCACGCCGGCGCCGCTGTCGGACCCGTAGCTCACGCCCGCGGTGTAGACGCTGCGCTTGGCCGGCGTGAGCGTGACGCCGATCGGCACGTGCCGCTCGGGCGCGTTCTCGACCTGCGGCTCGATGTCGATGGTTTCGAAGTACTCCAGGCGCTGCAGCGAATCGCGCAGGCGCTCGATGCGCTCCTGGTGGTAGGGCTCGCCCGGCGTCCAGTTCACCAGCTTGTGCAGCAGCCGGTCGTAGACCACCGGCCGCGGCGTCTGCAGGAATGTCGCCGGGCCCATGCGGTAGCGCTCGCCGCTGTTCCAGGCAAGGTCGATGTCGGCGCTGCGGGTGGCGCGCGTGACCTCGACGCGGCGCGCGGCGAACTCGGCCTCGAAATAGCCGCGCTCGGACAGGCGCCGGCTGATGCGGCTCTTGCTGGCCTCGTAGAGGCGGTGGTCGAAGACGTCGCCCACCTCGGGCAGGAAGGCGGCCAGGTCTTCCCGCAGCACCTCCTCGTCGCCGGCCGGGCCGCGCACCGCCACGTCGCGGCGGCGCACGCGCACGGGTTCGCCCGGGGTGATGTCGATGGCGACCGTCGCGCCCTCGCGCGTGATGCGCACCACCGGATCGTAGTAGCCGAACGGCTCCAGCGCCTCGCGCGCCTCGCTTTCGGCTTCCTCCAGCAGGTATTCGAGGCGGCGGTCGGACACGTCGCTGCCCACCTCGTCGGTCAGCGAGAGCGAATTGACCACGTTCTCGGTCATCGCGGGATCGAGCCCGCGCACGTCCACGCGCGCGATCTCGACGGCGTGCGCGGGCATGCTGCAGCCTGCGAGGATCATCAGGAGGCCGAAGCGGCCGCGGGAATCGACGTGCATGCATTCAGCATAGCGAGCGTGCCGTCAAGGCGGCCGTGACACGAAAGCTGCGCGTTTCCAAGGGGGTTTCACGCGGTTTTGACCAGGCGGCACCGGCTCACGGCCGTGCGCGAACCGCCGGTTCCATGCCGCCCGGCGGAAGCCCGCGGGCGTGATCCAGACGAGGGCGCACCGCGCATGCCTCGCTGCCCTCGGAGGATGCGAGCGGGCCGTGGGACCGTCGACGCCCGCCCATGCGGCCGCCATGGCGGCAGCACGGCACCGGCATGCGAGTGACGCAGCGCGCGGCGGCGCGTTGGCGCCACGCCGCGCGTTCCGATCAACCTTGCGCGATCGACAGGTGCTCGATCGCCGCCACGCTGCCAAGGCGATCGGCCAGTTGCTGCAGCACGGCGAGACGATTGCGGCGCACGGCCGCGTCCTCGACGTTGACCATCACCTTGTCGAAGAACGTGTCCACCACCGGGCGCAGCTGCGCCAGCCGTGCGAGCACCGCGGCGTAGTCGCGTTGCTCGAGCAGCGGGTCGGTCTCGGCCACCGCGCCCGCCAGCGCCTGCGCCAGGTCGCGCTCGGCCTCCTCGGTGAAGCGCGAGGCGTCCACCGTGCTCGCCACCTCGCCCTCGGCCTTGCGCAGGATGTTGCGGATGCGCTTGTTCGCGGCGGCCAGCGCCTCGGCTTCCGGCAGCCTCAGGAACTCGCGCACGGCCTGCACGCGGGCGTCGAAGTCCGGCAGCGACTCGTGCACCGCGTTGAGCACGGCGTCGAACTGCTGCGGCGTCGCCCCGCGCTCGGCGTAGTAGCCGCGCAGGCGGTCGTAGACGAAGTGGGTGATGTCGTAGGCGCCCACGTCCGGCGCCTGCACGGGCTGCAGTGCGACGGCGCGCTCGATGAGCTCGTGCAGCACGAGGTCGTGGCCGCCCTCGAGCAGCGTGCGCGCCAGGCCCAGCGCGTTGCGACGCAGGGCGAACGGATCCTTGTTGCCGGTCGGGCGCAGGCCGGCGGCGAAACCGCCCGCCAGCGTGTCCAGGCGCTCGGCGATCGCCAGCACCTGCCCCAGCTTCGACGGCGCGATGCCATCACCGGCGTTGCGCGGCATGTAGATCTCGTCCAGCGCCTGCGCGAGCTCGAAGCGCTCCGCATCGCCCACGTCCGCCAGCGCGTCGTCGTACAGCGCGTAGACGCGGCCCGCGATGCCCTGCAGCTCGGGGAACTCGCCCACCATGCGCGACTGCAGGTCGTTCTTCGACAGCTGCGCTGCGCGCCTGGCGAGCGCGGGATCGACGCCGGCCCCGGCCGCGATGGACCCGGCGAGCGTCGCGATGCGCGCGGCCTTGTCGGCGATCGTGCCGAGTTTGGCCTGGTAGGTGACGCTGGACAGGCCCTCGCCCATCGCCGTCAGGCCCTGCTTGAGGTCCTCGTCGAAGAAGAACTTCGCGTCGGCAAAGCGTGGGCGGATCACGCGCTCGTAGCCCTTGCGCACCTCGTCCTCGTCCTTGGACTCGATGTTGGCGATGCCGACGAACCGCTCGGACAGGCGGCCTTCCGCGTCGAGCACCGGGAAGAACTTCTGGTTCGCCTCCATCGTGGCGATCAGCGCCTCCTGCGGCACGGCGAGGAACTCGCGCGGGAAGCCGCAGAGGATGGCCTTCGGCCATTCGACCAGGCCGTTCACTTCCTCGAGGATGCCCGCGTCGATGCGCGCGGAGCCGCCGGCGTCCGCCGCCGCGCGCTCGACCTCGGCGCGGATGCGCGCGCGGCGCTCGTCCGGATCGACCAGCACCTTCGCCGCGCGCAGCGACTCGACGTAATCGAGCGGCGAGGTGAACCACACCGGCCGGTCGAACATGAAGCGGTGGCCGCGGCTCATGCGGTCGCTCTTCACGCCCAGCAGTTCCACGTCGACGATGTCCCCGCCGTGCAGCACCACCAGCCAGTGCACGGGGCGCGCGAAGCCGAAATCGTTCGCGCCCCAGCGCATGGGCTTGGGGATGGGCATGGCGGCGACCGCCTCGGACAGCACGTCCGCCAGCAGCTCGGCGGTGCGCGCGCCCGGCTTCACCGCGCGGTGCACGAAGCGCTCGCCCTTGGCATCGGTCGTGCGCTCGAGCTGCGTCCATTCGACGCCGGCCTTCTGCGCGAAGCCCTGCAGCGCGCGCGTGGGCTGGCCCTCGGCGTCGAGTGCCACGTTGAGGTAGGGGCCGAGCACTTCGGACTTCTGCTCCGGCTGCGTTTGGGCGACCGCAGGCAGCGCGACGGCGAGGCGGCGCGGCGTGTAGAGCGGCTTGGCGCCCGTGCGGTCGAGCGCGACGCCGCGCCTGTCCAGCCCGGCCAGGACGCCGTCGAAGAAGGCCTGCGCTAGGCCCGGCAGCGCCTTGACGGGCAGTTCCTCGGTGCCGAGTTCGATCAGCAGGGGCTTCATGCGGTGACTTCCTCGGCGCCCTTGGGCTTCGGGACGTAGAACGGGGCGTAGTGACGCTTGAACACCTCGAGCGCCTCGCAGCGTGCAACACACGCGGCGAGCGCGGGCCGGCGCGACAGATCCGCGGGCACCGCGTCCCTGAGGTAGGTGGCGTAGCAGGCGACGGTGATGTCGGCCAGCGTCATCGCCGCGCCCACCAGCCACCGGCCCGCGCGGGCCGCGCAGGCTGCATCGAGTGCGGAGAGTGCGCCCTCGACCTGCACCGCGCCGCGCTCGAGGAAGGCCTCCGAGCGTGCCTCCGGGCGATGGAAGATGCGCTCGAGCACCATCGCCACGCCGCGGTCGGCCGCGCCGCTCGCCAGCCCGATCAGGCGCAGCGCCTCGCGGCGGGCCGCGCCCGTGGCCGGCAGCAGGCCGAGCTGCGGATGCTCGTGCTCGAGCCAGTCGAGGATGGCGGAGGACTCGGTAAGCACCTCGCCGTCGTCGAGCACCAGCACGGGCACGCGGCCGAGCGGGGAGTATTCGCGGATGCGGTCGAAGTCCGCGCCCACCGACCAGGCGCGGTGCTCGAACGTGTAGCCGGCGAGCGCGAGCGCGATGGCGACCCGCCGGGTGAACGGCGAATCGAACAGGCCGATCAGGATCATGCGGCCTCCGGCGTCGTCTTCAGGCCGGGAAAGCCCAGCTTCTCGCGCTGCGCGAAGTAGGCCTGGGCCACGCCCTGCGCCAGCCTGCGCACGCGCAGGATGGTGCGCTGGCGCTCGGTCACGGAGATCGCGCGGCGCGCATCGAGCAGGTTGAACGAATGGCTGGCCTTGCAGACCTGGTCGTAGGCTGGCAGGGGCAGGCCGAGCTCGACCAGCCTGAGCGCCTCGGCCTCGCAGGCGTCGAAGCGGTGGAACAGCTCGGCCACGTCCGCATGCTCGAAGTTGTACGCGCTCTGCTCCACCTCGTTCTGGTGGTAGACGTCGCGGTAGGTGACCGGCGTGCCGTCCGGGCCGATCGTCCAGACCAGGTCGAAGACGTTGTCGACGTTCTGCAGGTACATGCACAGGCGCTCGAGGCCGTAGGTGATCTCGCCGAGCACCGGGCGGCATTCCAGGCCGCCGGCCTGCTGGAAGTAGGTGAACTGCGTCACCTCCATGCCATTGAGCCAGACCTCCCAGCCCAGGCCCCAGGCGCCGAGCGTCGGCGATTCCCAGTTGTCCTCGACCAGGCGCAGGTCGTGCACCTGCGGGTCGACGCCGAGCGCCTTGAGCGAGTCGAAATACAGCTCGACGATGTTCTTTGGTGAGGGCTTCATCACCACCTGGTACTGGTAGTAGCGCTGCAGGCGGTTGGGGTTCTCGCCGTAGCGCCCGTCGGTGGGGCGGCGACACGGTTGGACGTAGGCGGCGTTCCACGGCTCCGGGCCGAGCGCGCGCAGGAAGGTGGCCGGGTGGAAGGTGCCGGCGCCGACCTCGAGGTCGAGCGGCTGGATGAGCACGCAGCCCTGCTCGCCCCAGAAGGCGTTGAGGCGCTGGATGAGCTGCTGGAACGTAGGCGCTTGCATGACGCAGTTCCCGTGTGGGCGCGCGGAAAGCCGGCTAGTATAGCCACCGGGTTTTCCCGACCCTTTCCTCGCGGCCGCGAGCGTCGCTTCCATCGCCGATCCTGCCATCCATGGCGCAGCCACGTCGCCCCGGCCCGGCCCCGCACGGCCCGGCGCTCGCCCATGCAGCCGATGCCCGGAGGCATCGCCCCAGCGCATGAACCCGCCTTTCCTCATCCTCGAAACCGGCCAGCCCGTGGCGTCGATGCGCCGGCATGGTGGCTTTCCGCACTGGATCCGCACCGCGGCCGGGCTCGGCCGCGATGCCGCCGTGGTGGTGGACGTCGAGGGCGGCCAGCCCCTGCCCACGCACGACGGTTGGGCCGGCGTGATCGTCACCGGCTCGGGCGCGATGGTCACCGATCGCCACGACTGGAGCGAAACCACCGCCGCCTGGCTGCGCGAGGCCGCGCATGGCGGCCTGCCGCTGCTGGGCATCTGCTACGGCCACCAGCTCATCGCGCATGCGCTGGGCGGCGAGGTGGGCTGGCATCCGGACGGGCGCGAGATGGGCACGGTGCAGATCCAGTGCCTCGCACCGGCCAACCGGGATCCGCTGTTTTCCGGGCTGCCCGACCGCTTCGCCGCGCAGGCCACGCACCTGCAGTCCGTGCTGCGCGTGCCCGAGGGTGCGACGCTGCTCGCGCGTTCCGACCACGACCCCGTGCACGCCTTCCGCTGGGGCGATGCGGTCTGGGGCGTACAGTTCCACCCCGAGTTCAGCACCACCCACATGCGCGGCTACGTGCGCGCACGCAGCGGCGCGCTGCGCGGCGAGGGGCTGTGCCCGGACCGCACCGAGCGTGGCGTCAGCGCCACGCCGCACGCGCGCCGCGTGCTGCGGCGCTTCGTGCGCCATGCGCGTGGCGCAGGCTCTTCTTCCTGACTTACCGCGGCCATGGCCGAGACGAGGACATCGATGGATCGCATCAACCGCGTGCCGGCCAGCGCCGGCGCCGAATGGCTGGTCGAAGGCTTCCGCCTGCTGCGCCGCGCCCCGCTGGGGCTGGGCCTTCTGGGCGCGATCTTCGGCGCGCTGGGGCTGGTCGCCAACATCGCGCTGCAGGGCGGCGCGATCACGCTGGGCATGCTGCTGCAGCTGGCCTTCATCCTGATCGGCCCGCTGCTGCTCGCGGGCCTGATCTACGCCGCGCGCGAGGTCGACCAGGGCCGCCCGGCCACGCCGGCGCAGCTGCTTCGCGGCGTGCAGGAAGGCAAGGCGCCCCGTCTTCTGGCCACGCTGCTGCCGCAGGTGGCCGCGATGCTGCTGGTGCTGGTGCTGCTGTTCGCGATGATCGGCCCGGCGCAGCTGGAGGCCTTCGTGGTGGCCATGCAGAAGATCCAGGGCCAGACGCAGCCGGATCCGGCGGCGCTCGAGGGCCTGCCGCTTGGGCGGCTGATGCTGTGGCTGCTGCTGGCTGTCGTGATCGGCGTCGTTGCCGGCTTCTTCAACTTCACCGCCATCCCGGAAATGATGTTCGGCGACCGCGGCGCGCTCGGCGCGATGCTGCAGAGCTTCCGCGCCTGCGCGCGCAACCTTCCGGCGCTGGCGGTGTTCTTCCTCCTGCTGCTGATCGCCGCGGTCGTGCTGCAGTTCGGCGTCATGCTGGTGGGCGCGGTGGTCGGCGCACTGCTGGGGCCGGCGGTGATGGCGGTGGTCGTGCAGCTGCTGGTGATGGCGGCGCTGATGCCGGTGGTCACCGCATCGATGTACGTGGCCTGGAAGCAGTTGCACGGCGCGCAGGACGGCGCGGTGCCCGTGCCGCCGGCCCCGCCGTCGCACTTCGAGGCCTGATTGCCGGGGCGGCGCGGGATCCGATCGCGCCCGGCATGCCCGCGAAGGCGGGCAGCCATGGACGTTCGCTTCGGCTGAAGCCGGTTTAGCTGCCAGACCTGGCCCCTCGCCCCAACTCGTCTCCCGGGCAGAGTCGCCCGGACACGCAGCCCATGGGCGGCACCGCCCGCCGGACGTCGATCCGCTCTAGGCGGGCCGCGGCGCCACCCAGCGCGCCGCGATGATGCCCAGCTCGTACAGCAGGCACATCGGGATCGCCAGCATCAGCTGGCTGACCACGTCGGGCGGCGTGATCACCGCCGCGACCACGAAGATGCCGACGATCGCGTAACCGCGTCCCTCGCGCAGCTGCTGCGGCGTCACCCAGCCCAGCAGGACGAGGATGACCAGCGCGACGGGCAGCTCGAAGCTCGCGCCGAAGGCGATGAAGATCACCAGCACGAAGTCGAGGTAGGCATTGATGTCGGTCATCATCGCCACGCCTTCGGGCGTGACGCCGGCGAGGAAGCCGAACACCGAGGGCAGCACCAGGAAGTAGGCGAAGGCGCAGCCGAGGTAGAACAGCGCCACCGCGGTCACCAGCAAAGGCAGCGCCAGGCGCTTCTCCCGCTGGTACAGCCCCGGCGCGACGAAGGCCCAGGCCTGGTAGAGCAGCCAGGGCACGGTGGCCATCAAGGCGACCACGAAGGCCAGCTTGAGCGGCGCGAAGAAGGGCGAGGCGACCTCGGTGGCGATCAGCTGGCCGCCCTCGGGCAGTTTGTCGAGCAGGGGCTGGGCCAGCCAGGCGTAGAGGCGGTTGGCGAAGGGCAAAAGGCCCACGAAGACGAGCAGCAGCCCGGCCACCGCGCGCAGCAGGCGCGCGCGCAGCTCGATCAGGTGGTCGAGAAGGCGCGGCGCCTGCTCGCGCGGGGGCAGCGGGGCGTCAACCGACATCGCGCGGGCGTTCCTGGGATGCGGGTGGCGTATCCAGCTCCGGCGCAGGGCGCGGGGCCTCGGCCGGCGCATGGTCGAAGGCGGCGGCCACCGCCGCGTCCTCGTCGTGCACGTCGCGGGTCGGGCCGACCTGCGGGCCGGCCTCGACCGGCGCGCCCGCCGGCCGCGTGATCTGCGCTTCCACGTCGCGCAGCTGCTCGCGCAGGCGTTCGCCGTCGCGCGCGAGCGCGGCCTGCGCCTCGCGCAGCTCCTCGCGGGCGCGGTGCAGGCTGCGGCGCATCTCCTCGTCGGCCAGCTCGGTTTCCAGCTCGGACTTCACCGCATACCACTGCGCACGCGCGCGGCGCACCCACAGGCCGGCGAAGCGCGCGGCCCTGGGCAGGCGTTCGGGGCCGAGCACCAGCAGCGCCACCACGGCGATGACCAGCAGCTCGGAGAAGCCGATGTCGAACATGGCGCCGCGCGCGGCGCGTCAGCGACGGTCGCGGTCGACGTCGCTCGTATCGCGCGAGGGCGCCGGCTCGTCGCGGCGTTCGTCGCGCAACTGGGCCGCGGGCTCGTCGTCCCGCAGGCCCTTCTTGAAGCCCTTCACGGCTTCGCCGACGTCCTGGCCGACGTTCTTCAGGCGCTTGGTGCCAAACACCAGCACCACGATCACCAGGACGATCAGCCAGTGCCAAAGACTGAAACCACCCATGGGGTTGCCTGCAGGAAAAGAGGAAGGATCGCAGGATACCGCAGGGGGTGACCGCCCGATTACGGCAGCGGTTCGGCCTTTACCGGGGATTCGGTGGTCTGGAACGTAGCCGGCTGTGCGGCCGCTGCCGGTGCGGGCGCCGGTGCGGCGGCCGCGGGCGCCGCGACGGGCGTGGCCGGGGCCGGGGCCGGCGTACCGCCGCGCTCGGCGCGGGCGCTGGCGCTGGCTTCCTCCAGCGCGTCGCGGAAATCGACCAGCGCGGCCGAGGGCTGGGCCATCGCGCGGCCCTCGAAAATCATGCGCGGCGTGGTGTCGCGGCCGTAGGCGGCCTCGTTGGCCGCATCGTCGATGGCCAGCACCGCGCCGTCCAGCGCCACCCCCGCGAACAGCCCGCGCGCGCGCGACCAGGACCAGATCTCGGCCTTGAGCTGTCCATCGGTCGCCGTGGCGGCGCTGCGGCCCACCGGGCCGGCGGCCACGGCGGCGTCGGCACCCAAGGTCACCTTGCCGTTGACGATGGAATCCAGCCCGCGGTCGGAGCGGAACACCAGCACGATGTCGGCCGACTGCAGCCCGGCCTGGAAGCCGATCGAGCCGCCGGTGAGCTTGACGAAGCTCGGCGCCGACCAGGTGCCGTCGGCGGCCTTCACCGACAGCAGCCCATGCCCGCGGCGACCGCCGACCACGAGGCCGATCTTGAGCGCGTCCGGCACGATCACGATCGCGCGCGCCTCGTCCAGCAGCTTCTCGGGGATTGCCGACTCCGGGATCTTCTGGATCTCGTTCAGCACGCGCAGGGCGTTGCGGGCGCGATCGTCCTCGACGGGGCCGGCGGCGGCCGGCAGCGCGAGGGCGAGGCTCAGGGCGAGGGCGAGACCGGCAAGGACGGGACGGCGCATGGTTCGGTTCCGTGAACGGGTGGGTCAGGCTAGTGACGGCGGAATGAATACCACCGCAATCGCATCGTCGCACCCGGCCGGTGCAGGCGTGGAACGCCGCGCGCCCGGGGCCGCTGTCATGCTATGGCGATGACGCCCGCTTCCGCCCCGTTCGATGCCGTGGTCCTGGTCAACCTCGGCACCCCCGACGCGCCGACGCCGCGCGACGTACGACGCTACCTGTCCGAGTTCCTGCACGACCACCGCGTGGTCCAGCTCACCCGCTGGATCTGGTGCCCGCTGCTGCACTTCGTGATCCTGCCCCTGCGGGGCAGGCCGGTGGCGAAGAAGTACGCGTCGATCTGGATCGACGGCCCCGACGGCGGCTCACCGCTGGCGGTCTACACGCGGCGCCTGGCGCGCGCGATGCAGGCCGAGCTGCCGGGCCTGCGCGTGGTCGAGGCCATGCGCTACCGCCTGCCTTCGCTCGAGGACGTGCTGGCGAAGCTGCGCGAGGACGGTGCGCGCCGCGTGGTCGTGCTGCCGCTGTATCCGCAGTACTCGACCACCACCACCGCGTCCGTCACCGACGTGGTCGAGCGTGCCGCACTGGCGGACGTGCACGTGGTCGAGGACTACCACCTCGATGCCGCCTGGGTGGATGCCGTCGCCGGCAGCATCCGCGCCGCGCGCGAAGGCCGCGAGGGTCCGCGCCACCTGCTGTTCTCCTTCCACGGCCTGCCGCAGCGGCTGGTCGACGCCGGCGACCCGTACCAGCGCCAGTGCGAGGCCTCGGCGGCGGCGATCGCCAGCGCGCTCGGCCTGCCGCGCGAGGCCTGGTCGGTGAGCTACCAGTCCCGGTTCGGCAGGGAGAAGTGGATCGGCCCTTCGACGCAGGCCACCTTGCAGGGCTTCGCGCGCCGCGGCATCCACGATGTCGACGTGGTGGCACCGGGCTTTCCGGTCGACTGCCTGGAGACGCTGGAGGAAGTGTCGGAGATGCTGGCGCACGAATTCGCACAGGCCGGCGGGCGCATGAACTACATCCCCTGCCTCAACGATTCGCCGCAGCACGCCCGCGTGCTCGCCGGCATCGCGCGACGCGGGCTGGGCTGATGCGCGAGATCCACCTCGACACCGCCTTCGGGCGGCTGGCCGCGCTGCGCTTCGGCCATGGCGGCCTGCCCGTGCTCGCGCTGCACGGCTGGCTCGACAACGCCGCGAGCTTCGTGCCGCTGGCGCCGCATCTTCCCGGCATCGACCTGGTCGCGCTGGACCTGCCCGGCCACGGCGCCAGCGCGCACCTGCCCGCGTCGGCGGACTACACGCTGATCGCCGCCGCGCGTGCCAGCCTGGCGGCCGCCGACGCGCTGGGCTGGTCCCGCTTCGCCCTGCTCGGGCATTCGATGGGCGGCGCGGCCGCCACGCTGCTGGCCGCCGCCGTGCCGCAGCGCATCGGCCGGCTCGCGCTGATCGAGGCGCTGGGCGGGCTGGTCGAGTCCGAGGACCGCACCGCGCAGCGCCTGCGCGAGGCCTTCGCCATGCAGGCCACGCCGCCCGGCGCGCGCCGCCGCGTGTTCGACGACCCGGCCACCGCCGTGCGCGCGCGGCGGCAGGCGGGCGAGCTGTCGGAGGAGGCCGCGCGGCTGCTCGTCGAGCGCGGCATCGCGCCGGTGGGCGACGGCGGCTGGGCCTGGCGCAGCGATGCCCGCCTCACCCGGCCCACCGCGGTGCGCATGAGCGAGGCGCAGATGCGCGATGTCATCGCCGGCATCGACTGCCCGGTGCACCTCGTGCATGCCCTGCCGGCATTCGAGTTCCTTCCCGCCGACGTGCGCGATGCGCGCGTCGCCTGCCTGCGCGACGTGCGCGTGAGCGCGATCGCGGGCGGTCACCATCTGCACATGGAGCAGCCGGCACGGGTCGCCGCCGCGCTGGGGGCGTTCCTCGCGGGATGACGCGCGGCGCCGCCGGCGACTGCGTCGCGCCGGCGAAGTTCCCCCATCCGATGGCCCATGCGGGCGCCGCGACCTGCGCGCAAGCTGCGGGGAAAGGAGCCCGCCATGACCCGTGAAGCCCGCCACGCCACCCGTCCCCGTGCCCTGCTGCGCGACTGGCTGCCCAGCCTCGTGCTGCTGGGCCTGCTGTTCGTCGCGCGGGCGTCCTTCGCCAACCACTACGTGGTGCCCAGCGGCTCGATGGAACCCGCGCTGCGGCCCGGCGACCGCGTCGTCGTCGACATGAGCGCGTACGGCGTCCGCATCCCGTACACCGAGCGCGTTCTGGTCGAGCGTGGCCGGCCGCGGCGCGGGGACGTGGTGCTGCTGCCGTCGCCCGTGGACGGCACGCGCCTGATCAAGCGCGTGGTCGGCATCGGCGGGGACCGCATCGCGATCCGCGGCGGGCACCTGTACGTCGACGGCGTGCCGGCCGCGATGGGCGACGGCCGCCACGAGCGCATCGGCGCGCAGGACGTGACCCCGGGCCTGGACCGCGGCGGCGGCCCGGACATCGACACCACCGTGCCCCACGGCTACGTGCTGGTGGTGGGCGACAACCGCGGCAACAGCCTCGACGGGCGCATGTTCGGCTTCGTTCGCGAATCGGCGGTCTATGCGAAGGCGCGCGGCGTCTACTGGCGCAGCGGCGAGCGGTTCACGTGGAAGCCGCTCTGAGCCTCAGGCGCCCGGCACCGCGCGTGCGTCGATCAGGGCACGCAGCGCGGCCTTGATCGGCCGGCCCTTCGCGCGCAACAGGTCGCGTTCGGTTTCCCAGGCGGGAAAGCGTGCTTCGACCTCGTCCCAGAACGCCGCCGAGTGGTTGGCCCGGATCAGGTGGCAGAGTTCGTGCACGAGCACGTACTCGAAGGCCGACGGACGCACCAGCACCAGCGCGAGGTCCAGGCGCATGCGGTCGTCCGGCGCGAGCGAACCCCAGAGCGAGGTGAGCGGCCGGATGACCACGTCGCGCGGCGCGCGGGGCAGGCCGGGCAGGTACTTGGGCAGCCAGCGGCCCACGTCGGCGCGCGCCTGCGCCAGGTAGAAATCGGCCAGCGCCTTGCGCACCGCGGCCTCGCGCACCTGCGCCGGGTGGGTGATCGCGATGGCGCCCTCGGTGGCCTCCACGCGCACGTAGCGCCCCTCGCGCCACTGCAGCGGTACCGTCTCGCCCCGCAGGGGCAGCGTGGCCGTGATGCCGAGCGCGAGCGGTTCGGCGGCGCCGAAGGTATGCGCGAGCTGCCCGGCCAGCCACGCGGCATGCTCCTGCGCGAAGGCCAGGGCGCGACGGTCGCTGGTGCGCGGCGGGCAGGTCAGGCGTGCGCCGCGTTCGGTCACCGACAGGCGCAGGCCGCGCGCGCTCGCATGGTGCACGCGCAGCACGTCCACGATGCGCCCGTCCGGCAGCGCCACCGGCAGCACCGCCTGCTTCGCCACGGGCGTGGCGACGCGCGGCGTGCGGGCGCGGAAATTGAACACGTGGGGCCTACTCGACCTTCGACAGCTTGAGCGCGGGCTCCAGCACCGCGAACAGCCGGCGCAGCTCGTGGCTCATCAGCGCGAAGCGCGCCTCGAGCTCGGCGCGCAGGTCCTCGCGCTCGGTGTTCTCCAGCTCGTCCACCGCGCCGTCGAGCAGCTTGAACTTGCGGATGACCAGGTCCTCGCCCAGCACGAAGGAGACATGGTCGTCGAGCGTGAGGGCCAGCCGCGTGACCTGCTTGCCCGACTGCAGGTGCTTGTCGATCTCGGCGTTCTTCTCGAGCTCCATCCGCTGGCACTTCACCACCGCGCCCTGGTCGAGCGCGTCGCGCAGCTCGCATTCGTCGCCCAGCGACAGGCCGTCCGGAAGCGCCTCTCCGGCCACCCAACCCGTGAGCACCGCGCGCGGCGCGATCTCCGCATTCAGCGGAAGGGCGGGGAAGCTGCCGAGCGCCTTGCGGATCTCGCTGACCACGCTTTCCGCGGACTTCTTGCTGGAGGTGTCGATGGCGACGACCCCCTGCTTCATGTCGAGGATGGCATCGGTACGCGTGGGGCGCACGAACGCACGCGGCAGCAGTTCGGTGATCAGCTCGTCCTTCAGGCGCTTGCGCGTGCGCCCGCCGGGGCGGCGGCCTTCCTTCTCCTCGATCTCGTCGAGCTTCTTCTGGAGCAGGTCGTTGACCACCGCGCCGGGCAGCAGGCGGTCCTCGCCGCCGACGGCGAGCCAGTAGGCCTCGTCGAGCATGTGCCTGAGGCCTTCGCTGTCGCGGCCGAACGGGGACACGAAGCCGCGGGTGGACAGCTCCATGGGGCCGACCGGGCGCAGCGCGCATTCGGCCAGGCCGGCGTCGAAGGCATCGAGCTGGAGGGAGGTGGGGAAGCGGAAGAGGGTGAGGTTTCGGAAGAACATTCGGACGCTTCGTCTCTGTTGCGACTGCGGGTTCGCAGTGATGGATACCTGTCCCCGTCATTCCCGCGAATGCGGAAATCCATGGACGTTACTTCCTGGCCGTCGTCCCCGCGAAAGCGGGGACCCAGTGACTTTCGCTGTGGCCTCGACTCGACGAGCAACAGCGACAACGTTTCGTGCGCTAGCGCGCCCGAGTCACTTTTCTTTGCTGGTGCAAAGAAAAGTAACCAAAAGAAAGCACCTTCCCCGAGGTAAAGCACAGCTCGCAAGCGGGTCGCGCTAGCGGCGGTCACACTCGCCATTCCATGGCTCGAGTGACCGCGACGGCCATCCATGGCCGTCGCCCTCCGGGCCGGGTTGTCCTCCAGCCCCGTGTCAATGGCGGAAACCGGTGAGTCAGGATGCGTCCTCGGCCTCGCTCGACGCGCCCGCCAGCCACGCATGTGCATCCGGCGGCGGCGCGTCCCCGCGCGCACCGAGCGAGAGGAAGTCGAAGAGCTTCGCATCGCTCAGCTGCGACGGGCGGATGTCGCCCAGCGCGCGCGCGATGGTTTCGATGCGGCCGGGCGCCTCGCGCTCCCAGGCGTCCATCATCTTCTTGACCTGCTTGCGCTGCAGGTTCTCCTGCGAGCCGCAGAGGTTGCAGGGAATGATGGGGAAGCCCTTGGCCTCGGCATAGGCCGCGATGTCGTCTTCCTTCACGTAGGCCAGCGGGCGGATCACCACGTGTTTGCCGTCGTCGGAGAGCAGCTTCGGCGGCATGCCCGACAGCTTGGCGTGGAAGAACAGGTTGAGGAAGAACGTGGCGACCAGGTCGTCGCGATGATGCCCCAGCGCGATCTTGGTGAAGCCTTCCTGCTCGGCGTAGGTGTACAGCGCCCCGCGGCGCAGGCGCGAGCACAGCGAGCATAGGGTCTTGCCCTCGGGCACCACGCGCGTCACCACCGAATACGTGTCCTGCTCGAGGATGTGGTACCTGACCCCGATCGACTCGAGGTACTGCGGCAGCACGTGCTCGGGGAAGTCCGGCTGCTTCTGGTCGAGGTTCACCGCGACCAGTTCGAAGCGCACCGGCGCCTTCTTCTGCAGCTGCAGGAGGATGTCGAGCATGGTGTAGCTGTCCTTGCCGCCGGACAGGCAGACCATGACCCTGTCGCCGTCCTCGATCATGCCGAAGTCGGCGATCGCGCGACCGACCTGGTGACGCAGGCGCTTGGCGAGCTTGTTGGCCTCGTGTTGCGCGCGGCGCGCACGCGGCGGCAGCGGCTCGGCCAGCGGGATGACGGGGAGGGAGGCGACGGAGTCCATCGCGCCATTCTACGGAAGCGGCCCTGCCGCACCCTGAGCGCGTTCAGCGTCCCTGTGCTCGCGGCTGCCATGCCCGCGCGCTACGCTTGGCCCATGAACGACGGCCGCCGACCCGCCGAGATCGCCCGCCAGCTGGCCGAGCTGCGCCAGCAGCACCGCGATCTCGACCTCGCGCTCGAAGGGTTGCGCCATGCCCCCGTGCGCGACGAGCTGGCGGTCACGCGGCTGAAGAAGCGCAAGCTGCAGCTCAAGGACTGCATCGCGCGGCTGGAAAGCGCGTTGATCCCCGACGAGCCGGCGTAGGGGGGGGCTCGACCCGGGGGCGGCATGCACGGGCTTGCCAGGCGCCTTGCAGCGGCCCGCCTAAGCCGGGGTCTTGGCCGCCTCCGGGCTCACCTTCTCGATGGAATGCCGCAGCTCGCGGCCGAGGATGAACTTCGCGTCCTTCGCCCAGGCTTCCAGGCGCTCGTCGAAGGTGAGCTTGCCGTTGGCGTCGGCCCAGACCAGGCGAAGCTCGCGCAGCTTGGCGATGAAGACGCGGAACAGCGACTTGTCGAAGAACTCCGGTGCAGCCGGTGCGTACAGCAGCGACAGGCGCTGCGCCGCGAGGTGACAGAGGGTTTCCAGCTCGCCCGCGCTGAGGGTGCCCGGGCCGTTCTTGGCCAGCACCGAGATGGCGATGTAGTAACGCTCGAACGCCTGCTGCAGCGAATGCCCGATGGCACGCAGGCGGAAGACCTCGTCGGACTGGCCGGCGTTGCGCGCGAGCATCTCGCCGTCCTCGCCCGAACGCTGCAGCAGGCCCTCGGCGGCGAACAGCTCGATGGTGCGCTCCAGGCGCTCGGCGAAACCGTCCTCGTCCCAGGGCAGGAACAGCTCGGCCTGCAGGAACGGATAGACGCTGCGGCCCAGGCGCAGCACGGACGCGTGCGCCATGCGGCGGTTGTTCTGGAAGCAGCAGGCCACCCAGGCCGCGGCGGTGAACAGGTGCAGCACGTTGTTGCGGAAATACGACAGCAGCACCGCCTTCTCGCCATCGACCTCCAGCACGTCGCCCAGCGGGTGCTTCACGCGCAGCAGCACGCCGATCTCCTCGGCGTGCGCGACGATCTCCCCGGGCGTGTGCGGCGTCACCGTCACCCGGTCGGAATAGGGCAGCTGCGCGAGCAGCTTCTTGGACAGGGCGATCTGCTCGAGCAGGTCGGCCTCGTTCATCGCGTGCTTCGGCGTGGACAGCAGCGCGAGCGCGAGCAGGTTGATCGGATTGACGTCGGCGGCGCGGTTGACGTTGACCTGGATGCGCTGGGCCAGCGTATCGACGGTGTCGGCGAACCAGGCCGGCTTGGCCTCCTCGGGCACCGGGGTGCCGTCCCAGTCCGGCGCCTTTTCCGCGAGCAGGTCGGTCAGCCGGATCGGCTCGCCGAAGTTCACCACCACCTGGCCGTAGTTGCTGGACAGCACCTTGGGGATGCCCATCAGCAGCTGCCAGATCGATTCCTTTTCCTTCGGCTTGCCGGACAGCTCGTCGAGGTAGCTGCGTCCTTCCATGATCTTCTCGTAGCCGATGTAGATCGGCTGGAACAGCACGGGACGCGTGGGTTGGCGCAGGTAGGCGCGCACGGTCATCGCCAGCGAGCCGCCCTTGGGCTGCAGCAGGCGCCCGGTGCGGGAGCGGCCGCCTTCGATGAAGTACTCGATGGAATAGCCGCCGGCGACGAGCTGCGCCATGTACTCGCGGAACACCGCCGAATACAGCGCGTTGCCGCGGAAGCTGCGCCGTGCGAAGAACGCGCCGCCCTTGCGCAGCAGCGTGCCGACCACCGGCAGGTTGAGGTTCACGCCCGCGAAGATGTGCGGCGGCACGATGCCGCGCGTGTACAGCAGGTAGCTCAGCAGCAGGTAGTCCATGTGGCTGCGGTGGCAGGGCACATAGACGACCTCATGGCCGGGCGCGTCCTGCTTGAGCCGGTCCAGGTGGTGCACCAGCACGCCGCGGTAGATGCGGTTCCAGACCGGCGCGAGCAGGAAGCTGGCCGAGCGCACCACCGGGTGCGAGTAGTCGGCGGCGATCTCGTAGGCGTAGGCGTGGGCCTTCTTCCAGGCCTCGGCGGCGTTGGTGCCGTCGCGGCGGGCCTGGTCGGCGATGGCCTCGAGCACCCCGGGCGCGGTGAGCACGCGGTCCACCAGCAGGCGGCGGGTGGACAGGTCCGGCCCGATCACCGCGGTGCGGATGCGGCGGAAGTGCGCGCGCAGCACGCGCGACAGTTTCCGCACGGTGCGCTCGGGCGGCAGGCCCTCGTTGACGATCGCCCGCAGCGACACCGGCGGCGCGAAGCGGACGTAGGTGTCGCGGCCGTTGAGCGCGATGGCCAGCAGGCGGCGGAAGCGGCCCACCAGCTGCCAGTTCTCCGAGAACAGCACCGAGAACCAGCCGGTGGTCTTCTCGGGCGCGCGGCCGACGAAGATGGACACGGGCACCAGCTGCACGTCGAGCGCGGGATCGTCGCGGTGCGCGGCGATCAGGCGGGCCAGCGATTCGGAATGGGACTTGCCGTTGGACGAGTGCGGGCGTTCGATCACGCCCGGGATGTTCGGCAACGGCGCGATCGGCCCCACGCTGCGGCGTGACAGCGCGACGTAGGCGCGGCCGCGCCCGGTGGGGTCGCCCGGCAACGGGGTGAGCGGCGAGGGCAGGCCGGCCTCGCGGCAGGCGCGGTCGAGGATCAGGGCATTGGAGAGGCCGTAGTCCTCCAGCACGTAGCAGACCGGGGCGCCGTTCCAGTCCGGCACGTGCTCGGCCGGGGCCTTGGGTTCGATCTTGAGCGCCAGCCAGGGCTCCAGCACGCGGCCCAGCAGGCGCGCCCACCAGGGGCGGTGCGCGGCGGAGTCGGCCCGCGGCGGCGCGGCGATCGGGGCGGGCGGTGGCTCGAGCACGGATTCGGCCGGCGTGGCACCGGGCATGGGCAGGTCGGGTTGCGCCGGATCGGGCTCGTGCGGCGATGCGACCGGCCCGCCGGCGGCGGCCTCGGGCTCGGAGGCAGCGCCGCCGGTCGCCGGGGCGGACGGATCGTCAGCGGGCGGCGGGGCGTCCGGGAAGGGCAGGGGCGTCTGCGGGTGCTGGGCCATCGTCGGCATTATGCCCAACGCGCCCGCCGGGCCCGGCCGCGGAGGGCAGCGCGGCCTGCGCATGGCGCAGGCTGTCGGCGAGGAACCAGCCCTCGGGCCGGCGCACGAGGTCGAGCTCGGCGACCACCGGCCGGCCGGCCAGCGTGTAGCGCAGGCGCAGGCGTGCGCTGTCGGCGGTGCCGGTCACGCGCTCCATGCGCACGCTGCGCAGGGCGGCGTCCACGTCCAGGCCCAGCGTGGCGAGCGCGCGTTTTCCCTCGCGCAGCGCGGGGCGCAGGCGGGTGAGGCTGCGATGCAGGCCCGCCTGCGACCACGCGGCGTCGCCCCCGGCCAGGTGGGTGGCCCGCGCCGCGCGGACCAGGCCCGGGAGCAGCGGCTCCACCCGCCCGGCATCGGCCAGTCGGGCCGTATCGGCCCAGGCCGCCAGCGCCGCCACCTGTTGCAGGCGATGGGCGCGCTCCGCGGCCGGCATGTCGGGGCTGCGCTCGAGCATCTGCCGGGCGAACAGGGCCAGCGTGCGCGCGGCCGTGCGCACCTCGGCGCGGGCGCCAGCGAACTGCTGGCGATAGCCGCGGCGCAGCAGCGCCTCGGCGCCGGGCGCGGCGAGGCGGTCGATGGCGGCCGGCAGGTGGCGGGCCAACGGCAACTCCGACAGGGGCCAGCGGCTGTGGCCCGCGCGCCAGGCCGCATCGGTGCGGGCGTAGAGGTCGGGCGGCAGCGCATGCACGGCATAGGCGCCGAGGTCGTCGCGGCGCAGGTCGTCCAGCAGCCGGTGCACGGCCGCTTCCGGCGTCGGCGCGGGGCGGGCAGGCGGCGGGGCATCCTCCGCGTCCCGGCAGCCGGCCAGCAGCAGCACGATGGCGAGGGCGACGGGGAAACGGACGCGGAAAGCGGCAGTGGCCATGCGGCCATCCTGCCGGGCGCGCCGCGTCGCCGCCACGTCCGGCCGCACAAAAGAAGGTAATTCCTAGCCTTTCCGGACCAATGTGGGACGCAATTCCTGGATGGAAGTCTGCCTCAAGAGCTTGAAAAGTAAGGGCTTCAGGTCTTCGGTCCGGTGGTTGAACCGGTAGCAGACTTCGGC
>JBMOOW010000003.1:0-25653 GCA_049323195.1 Pseudomonadota bacterium | reverse complement strand
AGGTGGGCGATGACGCCGACCACCGCGGCCGTGACCGCCGAGAGCGCCGCCGCCACGCGCGGCATGGCGCCGATGCGCTCGAACCACGGGGCACCGGCCAGCACGAACAGGAAGCTCGGCAGGAACGTGGCCCAGAGCGTGACCGACGCGCCCAGCACGGCCGACGCCAGCGGCGAGCCGAGGTCGGCGTGCTGCCAGCCGCCGACGAATCCGACGAATTCCAGCACCAGGATCAGCGGCCCGGGCGTGGTCTCGGCAAGCCCCAGGCCCGCCATCATCTGCCCCGTGTCCAGCCAGCCGTGCACGTCCACGGCCTGCTGCGCCACGTAGGGCAGCACGGCATAGGCGCCGCCGAAGGTGACCAGCGCGGCCTTGCTGAAGAACAGGCCCATGGCGAAGGCGGTGCTGCCCGCGCCAAGCCATGCGGCGACCAGCAGCAGCGGCAGCCACCACGCGGCCAGCAGGACCCCCGCGATGCGCAGCGTCGCCCGCCACGACGCCGTGCGCGTTGCCGGTCCCCCCTCCGTACCCGCGCCCGTGCCCGGGGCATGCCCGCCTGCGGGCGGCAACCACGCCGGCTTCCAGCGCGCCGCGAGCCAGCCCAATGCGGCCGCCACGGCGACGATCAGGGGAAACGGCAACGAAGCCGCCACGCCGACCAGCGCCGCTCCCGCGAGCACGACCGCCAGCGGCGTGCGCAGCACGCGCGCGCCGATGCGGTGCACGGCCTGCAGCACGATGCCGAGCACGGCCGCCTGCAGCCCGAGCAGCACGCCGTCGGCCAGCGGCATCCGCCCGAACCGCACGTACAGCCAGGACAGCAGGCCCAGCAGCAGCGCCGCCGGCAGCACGAACAGCGCGCCGGCCGCCACGCCGCCCCGGATCCCGTGCAGCCGCCAGCCCAGCCAGGTCGCCAGCTGCATCGCCTCCGGGCCGGGCAGCAGCATGCAGACGTCCAGCGCCCGCAGGAACGTCGCCTCGCTCACCCAGCGGCGGCGCTGGACGAGTTCGTCATGCATGACGGCGATCTGCCCCGCCGGCCCGCCGAAGCTGATGCAGCCCAGCAGCAGCCAGAAGCGCAGCGCGTCGCGGAAGGACGGCGCCTCAGTCGACGAGTTCACGTTGCAGCTTCTTCGGCAGCTTCGCGCACACCAGCTCGTAGCTCGTGCGGACCATCGCGCGCAGCGCGTCGGCCGGGACGGCACCCGGCGAGGCCTGCACCCAGTGCGCGCGGGCCAGGTAGGGCGCCGGCACGAAGCCGGGCGTGCCCGTGAGCTCGAGGAAACGCTCGGCCGGCACCTTGAAGCTCAGTGGCGCCCCGGCGTCCGCGTCGGCGGCGCGGATGCAGAACATCTTGCCGGCCACCGACCAGACCAGGTCGGCGTCCCACTTGGTGTCGACGGTGACGCCGGGCCAGCGCCCGGCAAGGCCGGTCAGCTCTTCGTTGGTCATGATCTGAATGGACGACGGAAGCATCACGAACATTCTGGAATGTTCCGCCCCATGGCTGCCCGTGATCGACTGCCGCCCTGGCACGAGCGGCACCGCCTCCCCAACGGGCGGCAGGTGCATGTACGACCGGTCCGTCCCGAAGACGCCGACCCGCTGCGCGCCGGCTTCGCGCTGCTGGAGCCCGAGCGCCTGCGCCTGCGCCTGGCCGGTGGCGTGGCCGAGCTCGGCCCCGGCGAGGCGCAGCGGCTGACCCGCCTGAACCCGCGCACCGACTTCATGCTGGTGGCCTGCGATCCCGAGCCACCCGGCGAGGCCGTCATCGCCGCCCTCGCCCACGTGCATACCGACGCGGCCGGCCACCGGGGCGAATTCACCGTGCTGGTCAGCCGCTTCATCGCCGGCATGGGCGTCGGCCGCTACCTGCTCACGCGGCTGGCCAAGTGGGCACGGAGCCGTCGCCTCGACCTGTTGCAGGGCGAGCTCCCGGCCGAGCACACGGCCATGCTGGAACTGGCGCGCTCGCTGGGCTTTCGCACCGTCGAGGACGCCGCCGATCCCGGTTTCGTGCGCGTCTCGCTCGAGCCCGCCGCGCGCTGAGCCGGCGCAGGCGCTGCGACCGGCTCCGCTAGAATTGCGCGCCTGATGGCATCCCCCACCTTTCCGACCCCGCCGCTGCCCAAGGCCGGCCAGCAGCGCGCCTGGTGGCGCGCGCCCGTGTCCGCCTCGGCCCTCGCCTTCCACATCGCCGCCGCCGCGCAGGCGCACGAGGGCCCACTGCTCGCGGTGACCCGCGACAACCAGTCCGCGCACCAGCTGGAAAGCGACCTGCGCACGCTGCTGGGCGCGCGCTCCGCGCCGGACGGCGCCATGCCGGTACTCGCGTTCCCCGACTGGGAGACGCTGCCCTACGACGCCTTCAGCCCGCACCCGGACATCGTCAGCCAGCGCCTGGCCACGCTGCACCGCCTGCCGCAGCTCAAGCGCGGCGTGGTCGTGCTGCCCGTCCAGACGCTCATGCAGCGCCTGGCGCCGCCAAGGCACGTGGTGGGCGGCAGCTTCGACGTTCGCGTGGGCCAGCGCCTGGATCTGGACGCCGAGAAACGCCGCCTGGAAGCCGCGGGCTACCGGCACGTTCCGCAGGTGCTCGATCCGGGTGACTTCGCCGTGCGCGGCGGCCTGCTGGACGTCTACCCCATGGGCGCCGACCAGCCCTTCCGCGTCGAACTGCTCGACGACGAGATCGATACGATCCGCGTGTTCGACCCCGAATCCCAGCGCTCGCTGGAGAAGATCGAGCGCATCCACCTGCTCCCGGGCCGCGAACTGCCGCTGGACGAGGCGGCGCTCAAGGTCGCACTGGAACGCCTGCGCGAGCGCTTCGACGTCGACACCCGCCGAAGCTCGCTCTACCAGGACCTGAAGTCCGGCCTCGCGCCCAGCGGCGTCGAGTACTACCTGCCGCTGTTCTTCGACGAAACCGCCACGCTGTTCCACTACCTCGACACTGCGCTGCTGCCGGTGATGTGCCATGGCAGCTTCGAGGCGGCCGAGCACTTCTGGGCGCAGACGGGCGACCGCTACGAGCAGCGCCGCCACGACGTGGAGCGCCCGGTGCTGCCGCCGTCGGAGCTATATCTGGCGCCGGATGCGCTGCGGGGCGTGCTCAACCGCCTGTCGCGCATCGAAGTCTGCGGCGAGGGCCATGCGCAGGCCGATCGCGCGCAGCCGCTGGGCGACCAGCCGGCCATGCCGCTGCCGCTTGCGCCGCGCGACCCGGCTGCGGCCGATTCGCTGAAGTCCTTCCTGTCCGTCTACCCCGGCGACGTGCTCATCGCGGCCGATTCGGCAGGGCGACGCGAGGCGCTGCTCGAGCTGCTCGACGCCGTCGGCCTGAAGCCCACCGTGCTGCCGGACTGGACGGCGTTCTACGAGCGCGGGCCCGCCGTGCGCAGCGCGCCCGCCGACGCGCAGGCGGCCGGGAAGCTGGTCGCCGTCGCCGTCGCCCCGATCGACGATGGCTTCTCGATCTCGACGCCGACGTTCACCATCCTCACCGAGCGCCAGCTCTTCCCCGAACGCGCCAGCCAGCCGCGCCGGCGCAAGCGCGCGGGGCGCGAACCCGAAGCGATCATCAAGGATCTGGGCGAGCTCACCGAAGGCGCGCCGATCGTCCATGAGGACCATGGCGTCGGCCGCTACCGCGGGCTGGTGACGCTCGACGTCGGCGGCACCCCCGGCGAATTCCTCGACATCGAGTACGCCAAGGGCGACCGGCTCTACGTGCCGGTCTCGCAGCTGCACCTGATCAACCGCTATTCGGGCGCGTCGGAAGAAACGGCGCCGCTGCATTCGCTCGGCGGCGAGCAGTGGGCGAAGGCGAAGAAGAAGGCGGCCGAGAAGGTCCGCGACGTCGCGGCCGAGCTGCTGGAGATCCAGGCCAAGCGCCAGGCGCGAGCAGGTCTGGCGATCGACGTCGACCGCACGATGTACGAGCCGTTCGCCGCCGCGTTCCCGTTCGAGGAGACGCCCGACCAGGCCGCGGCCATCACGTCCGTCGTCGTCGACCTGCAGTCCAGCCAGCCGATGGACCGCGTGGTCTGCGGCGACGTCGGCTTCGGCAAGACCGAGGTCGCCGTTCGCGCCGCCTTCGTCGCGGCGACCGGTGGCAAGCAGGTCGCACTGCTGGTACCGACCACGCTGCTCGCCGAGCAGCACTACCGCAACTTCCGCGACCGCTTCGCCGACTGGCCGATCCGCGTCGAGGTGCTGTCGCGCTTCAAGTCCAAGAAGGAGATCGCCGCCGAGCTCGAGAAGGTGGCCGAAGGCAGGATCGACGTGATCGTCGGCACCCATCGCCTGCTGCAGCCGGACGTGAAATTCAAGGACCTGGGCCTGGTGATCGTCGACGAGGAGCAGCGCTTCGGCGTACGCCAGAAGGAGGCCCTGAAGGCGCTGCGCGCGAACGTGCACCTGCTCACGCTCACCGCCACGCCGATCCCGCGCACGCTCAACATGGCGATGGCGGGCCTGCGCGACCTCTCCATCATCGCGACCCCGCCGGCGCACCGCCTCGCCGTGCAGACGTTCGTGGTGCCATGGGACGACGCGCAGCTGCGCGAGGCCTTCCAGCGCGAGCTCTCGCGCGGCGGCCAGGTCTACTTCCTGCACAACGACGTGGAATCGATCGGCCGCATGCAGCGCCAGCTGCAGGAGCTGGTGCCCGACGCGCGCATCGGCGTCGCCCACGGGCAGATGCCCGAGCGCGAGCTCGAGCGCGTGATGCTCGACTTCCACAAGCAGCGCTTCAACGTGCTGCTGTCGACGACCATCATCGAATCGGGCATCGACATCCCGAACGCCAACACCATCATCATCAACCGCGCCGACAAGTTCGGCCTGGCCCAGCTGCACCAGCTGCGCGGCCGCGTGGGCCGCTCGCACCACCGTGCCTACGCCTACCTCGTGATCCCGGACCGCAAGGCGATCACCGAGGATGCGCGCAAGCGCCTGGATGCGATCGCGGCGATGGACGAGTTGGGCGCGGGCTTCACCCTGGCCACCCACGATCTCGAGATCCGCGGCGCCGGCGAATTGCTCGGCGAGGAGCAGAGCGGGCAGATGGCCGAGGTCGGCTTCAGCCTGTACACCGAGCTGCTGGAGCGCGCGGTGCGCTCGATCCGCCAGGGCAAGCTGCCGGACGTCGACGTCGTCGAGGCGCGCGGCGCCGACGTGGAGCTGCACATCCCGGCGCTGATCCCCGACGATTACCTGCCCGACGTGCACACGCGACTGACGCTCTACAAGCGCGTGAGCGCTGCCCGCAACACCGAGGAACTGCGCGAGCTGCAGGTCGAGATGATCGACCGCTTCGGCCTGCTGCCGGATGCGGCCAGGAACCTGTTCGCGATCGCCGAGCTCAAGCAGCAGGCCACGGAGCTGGGTATCCGCAAGCTCGAGCTGGGCGAGGCTGGCGGGCGCGTGCAGTTCGTGGAAAAGCCGAAGGTCGATCCGATGGCGGTGATCAGGCTCATCCAGGGCCAGCCGCGCCATTACCAGATGGATGGACCCGACAAGCTCAGGATCAAACTCGACCTGCCCGACGCCACCACCCGCCTGGCCGCCGCGCGCGGGCTGCTGATCACCCTGGCGGCACGCCCGTGACGGTCGCCACGTGCACGGGGCGGGCATCCGCGGTTTCATAGCAGGCTTCCGGGGAGGGCCCTCCATGCGCATCGCCTTGCTGCTGCTCCTGCTGTCGACCGCGGTCACCGGCTGCCGGTCCCTGCCCGACCCGGCCGAGGGCACCACCTTCGTGCTGGTGCGGCATGCCGAGAAGGGAGCGGACGACCCGCGCGATCCGGGTCTCGCGCCCGCGGGCCAGCGACGCGCCCAGCGCCTGGCTTCCGCCTTGAGCTGGCGCCCGGTGGTCGCCGTCTACGCGACGCCGCTGCGGCGCGCGCAGGCCACGGCCCTGCCGATCGCGCGGGCCCATGGCCTGGCCGTCACCTCCTACGACACCGCCAACCCGGCCGACTTCGCCCGCCATCTGCGCGCGCGGCACGACGCGGGCACTGTGGTCGTCGTCGGCCACGGCAATACCGTCCCCGCCATCGCGCAGGCTCTGTGCGACTGCGCGATCGGGCCGATCGCCGAGACCGAATACGGGCGGCGCATCACCCTGCACGTCCGGCCCGACGGGCGCGTGACCGTCGACGACCGGCGCGAGCCGTGAGCCTGCCGGGCGTGCGCGGGGTGCCGGCCCTTGCGGTCCTGGCGGGCGCGATGCTCCTCGCCGCCTGCGCCGCGTCGCGCCCCGCGCCCCGCGCGGCCGACTACGAGCTCGTACCCGGCGCGCGGGCGCGGCTGGCGGACGGCTCGTCGCTGGCGTACACGCGGCTGCTCAGCGATTCGCGCTGCCCGCCGGACGTGACCTGCATCCACGCCGGCTGGGCCGAGGCGGAACTCGTCCATGCCAGGGGCGCGGCACCCGGCCAGGCGTTCGTGCTGTCCACGCGCCCCGGTGGGGAAGCGTTCGAGACGGGTGGCTGGCGCTTCGAGCTGCTCGAACTGGGACGCGGAGCGTCACCTCCTGCCGCGATCCGTATCACCCGGCGCGCCAACTGACCGGCGAGGCGCGGCTGCCGACGAACGGCGGCCGACGTTACACCCATGCGTTTGTCAAGCCCAGCCGGCTGGTCTATGGTCGGGACGTGACCACGCCGCGTGGTCTGCTGGGGGAAACACATGAAGTCGATCGTCCACGCTTTCGCCACCGTGGCCCTGCTCGGTGCAGGCGGCCACGCCGCCGCGCAGTCCGCGCCCGATGCCTGCCCGCAGCTGCCCGCGTCCAGCGGCCTGACCTGGGAATACAAGGCTGCCGCCAGCACGCAGTTCTGCCGTGCCCTGCGCGCCGACGGCTCCGAGGCCTTCGGGCTCTACATCGCCAAGGACAGCCCGTTCAAACCCGCGCGTGGCAACCGCGCCGAGCAAGCCCGCATCGACGGGCGGGAAGTGCACTGGTACCGCAGCGAGCTGGCCGGCAAGCCCGACGTGCAGGCCCGCGAAACCCTGATCGAACTCCCGGATGGGCGCGTGGCCTACCTCTGGATCCAGGCCGCATCGCAGCAGGAACTGGGGGATTCGATCGCCCAGGCCAACTCGCTGCGGTTCAGCGCGGTCCGGGTCGCCGGCAACTGAGCACCCGCGGAACCGGGCGTCAGAAACGCCCGGCCTGGTAGTCCCGGAACGCCTGCTGCACTTGCTCGCGGGTGTTCATGACGAAGGGGCCGTAGCGGGCGACGGGCTCGCGCAGTGGACGGCCGGCGACGAGAAGCAGCCGCGCGCCATCGCTGCCGGCGTGGAGCCGCACTTCGCCCGCGCCGTCCAGCACCGCGAGTTGGCCGCGCGCGACCTCGCGCGCGTCGCTGCCCACCTGCGCGGCGCCCTCGAAGACGTAGACGAACCCCGCATGGCCTTCGGGCAGCGCCGGCGCCCACGCGGCACCGGCATCGAGCGCGACGTCGAGGTAGACCGGCGAGGTCGCGGGTTGCTCGACCGGCCCGATGGCGCCGTCGACCCGGCCCGCGATCACCGCCACCTCCACGCCGGGCACGGGCCGTACGCGCGGGATGCGGTCCGGCGCGAACTCCTGGTAGCGGGGCTCGCACAGCTTGTCGCGCGCCGGCAGGTTCACCCACAGCTGGAAGCCGCGCATGCGGCCTTCCTGCTGCTCGGGCATCTCCGAATGCACGAGCCCGCGGCCGGCGGTCATCCACTGCACGCTGCCGGGCACCAGCAGGCCCTCGTTGCCGCGGTTGTCGCGGTGGCGCATGCGGCCCTCGAGCATGTAGGTGACCGTCTCGAAGCCGCGGTGCGGGTGGTCCGGGAAGCCGGCGAGGTAGTCCTGCGGCCGGTCGGTACCGAACTCGTCCAGCATCAGGAAGGGGTCGAGCATGTCCAGCTGCGGCGTGCCCACCAGGCGGGTGAGGCGCACGCCGGCGCCGTCGCTGGTGGGCATCCCGGCGACGATGCGGGCCACGCGGGCACTGCGGGCGGTGTCGGTCATGGCGGATTCTCCTGCGCGATGCCGACGACATGGCGCCGCCGCGCACGCCGGCCACCCCGCGCCCCCGCAACGGGCCGTTGCGGGGGCGGGACGACGACGGATCCGTTGGGTTCCACGAAGCAGCGCGGCCGATTCCTCGCCACGCGCCTGCGCCGCCCCGCATCACGCCCGTAGCCCGGGTAAGCGAAGCGCACCCGGGACCACGGCGGCATGAGGCAGAACACGCACCGATGCGACGCCGCGGCCGACGGCACGGATCGCCCCGGTACGCGAACCCGGGTGCGCCTGGCTTGCCCGGGCTACGCGCGGTGGCGCGGGCCCAGGCGCCAGCAGCGATGGATGCGGGGGTTGCGCTCGAAGTCCGGGGGGATGGTGTGGGCGCTGATGTCCTCCACCTCGGCGAACTGCCCCACCTGTTCCTCGTCCAGGCGGAAGCGGCGGTAGTTATTGGAGAAGTACAGCACGCCGCCGGGCGCCAGCCGTGCCACCGCCGCGCGCAGCAGGCGCACGTGGGCGGCCTGCACGTCGAAGTCGCTCGCGCGCTTGGAGTTGGAGAAGGTGGGCGGGTCGCAGAAGACGAGGTCGTACTGGCCGGTGTCGGCCTCCAGCCACGCGATGGCATCGGCCTGCACCAGCCGGTGCCTGGCGCCGCCCAGGCCGTTCTCCTGCAGGTTGTCGGCGCACCACTGCAGGTAGGTGGCCGACAGGTCGACGGTGGTCGTGGTGCGCGCGCCGCCCAGGGCGGCATGCACCGTTGCGGCGCCGGTATAGGCGAACAGGTTGAGGAAGCGCGCGTCGCGGGCTTCGTCGAAGAGTCGCAGGCGCATGGGCCGGTGGTCGAGGAACAGGCCGGTGTCGAGGTAGTCGAAGAGGTTCACGCGCAGGCGCGCCCCGCCCTCGCGCACGATGACGAACTCGCCGCGCTGATCGAAATGGCCGTACTTGCTTCCACCCTTGCCGCGCTCGCGCGTCTTGAGCGCGACGTGCTCGCGAGGCACGGCGAACACCTCGCGTGCCGCCGCCAGCAATTCGTTGCGGCGCCCGCGCGTGGTCGCTTCCGGGATCTCCGCGGGCGCGGCGTATTCCTGCACGTGCAGGAACGTACGGGGCGCGGGCTCATCGGTGGTGTAGACGTCGATGGCGGCCGCGTACTCGGGCAGGTCGGCGTCGTACGCACGGAAACAGGTCACGCCTTCGCGCTCGCGCCATGCCTTGAGGCGGCGAAGGTTCTTGCGCAGGCGGTTGGCGACCATCTGCGCGCCATCCGACAACGCTGCGCCCTCCTCCGCGTCCGCGCGTCGGGCCGGGCCGATCGGGTCCACCACCAGCAGCACCGTCTCGATCGCGCCGTTGAAGACGCGATAGGTCTTGCGTGCGCGCAGGCCGGTTGCGCGCGCCAGGGGCTCGTCGCCGCAGAGCAGGCTGGCGCGCCAGTCGGGCGCCGTGCGGCGCAGGGCGTCGCCGAGGGCGCGGTAGAGCGCGGGATCGGCGGCCAGGCGCGCGTCGTAAGGCGGGTTGCAGACGATGAGGCCTGCCGGTGAGGGCGCACCCGCCGCCGCGTCAGCCCCGGCCGATCCGACCGAGGCAGCCGCCGGCGCCCCACCTTCGAGGGAACCTCCGTCGCGGGACGTCGAAGCCTGCTCCGCGTCCCGCCCCGGATCGCGGGAAATGCGGGAAAGAACGGGGATTTCGAGCGACCTCACGTCACCGACCTCGGAGTCGATCACGTCGACCAGGCCCGCGTCGATCGCATTGTCACGCGCCGCGCGGATCGCCTGCGGGTCGATGTCGCGCCCCACGAATGCGCGGCGTAGCGCCGCGCGGCCTTCGGCCTCGCGGCGGATCGCATCGACTCGCAGGGCCGCCCAGGCATCGGCATCGAAGCCGGGCCAGCGCGTGGGCGGCGCGTTCTCGTGGCGCATCAAGCCGGGCGCGACATCGGCTGCCATCAGCGCGCCCTCGATCAGCAGCGTGCCGCTGCCGCACATCGGATCCAGCAGTGCGCCACCGGCCGCGTAGACCTCCGGCCAGCGCCCGCGCAGCAGCACGGCGGCGGCGAGGTTCTCCTTGAGCGGCGCCTCGCCCTGCTTGCGGCGCCAACCGCGGCGATGCATGGGCGCGCCCGAGAGGTCGATGGACAGCACGGCGCGACCCTTGCGGATCACCAGGCTCAGGCGCACGTCCGGCGAGTGCAGGTCGACGTCCGGGCGCGTGCCCGTGGCCGCGCGCATGGTGTCGACCACCGCGTCCTTGACGCGCTGCGCGGCGTACTGGGCATGCGTGATCGCGCCGCCGCCCACGTGCGCGTCCACCGCGATGGCCGCGTGTGGCGGCAGGTGCCGCGTCCAATCGACGGAGGCGACGCCGGCGTAGAGCGCCTGCTCGTCGGGGCAGTCGAATTCGGCGATGGGCCACAGCACCCGGCTGCCCAGGCGCGACCACATGACCGCACGCTGTGCCTGCGCGAGGTCGCCGGCGAGGTTCGCACCCGCCACGGCGGCGGTCGCGTGCCCGCAGCCGAGCGCGACGAGCTCGTCGACGAGCAGGTATTCCAGCCCCTTGCCGCAGCTGACGAAGTAGCGCATCGGTCAGAGTGTCCTGAGCAGGTCGCCGAACGCGTCGGCACTGGCCTCGACGCTCGCCGAGAGGCGGTGGCCGTCGTCCACCAGCAACAGCCGCGCGCCACGGGCACGCGACCAGGCGACCACGTCTTCGGCCGGGATGAGCTCGTCATACCAGCCATGGATGATCGACGTGGGCACGCGAGCGGCCTCCAGCGGATGGCTGGCGTCCAGGCGCACCGGCGGAGCCATCAGGAACAGCCCGGCCACGGGGAACTCCAGCGAGGCGCGGCCGCTGATCCAGGCGCCGAGGCTGGAACCGGCGAGCACCACGGGCCCACGCACGATCGCCTCGCGGATACGCCCGCGCAGCCGTTCCAGGCGCGCAGCGACGTCGCCCAGCGAGCTGACCTCGCGCATGGCGTCGAGGTCGGTGTAGTCCGGCCGCTCGTGGCTGAAGCCCAGCCGCGCGGCCACCTCCGCCAGCGCGGTCACCTTGGTCGCGTCCGGTCCGCTTTCGAAGCCATGGGAGAGGATGCAGTGGCCACGCATGTCGTCGATGTTCCTGTGGGCGGCGGTGCCGCGGTGGAGTGTGGCGCAGCGCGCGTCAATCGACGGCCTGCACGGCATCGCCCAGGCGGATCACGCCGCCCTCGACGATGCGCGCGCACAGCCCGCCACGGCCGCGCATCGCGTTGTAGCCTCCCTCGCCCAGTGCCGCTTCCATCTTCGAGCAGGGATCGCAGGGGCCGGTGCCTTCGAGCAGCACCGGGCCGACGCGGAAGAGCCGGCCCTTGAGCGCGAGCAGCGGGATGCCGGCCACCACGAGGTTGCGGCGCAGCGTGGCCGGTTCCACCGCGTCCAACCCGGCCAGTGCCGCGATCACCGGCAGGTGCTCGGCCTGGACGAGCGTGACGCCGCGCTTGCCGCTGCCGCCGGCATAGCGATCCCCGACCAGCCCGCGGCCCGCCACGGCCTGCACCGCGTCGACCGCCTGCACGTCGACGCCCCGCGCGGGACGCACGCCGATGAAGTCCACGCGCCCCGCGCGCGGAAACCGGGCCATCAGCTGGCCGAGCGCGGAGTCGAGGGGCGGCCGTCGCATGGGGCGGCGATGCTAGCATCCGGCGGATGCTCCCCGACCTTCCGCCGCTTCCGGTGCACGTCGATCCGCTGCCCTATGAATCGCGGCTGGAAGCGCGGCCGGTGTCGCAGGTCGACCTGGTGATCGTCCACTGCACGGAGCTGCCCGACCTCGCCATGGCCCGCGCCTACGGCGAGAAGGTGCTGTACGAGGGCAACGGCACCGGCAACAGCGGGCATTACTACATCGATCGCGACGGCTCGCTGCACCAGTACGTGGCCGTCGACCGCGTGGCCCACCATACGCGTGGCTACAACCCGCGCTCGATCGGCATCGAGCTCGTCAACACCGGCCGTTACCCGCGGTGGTACGACAGCGCCCACCAGGCCATGAGCGAGCCCTACACGCCCGCGCAGATCGACACGCTCGTTGCCCTGCTGCTGCGCCTGGCGGCCGAGCACCCGACGCTGAAGTGGGTCGCCGGCCACGAGGACCTGGACACCGCGGTGGTCCCGGCCACCGACGATCCGTCCAGGCAGGTGCGGCGCAAGCGCGACCCCGGCCCGCTGTTCCCCTGGGAGCACGTCCTGGCGAGCGTCCCGCTGCGGCGGCTGGACGTGCAGGCGCCCTGAACGGGGTCGCCCGTACCCGCCCGTATAATCCGGGCCCGTTCCGCAGGATCACCCGCGCATGACGTCTCCGGTCTCCGAACTGGTGGAGCTGCTCGCGCTCGAGCGGCTGGAGGACAACATCTTCCGTGGCCAGAGCCGCGACATCGGCACCAAGTACGTCTTCGGCGGCCAGGTGCTGGGGCAGGCACTCTCGGCCGCGCAGTGCACGATGGACTCGGCCCGGGACGAGCGCGCGGCGCATTCGCTGCACGCCTACTTCCTGCGCGCGGGCAACATCGACGCCCCCATCCTCTACATGGTGGACCGCACCCGCGACGGCGGCAGCTTCTCGGTGCGGCGCGTGACGGCGATCCAGCACGGCCAGCCGATCCTGTTCATGGCCGCCTCCTTCCAGCATCACGAGGAAGGCAGCGAGCACCAGCTTTCGATGCCCGAGGTTCCCAAGCCCGAGGACATCGAGCCCGCACACGCCGTACCCCCGGAAGTGCTGGTCAAGCTGCCGACCAAGGTGCAGCGCTGGCTCTCGCGGCAGGGGCCGTTCGAGTTCCGCCACGTGTATCCGCGCGACGAGCTGCGCCCGCCCAAGCGCCCGCCCTACCAGCAGGTGTGGTTCCGCCTGAGCGAGAAGGTGGGCGACGCGCCCGAGCTGCACCGCGCGCTGCTGGCCTACGCCTCGGATTTCCACCTGCTCGGCACGGCCACGTTCCCGCACGGCATCAGCTACTACCAGCCCAACGTGCAGATGGCCTCGCTCGACCACGCGCTGTGGTTCCACCGCCCGTTCCGCGCGGACGACTGGCTGCTGTACTCGATCGACAGCCCCAGCGCGCAGGGCGCGCGCGGCCTGGCACGCGGGATGATCTACGACCGCGAGGGCCGGCTGGTGGCCAGCACCGCCCAGGAAGGCATGATCCGCGTGCTTCCGGACTCGGCCAACCGTCCGCCGCAGGTGGGCTGAAGGATGCGCCAGGTCTTCTCCAGCGCCCGCCTCGAGAACGTCGAACGCGTGGCGGAGCTGCTGCGCGAGGCGGGCATCGAGGTGCGCATCACCGATGGCCGCTCGTACAAGGGCGGCCGCCGTTCCACCGCCAGCTATACCGAGAAGGGCCGCGATTCCGCGCGTCCGGCGGTCTGGGTGGTGCAGTCGAACGACCAGGCGCATGCGCGGCAGATCCTGCGCGAAACCGGGCTGGTCGAATCGACGCGCCCGCTCGACGGCCCCACGCTCAGCTTCCGCTCCGACTTCGACGACGCGCCGACGAAGACCCCCGCGCAGAAGCGCGCCTTCCGCATCAAGCTGGCGCTGATCGGCGGCATCGTCATCGTCTCGGCGATGGCCTTCTTCCGCAGCACGACCACGCCGCCGCTGCAGGACGTCGCCGCCCCGCCCTTCGGCGTCCGGCAGCCCGTGCTGCTGCCCGTGGCGCAGGCGGTGCTGGCGAAGGAGTTGCCGGATGTCGTGGCCACGCCGGTGGCCTGCCTCGCCGTGGACGGCGCCGACGCACCGCCCGCCGTGCGCGACGCGCTGCGCCCGCCGGAGCGCCTCACCATCGTGCCCGCCTCGCACTGCCAGCGCATCGCCGACGAGGACACCGGCAGCGTGCACCCGAACTCGAAGCAGCCGGCCACCATCGTGGAAGTGAGCAACTTCCGCCCGATCTCGGCCGATGCGGGCACGGTGGAGTACAGCGCCTACCACCACCGCATGTTCGCCCGTTACAAGACGCTGGAAGTACGGCGCATCGAGGGGCGCTGGCGGGTGGTGCGGACCGTGCGGCACGTGTCCAGCTGACGGCCGCCGCCGGCACGCGCGCACAGACGCGCATGCCGCCGCACCACCTCCACCGGCCTGCATGCGCTACGACCTCGTCATCTTCGACCTCGACGGCACGCTGGCCGATACGTTCCCGTTCTTCATCGCCGTCCAGAACCGGGTCGCGCGGCTCCACGGCTTCGCGGCGATCGGCCCGCACGAGGTGGACGCGATGCGCCGGCTGGGCCCGCGCGAGGTGATGCGCCACGTGGGCATGCCCCGTTGGAAGCTGCCCTTCGTGGTGCGCAGCTTCACACGCCTGATGCGCCGGCATCGCGGCCCGATGCCGCTCTTCGACGGCGTCGGCGACGCGCTGGCCCATCTGGAAACGCGCGGCGTCGCGTTGGCGGTGGTGACCTCGAACTCGCGCGACAACCTGGACCGACTGCTCGGCCCCGGCCACTGCGTTCGCATGCGCCACGTCGAATGCGGCGCGTCGATGTTCGGCAAGCACCGGCGCCTGCGTCGCGTGGCGCGTGCTGCAGGCGTACCTGCATCGCGCGCCATCTACATCGGCGACCAGATCCCCGATGCCGAGGCCGCGCGCGCGGCCGGGATGGATTTCGGCGCGGTCACCTGGGGCTATGGCGCCCGCGAGTCACTGCAGGCGCTGGCCCCGGCCATCGTGTTCGAAACGCCGCACGAGCTGCGCCGCCTCGGCGGCGAGTGAAAAAAGCCCGCGCCGCCGGAGCGGACGCGGGCGGGATCAACCGGGTCGGATCAGCGGCGGCCGTGGCCGAAGCGCATCTCCTGCTGGGTCAGGAAGCCATCGCGGTTCTCGTCCAGCCAGGCGAAGGCCTTCTCCAGGCGCGGCATGGCCTGCGCCGCCTCGTCGCGCGACAGGCGGCCGTCGCGGTTGCGGTCGGCCTGGGCGAACTTCTCGCGCGCCCGCTGCTCGCCCTGGCGCCGGCGCTCGGCGCGCATGCGCTCGTGGCCGGCTTCCAGCTCGCTGCGCACGATGTAGCCGTCGCGGTTGGTATCGATCTGCGCGAAACGCCCGGCCAGCCGGGAGTCGCCCGCCTCGGTGCGCGCGATGCGACCGTCGCCGTTGGCATCCAGGCGCAGGATCGCGCCCATGCCGCCATGCCCGCCCCTGCCGCGGCGGCCGTGCTTCGGGCGCTCGGAGGCATCGATGCGCCCGTCGCGATTGGCGTCGAGCCGGTCGAAGTGCTGGGCCAGGCGCGGGTGCGCGGCGGCCTCGGCGCGGGTGATGAGGCCGTCGCCATTGGCATCGACCCGGGCCCGGGCCGGGGCGCCGCCCGGCGGCGCGGCGATGGCCACGCCCGCGGCGGTGGCGAGCGCAACGGCGAGGATGAGGATCTTGGACTGCTTCACGTGGGACTCCCGGATGCCGGCACCATGCCGATGCACCGGAAAACGCCCGGCCGGCGCATCCGTTGACGCCCCGGCCCGCCGCAGGTCGGCCATGTTCAGCCCGTGGCCAGCGTGAGCGGACGGTATGCTCGCGCCATGGGGTCGACGCCCACCCGCGATCATGACGATCTCCGCCTGTTCCACTCGGCGGTGCATCCCTGCGGCTACTGGCCCGAACGCCCGGCGCGCGACCTCGTGCTCGACCCGCGCGACCCGCGCCTGCCGCAGTGGTACGCGCTCGCACTCGGCTGGGGCTTCCGCCGCTCGGGCGACATCGTGTATCGCCCGCACTGCGGCGCCTGCCGCGCCTGCACGCCGGTGCGCATCCCGGTGGCGGGCTTCGTGCCCGACCGCGGCCAGCGCAAGTGCCTGCGCCGCAATGCCGACCTTCGCATGCGCGTCTGCCCCGCCGAGCGCAGCGACGAGCACCTGGCGCTGTATCGCCGCTATCTCAGCCTGCGCCATCCCGGCGGCGGCATGGACGACCACGGCGCCACCGACTTCGACCAGTTCCTGGTCGGCAGCTGGAGCCGCACGCGCTTTCTCGAGTTCCGCCGCAAGGCGCCCGATGGCCACGGCGAGCTGCTGGCCGTGGCCGTCACCGACGTCACCGCGGACGCGCTCTCGGCCGTCTACACCTTCTACGACCCCGACCATGCCGCGCGCGGCCTGGGCACCTACGCGATCCTGCGCCAGCTGCAATGGGCGGCCGAGGAAGGCCGCGACCACCTGTACCTGGGCTACTGGATCGACGGCCATCCGAAGATGGACTACAAGCGCCGCTTCCGCCCGCTGGAGGCCTTCGACGGCCGCGGCTGGCATCCCTTCCCCGCCGAGGCCCCATGACCCGACCGCTGCTCCTCGTCCTCCTGCTGGTCCTGCTGGCGGGCCTGCTCGCCGCCTGCGTGCGCATGCGCGTGCATGGCGACCGCGACGCCTGGGCCCGCGACACGGCCGCCGGCGGCCCGCAGGCACTGCGCATCGCCACCTACAACACCTCGCTCTACGACGATGCCGCAGGTGGCCTCATCGCCCGGCTCGCGAAGGGCGACGACGGCGCCCGCGGGATCGCCGCCGTGCTACAGCGCGTGCGCCCGGACATCGTGCTGCTCAACGAATTCGACTTCGACCCCCAGGGCCGCGCCGCCGACCTCTTCCAGCGTGAATACCTCGAGGTCGCGCAGCCGGACGGCGGCCAACCGCTGCGCTATGCGTACCGCTACTTCGCGCCGGTCAACACGGGTGTGCCGAGCGGCCTGGACCTCGACCGCAACGGCGTGGTGGGCGGCGAGGGCCGCGAGCGCGGCAACGACGCCTGGGGCTACGGCCTGCACCCGGGCCAGTACGGCATGCTGCTGCTCTCGCGCCATCCCATCGACACGCGCCAGGCGCGCAGCTTCCAGCTGCTGCGCTGGAGCAGCCTGCCCGGCGCGCGGCAGCCGATCGACCCGAAGACCCGCGCGCCCTGGTATCCGGCCGAGGTGTGGGCGCAGCTGCGGCTGTCGTCGAAGTCGCACTGGGACGTACCGGTGCGCACGCCCCTGGGCCGCATCCACGTGCTGGCCGCGCATCCCACGCCGCCGGTGTTCGACGGCCCGGAAAACCGCAATGGGCTCCGGAACTTCGACGAGATCCGCCTCTGGGCCGAGTACCTGACGCCGGGCGCCAAGCCCTGGCTGCGCGACGACCAGGGCCGCGTGGGCGGCCTGCCGGCCGGCGAGTCCTTCGTGATCCTGGGCGACTACAACGCCGACCCCGGCGATGGCGACGGCGAGCCAGGCGCGATCGCGCAGCTGCTGCAGCATCCGCGCGTCAACGGTGCGGTGGCGCCGCGCAGCGAGGGCGCGGTCGAGCGCGCGGCCGCGCGCGGCATCGCGCGCCGCGGCGACACGTCCACGCACACCGGCGACTTCGGCCCCAAGGGGGGCACGCTGCGGCTGGACTACGCGCTGCCCTCGCGCGATCTGCCCGTGCGCGGCGCAGGCGTGTTCTGGCCGCGCGCCGGCCAGCCGGGGGCGGAGATCGCGGAGGCGAGCGACCACCACCTGGTCTGGATCGACATCGGCCCGCGCTGAGGCTCAGCCTTCGGGGGGCTGCGCCGCGTCGCCGGGACCTGCATTCGCGCCCGGCACGGCCATGCCATGCGGCATCGCCGTCGAGGGCGACTGCGGCGCCGGCGCCGTCGGGCCGACCACCGGCAGCGCCGTCAGCCCGGGTTCCAGGTGCGTGGCGGCGAAGCCGAACGCGGTGTCACTGTGGCTGGACACGATCATCCGCACCATCTGGGCCGGCACCATGAGGTGGACCTGCTCGGAATCGCCGTGCCGGTTGCGGGCGCGCACCGTCATCTCGACGAAGGCGCCGCCGGTGTCCACCACGTCGCAGGGGATATGCGGCCCGGTCCGCCCGTCCTGCAGGTAGGGCCTGATGGCTTCGCCGAGGGCCTCGATGGCCGCGTCGAAGAGGAAGACGGAATAGCCCGCGTGGTTTTCGCTCATGGAATCTCCGGGTGCAGTTCGACGACGAGCTCGGCCGCGGCGCGGCGCGCCCGCTCACGCGCATCCTCCACGTCCGCCCCGAGAGCCAGCGTGACCGCCACCCGCCGCTGGCCGGCCACGCGCGGCTTGCCGAACAGCCGCAGGTGCGTGTCGGGCTGGGCTAGCGCCGCGTCGACCTTGGAAAACACCGGCACGCCCACGCCTTCGGCCAGCACCGCGCACGAGGCGGCCGGCCCGAGCTGGCGGATGGAGGGAACCGGCAGGCCGAGAATGGCGCGCGCGTGCAGCGCGAACTCGCTGAGATCCTGCGAGGCCAGCGTCACCAGGCCCGTATCGTGCGGACGCGGCGACACCTCGCTGAACCAGACCTCGTCGCCCGCCACGAACAGCTCCACCCCGAACAGGCCCCAACCGCCGAGCTCGTCGGTGATCCGCCGCGCGACGTCCTGCGCGCGTTCCAGCGCCAGCGCCGACATGGGCTGCGGCTGCCAGCTCTCGCGGTAGTCGCCATCGCGCTGCAGGTGGCCGACGGGCGCGCAGAAGCTGGTACCGCCGACGTGGCGCAGGGTGAGCAGCGTGATCTCGTAGTCGAAACGCACGAAGCCCTCCACGATCACGCGGCCGGCGCCGGCGCGGCCGCCGGTCTGCGCGTACTCCCAGGCCGCGTCGACCCCGGAGGCCTCGCGCACCGTCGACTGCCCCTTGCCCGAGGACGACATCACCGGCTTGACCACGCAGGGCAGGCCGATCTCGGCGATGGCCTGGCGGTATTCGTCGACCGTGTCGACGAAGCGGTAGGGCGAGGTCGGCAGCCCCAGCGTCTCGGCGGCCAGCCGGCGGATGCCCTCGCGGTCCATGGTCAGCCGCGCCGCGCGCGCGGTGGGCACGATCCGCGTGGCCGCGCCTTCCCGCTGGTACTGCAGCTCCAGCTCGACCAGGGTCTGCGTGTGGATCGCCTCGATCTCTGGCACCACCAGGTGCGGCGCCTCCAGCTCGATGAGCCGGCGGATCGCCTCGCCGTCGAGCATGTCCAGCACGTGGCTGCGGTGCGCGACCTGCATGGCCGGCGCGTCGCCATAGCGGTCCGCGGCGATCACCTCGCAGCCCAGGCGCTGCAGCTCGATGGCGACCTCCTTGCCCAGCTCGCCCGAACCGAGCAGGAGCACGCGGGTGGCATGCGGGGAAAGCGGCGTTCCGATGCGGGTCATGGCGAGGCTGCAGGCGCGGAAACGCACAGTCTAGCGAGGCCGCGCATCGTGCTGCCGGGCACGCGACGGCCACCCGCGCATGCGATCCTGTGCGCATGGGTTTCTGGCACCGCATCGGCCGGCCGCTGCGCCGCGCGACGGGCGCGCTCGCGCTCGCGGCGGCGCTCGCGTCGACGGGCTGCGGCAGCCGCTCGCCCGAGCCGGCGGGAACCGCGCAGGTGAGCGGCCTGATGCTGGACCTCGAGCTTCGCGAGATCAGCGGGCTGACGGTCTCGCGCCGGCACGCCGACACGCTGTGGATGCACGACGACGGCGGCAACCCGGCCCGGCTGTTCGCGGTCAGCCGCGAGGGCAGGCGCATCGCCACCTTCCGCGTCGAAGGCGTGCCCAAGACCGACTGGGAGGACATCTCCGCATTCCGCCTGGACGGCCGCGACTACCTCCTGCTCGCCGACACCGGGGACAACGGCGGCCTGCGCCGCACGCTGCAGCTGCACGTGATCGAGGAGCCGTCGACGCTGGTCAACGCGAGGCTGCGCCCGGCCTGGTCGATCGTCTTCCGCTGGCCCGACGGCGCACGCGACTCCGAGGCCGTGGCGGTCGATGCCGCCTCCCGTCGGGTGCTGCTGGTGTCGAAGAAGCGTCGCCCGCCGGAGCTGTTCACCCTGCCGCTGGCGCCGACTGCGAACGTGCAGGTGGCACGGCGCGTCGCGCGGCTGCGCATGCCGGCCTTCCTCGCGGCCCAGGGCGAGGCCGGTGCGGCCACGCCGCTGGCGGCGCAGGTGACGGCCGCCGACGTCGCCCCGGACGGCCGCTCGCTCGCGCTCATCACCTACCGGCACCTGCTCGTCTGGTCGCGGCGGCCGGGCGAGGACTGGCCCCAGGCGGTGGCGCGCGAGCCGCTGGAGAGCCCGCTGCCCTGGCTTCCGCAGGCCGAGGCGCTGGGCTGGGACCGCGACGGGCAGCATGTATTCGTCTCCGGCGAATTCATCCCCGCCCCGCTCTACCGCATCCGGCTGGACACGGGTTCCGACCGACGGCGCTGACAGGGCGATATCAATTTGATATCACTGTCGCGTCCCGAGGAGAGTTCCCATGAAAGAGATCGTCGCCCGCTCACGCCCCGGCCTGCCGGTGCTGTTCCTGTTGCTCGTCCTGCTGGCGGCCGATGCCTGGTGGGTGCTGTCCGCGGCCGGCTCGCCCGGCGCCACGCTCGCCGGCGCCCCGGTGGGCCTCGTGCTGTTCGTCTGCCTGTTCGGCCTGTACATGGTCGAGCCGAACCAGGCCGCCGTGCTCAGCCTGTTCGGCAGGTACGTCGGGACCGACCGCACCGACGGCCTGCGCTGGAACAATCCCTTCTACTCGAAGAAGAAGGTCTCCCTGCGCGTTCGGAACTTCGAGAGCGGCAAGCTCAAGGTCAACGAGCTCGACGGCTCGCCGATCGAGATCGCCGCGGTGATCGTGTGGCAGGTGGCCGACTCGGCGGAGGCCGTGTTCAACGTCGACGACTACGAAAGCTTCGTGCACATCCAGGCCGAGTCCGCCCTCCGCGCGATGGCCACGAGCTATCCCTACGACCAGCACGAGGACGGCCAGCTCGCGCTGCGCAGCCATGCCGCCGAGATCAGCCAGCACCTCGCGCAGGAGCTCGCCGAGCGCCTGGCCGATGCCGGCGTCAACGTGCTCGACGCGCGCATCTCGCACCTGGCCTATGCACCGGAAATCGCGCAGGCCATGCTGCAGCGCCAGCAGGCCAATGCGGTGATCGCGGCACGCACCCGCATCGTCGCGGGCGCGGTGGGCATGGTCGAGATGGCGCTCGCCGAACTGCAGAAGAACGGCGTGGTGCAGCTCGACGAGGAGCGCAAGGCGCAGATGGTCAGCAACCTGCTGGTGGTGCTCTGCGGCGACCGCGGCACCCAGCCGGTGGTCAACGCGGGGTCGCTGTACTGATGGACGGCATGGGCATCGCACTGGCCTTCGCGCTCACCAGCGTGCCGGCCTTCCTCATCGCGCGCTCGCTGCGGCGCTCGGACGTGCAGGTGAACCACCTGCTGGCACGGATGATGCGCACGGTGGGCGTGCTGCTCGCCGGCGGCGCGCTGGGCATGCTCTGGGCCGGGGGCGATCCGACCCGCGTGCTCGCGGTCGCGCTCGGCATGGCGCTGCTGGTGAACGGCATGGCGGTGGCGATGTTCGTCGCCGTGCTGCGCGCGCAGCGACGCAACGGCCGCAAATGAGCGAGAAGAAGGCCTATCCGCTGCGCATCAGCGCCGACGTCCTCGCCGCGGCGCAGCGTTGGGCCGACGACGAGCTGCGAAGCCTGAACGCGCAGATCGAATACGTGCTGCGCGACGCGCTGCGCAAGGCCGGCCGGCTGCCGCCGCCGCGCGGGCAGGACGCCGAACGCGACCCGTCGCGGTGACCGCGACGCACGCGGCCGTGGCACCGCGGGCCTGTGCGATCCTGACGTTCGGCTACCGCGTCGAGCCACCCGAAGGAACGCCCAGCGCTTGAGCGGACGCGACGCGGGGAGATGAGGCCCGCCCCGTCAGCTGCCGCGTGGAGTGCGAGACGTCCGGCCGGAACGTGCCGGGAGCGCCGGACTACCGCTGGTTCCAGGGTAAGGCACGCGCCCGCTCGCCGCGGCGGCCCCGGACGCTGACGCGGGCGCGTTGGGCATGTGGCCACGGGCGGCGAGGAGCGGCTCTGCGAGGTCTGCGGCAGCCCGCTCGCGACGGGACAGGACGGATCGACGCTCAAGCCAGGGCCACGATGGCAGCGGCTTGCAGGAGCGGAGGCGTTGGGTTCCCGCTCCCGCGGGGACGACGGCACGGATTCCTCGCGCGCGCTTCTTCCGGCCCCTATCCCGCGCGATCGGGCGCGCCCGGATGGCGGCGCGCGTCGGCTGAGGGTATGGCGCCCTGCAGGAAGCGAAGCGTCCAAGAGGCCAACGTCCTTGGATGCCCGCGTCCGCGGGCATGACGACCTCCATTGACTGTCGACCCGCCCCGTGCGCCTCACCGGCCGGCGGGCGCGATGGCCCCATCCGGCAGACCTCCGCCTCCTGCCCCGGCGGCGAACGTGCGCGACGGGACCCGCCCGAGGCGATCGGCCTGCCGGCCGGCCCTGGCCGTGAAGTCGACCTGGCGCCGACGCCGCACCGGGCTGGCCGCGCGGGGCACGCGCCCGCTACGCTCGCGGCATGCAGAGCCGCCCGCAGGACCTTCTCAACACCCCCGACATCGAGGTCTGGCCGGCGCACGTGCTGGCCGCGCGCGGCAATCACGCCGCACGCCAGCTCGCCCTGGCCAGCCACGTGCTGCGCAGGAAGCGTGATGGCCGCTACCTCGCCGCATTCGACGGCACGCGCATCGCGCCGCTGGCGCCGCGCCTGGAGGCCGAGCCCGGCCTGCCCGCGGCGCTGGCCGCCCTGCGGGCGCCATCCCGATACCGCGCCGCCACGCTGCCCTTGCATCGCCTCGAACAGCGCCTCGCACGGCTCGGCCTGGACGGGGGCTATGCCAGCCGTACCGGCCTGCCCCTCGTGCCGGAGCCCGCGCGCCTTCGCCTTGCCGGCCGCGACCGCTACCGCCGGCCTCTCTGGCTCGAGGCCGGCGCGGCCCGCGCCTGGCTGTCCATGCGCGAGGCCGCGCTGCGCGATGGCATCGTGCTCGAAGCCATCAGCGGCTACCGCAGCCACGACTACCAGCTCGGAATCTTCGAACGCAAGCTCGCGCGCGGGCAGGCGCTGGAGCACATCCTCACGGTGAATGCCGCGCCGGGTTACAGCGAGCACCACTCCGGCCGCGCGCTCGACATCGGCACGCCGGGCGAGCCGCCCGCGGAGGAATCCTTCGAGGCCACGCCCGCCTTCGCCTGGCTGCGCGCGAATGCGGCGGGCTGGGGCTTCGTCATGAGTTATCCGCGCGACAACCCGCACGGCATCGTCTACGAGCCCTGGCACTGGTGCCATGCAGGGGCCGGGACGGCGCGGCTCAGCCCTGCGAACGCTTGACCGTCCCCCTGGCTGGCGCTGCGAAGTCGGCGATGCGCCACAGGTACAGGCTCGCGTAACTGCGGTACGGCCCCCAGGCCTCGCCGCGGCCGACGAGTTCGCGCGGGGTGGGCATGACACCGGTGCCGTCCACCACCTGCGCCCCCTTGCGGATGCCGAGGTCGTCCACGGGCAGCACGTCGGGGCGGCCCAGGCGGAAGATCAGCATCATCTCCACCGTCCAGCGCCCGATGCCGCGGATCGGCGTGAGCGCGGCGACGATCGCGGCCTCGTCCATCACCGACATCTGCCGCAGCGTCGGAATCTCGCCCATCGCTTCGCGCCGTGCGAGGTCGCGCAGGGCCAGCGCCTTGTTGCCGGATACGCCGCAGGCACGCAGGGCCGCGTCGTCGACGCGCGAGAGTGTGTCGGCATGCAGGCGGTCGCTGCCGATGGCGGCTTCCACGCGGCCCACGATGGTCGCGGCCGCCTTGCCCGACAGCTGCTGGTAGAGGATCGCGCGGGCCAGCGCGTCCACGGGGTCGAACGGGCGCCGCCAGCGCGGCTCAGTGGGGATCGGCCCGATGCGGCGCATCCACGCCGCCAGCGCGCGGTCGCTGCGGCGCAGGTGACGCGCAGCCGCGTCGACGTCGAAGCCCCGGCTCCATCGCGGCATCTCAAGCCCTCGCACGGTCGATGGCGAGCATCAGCCAGCCCGCCATGAGCAGCATGCCACCCGCCGGCGCGAGGCGCGTGGGCAGTCCGGCCAGCGCCGCGCCCGCCAGGCTGCCCGCGAACAGCAGCGTCCCGGCCAGCAGCGCGACCAGCGCGCCACGGCCGAGCCGGCGCGGCACGTCCGTCGCCAGCACCGCCAGCGACGCGCCATGCCCGAAGGCGAACGCGGCGGCCATGAACAGGCGCATGCGGTCTTCCGGCGCCGCCGCATGCGAGGCATAGGCCGCGAGCGCGACGGCCGACGCCGCCAGCACCGCCCCCGCTGCAGCGAGCCAGGGCATCCCGTGGCGCCTCACGCCCGCGGCCCTGCGAGCGCCGGTGCCCGCCCCAACGAAAAACGCGCCGCAAGCGGCGCGTTTTCCGGAAGCGTGGGCCTTACTTCACGGCCCACTGGATGACGAACTCGCCGTCGTTCGTGAAGCCGGCATCGATGCCACCGCTCCAGTTCTCGTACGGGCGGTCCACCGTCTCGTAGCCGTTCGACAGCGCCCAGGCGCGGATCGCGTCGCGCAGCTTCTGCAGGTTGGCCATGTGGCCCTTGAACGAGGTGGTCACGACCTTCGCGGCCTCGCTCTGCAGCACCTTCACCGGACCCTCGACGCGGATGCCCTCCACCGGACCGGTCACGCCCGCCTTGCGAACGGGCTGCGCGAGGTCGAACGAGTAGTTCTGCGAGCCCTGCTCGTTGGTGATCATGCGCACCGGGCCCGCAGCCTCCAGGCCATTGGCCGCCATGACCTTGCGGATCCACTCCATGTTGGAGTTCATCTGGCCCTTGATCTTGTCGAAGTCCATCGGGACCGTGGCGCTCACCACCAGCAGCGTCTCGGCCGGGCGATCGGCCAGCGACGGCGCAGGCGCCTTGAACTCGCGCTGCAGGTTCCCGTAGTCGATGTTGGGCACGCCCGCGAGCATGTTGGTCAGGCGCGACAGGCCCAGCTTCACGTCCTCGCCCACGTTGGAGCTGACGTACAGGCCGGCGTAGCGCCCGACGATGTTCCAGCCGTAGTCGACGCTGTAGGTCTGGGTGATCTGGACGTTGCGGCCGCCGCGGCCGACGCGCTTGAGCCGGAACTCGGTGCGCTTGTCGGTGCCGGGCGAGTCGTTCTCGATCGCGTAGGCGACCTTCTTCAGCGGATCGCTCTCGACGATGGTGTAGCTGCCCGAGCCCATGTCCTTCGACTCGAAGCTCATCTGCGCGCCCTTGCCGGACGGCGGGCCGGAGAGCGTGAGCTTGGTGGACGGGTCGCGCAGCACCAGCGGGTTCCAGTCCTTGAAGCGGCGGAAGCTGTTGAGCGTGTCGAACACGATGGTCGGCTTGCGATTGGTCTCGGCCGAGTGCGACAGGTGCCTGCTGGACGGCAGGAAGATGCCGACCGCCACGAACAGCACGGCGACGATCGCAAAGGAAATCAGGATCTCGAGCAGACGGGTCATTCAGGAGTTCTCCGGGGCCGGGCCCGCGCCAGCCATGCGGGCCATGGGCGCAGACCGGCAATCGTAGCAAGGTTAAGGCCGCCGGGCAGCACGACGACGGGACGATTCCCGCGTGACGTCACGAACCCGACAGCCCCAGGGCGCCGGGCCCGGGCGAAGAGCAGGCGCGGCGCCCGCCTGTGCGGGCCCGCCGCCGGGCCGCCGAACGCCCGCCGCGCTGCGGCGGGCCGGGCATCCTGTCGATCAGACGAGCTGCAGCTCGAAGGCCTTGAGGACCGCCCGCGTGCGGTCGCGGAC
>JBMOOW010000002.1:0-26206 GCA_049323195.1 Pseudomonadota bacterium | reverse complement strand
CCTGGTCGAAGGCATCAACAACAGGATCAAGGTCATCAAGCGCATGGCCTACGGCTACCGTGACGACGCCTACTTCTTCCTGAAGATCCGGGCCGCGTTCCCCGGAGTTGGGTGAAGAACCAAAAAAGGGCGTGCCCCGAAGAAGCACGCCCTCTGGTTGCGGAGATGGCTATCCGAGCTCGCGCTGTCCAGCGCGCCTCTCCGGGAACCTGACCCCATGTCCGATCGACTTCCCTGTCGACGTGGGGCGATTGTGGGCACTGAACGTCACCCTGCCTAGACACCGGGCATGCTCCTTCCGGTTACTTTCGGTAGCGCATCGGCGCATGACCGGGTATTCGCGGGAATGACTACGTATTCAATGGTGCGCCCGCTACCGTTTCCAGACAAGATGACGTAGTTATCGGTAACGTGGATACTTTTCGTATCCCCACCCTCATGCCTGACGCGATGCGTCACTTCCCAACATGACCGCACAGCAGCGTATCCGCCTCGCCCGCCGGCATGCCGGGCTTTCGCAGTCCGCCCTGGCCGCCGCGGTGGGCGTGCAGCGCAGCGCGGTGAGCCACTGGGAGGCCATCGAGGGCAAGTCGCCGAGCATGGCGAACCTGCGCCGCGTCGCCACCGTCACCGGCGTGCAGTTCGAGTGGCTGGCGACGGGCCGGGGGCGCATGGCGCTCTCGCCCGAGGACGCCCTGGACACCGTGGCCGCCGCCGACGCTACCCTGGTGGACGACGCCTTCGAGATGCGCCTGCTCGCCGCCTTCCGCACGCTGCCGGCCCGCAGCCGCGCACCGCTGGTCGAACTCATGGAGCAGATGGCCGAGCTCCGGCTCGGGCGCGCACGCGGCCGGCGCGCGCTGGGCTGAGTCGTCCATCACCAGTGTCGAACGCGGCCGGGCGCGCTGAACGGCCACCGTCCGTCGGCCCGACCCGGAAACGTCATCAAGCGGCGCTAGCATCCCGCGGTCCCCACGGCCGGAGTTGCCGATGCACCTGCGTACGCGTCTTCCCCTCGCCCTCGCCGCACTGCTCGCCGTCCCGGCGGTCGCGCCGGCCGCGGTCTTCATCAACGAGATCCACTACGACGACGACACCTCCACCGGGGATGTCGGCGAACGCATCGAGATCGTCGCCACGGCGGGCGAAAGCCTCAGCGGCTACCGGGTGCACCTGTACAACGGCTCCACGCCCTCGGCCGCCGTGGCCTACGACAACGATCCCGTGCCCACCGGCTCGCTGGTCACCTGCGGCGCGCAGGTACGCATCGCGGTGGTGAGCTATCCGAGCAACGGCATCCAGAACGGCCCCTATGACGGGATCGCGCTGGTCAACGCCAGCGGCCAGCTCGTGCAGTTCGTCAGCTACGAAGGCGCGATCACCGGCTCGGGCGGCCCGGCGTCGGGGCGCATCAGCCAGAACCTGCCGGTGGCCGAGTCGGGCACCACGCCCGCGGGCACCTCGCTGCAGCTCGGCGGCACCGGCACGGGCTACGCGAACTTCACCTGGAACGCGTCGGCGACGCAGACCTTCGGCGCCTGCAACCGCGGCCAGACCTTCGGCGCCCCGAACACGCCGCCGCAGGTGACATCGACCACCCCGGCGAACGGTGCGACCAACGTGCCGGGCGCCAGCGACCTCGCCGTGAGCTTCAGCGAGGCCGTGACCGCCGGCGCCGGCGCCTTCGCGCTGCAGTGCAGCCAGTCCGGCGCGGTCGCCCTGTCGCATGCGTCCAGCGGCACCAGCTTCGCGCTGAGCAAGACCACCGTGCTGCGCGGCGGCGAGTCCTGCACCCTCACGGTCAACGCCGCCGGCATCGCCGACGCGGGCGGTGCGCGCCCCGTGTCGAACACGACGGCGAGCTTCACCGTCGCCAGCGCGACCAGCGGCTACTGGTCGAAGGTCAACACCTCCAGCGCCAGCCAGCTGCGCTGCTCGCTGCACGCCACGATCCGCAACCACACCGTCTATCCCTACAGCGCCACCACGACGGACACGTGGGACGTCCTGGAGATCGCCGACGAGGATCCGGCCTCGGGCACGCGCATCCTCGACGTCTACCGCAACCGCAGCTACCTCAAGGGCAGCGAGCGCGCGGGCGCCGGCGCCGGCCTGACCTACAACCGCGAGCACACCTGGCCCAACTCGCTGGGCTTCGGCTCGGCCACGGGCGACCTCGGCTACCCGAACGCGCCCTATACCGACCTGCACATGCTGTACCTGTCGGACACCACCTACAACGCCGACCGCGGCAACAAGCCCTATGCCGACTGCACGCTCTCCGGCGGCTGCGGCGAGCGGCCCACCGAGGCCAACGCCGGCGCGGGCGGCGGCAGCGGCCTGTACCCGGGCAATTCGAACTGGGTGAAGGGCCCGGACGGCAACGCCGGCTCCTTCCAGGTATGGGGACGCCGACGCGGCGACATCGCGCGTGCGGTGCTGTACATGGCGATCCGCTACGAGGGCGGCACGGACGCGCGCGGGCAGAGCGAGCCGGACCTGGAGATGACCGACGACCGCTCGAAGATCGTCATCACCTCCGCCTCGCCCGCCTACATGGGCCTGCTGTCGACGCTGCTGGCCTGGCACCAGGCCGATCCGCCGGACGCACTGGAACGCGACCGCCACGAGGTGGTGGCGCAGTTCCAGGGCAACCGCAACCCCTTCGTCGACCACCCCGAATGGGCGACCGCGGCGCTGTTCACCTCGGCCAAGCCGGCGACCTGCCAGCTCAATTGATGTAGGCAGGCCGGGAAGGCGCCTCGCTCCCGCGCGGGCGCCTTCCCACGGACTCGGGCGTTCGAGCTCGCGGAAGCATCGGCGGGCGACGGCAATGTCCATGGATCCCCGCGTTCGCGGGGATGACGCAGACCATTCGGGTCGGTTCGCCCCTCTGGAGGCACGACGCCGCAGGCCATCGCGACTGCTGCGAGGCAAACCCGGCAGACGCCGTCGTTCCCGCGAAAGCGGGAACCCATGGACGTTGCCTCACGCAACCGGGTCCTCGCGCAGCGGCAAAGGGCGACGGCAACGTGCATCGATCCCCCCGCCGAAGTGACGGTGAGAACTCAGGCCCCGTGACACCCTCCGGCCTCGACGCCGCCACCCCGAAAGCTGCCGGCGCGGGGTGCCCCGGTAGAATCGGGCGATGCCCGCGCTCATCGTCCACTGCACCTGCCCCGATGCGGGCGTCGCCTCGCACATCGCCATCGCGCTGGTCGAGGCGCGGCTGGCCGCCTGCGTGCAGCAGCTTCCGGGCGTGCGCTCGACCTATGCCTGGGAAGGCCGCGTCGAGCACGCGCAGGAAGTGCTGCTGCTCATCAAGACCGCCGGCGATCGCCTGGACGAGGTGATCGATGCAGTGCGCGCCCTGCATCCGTATGAACTGCCGGAGCTGATCGCGGTCGAAGCCCGCGGCGGGTTGCCCGCCTATCTCGAGTGGGTCCACGCCCAGAGCCGTGCCGATGCCTGACTTCCCGCGTTTCCTGCGCCGCGCGCGCGCCGCGCTCGCCACCCTCGCGCTCGCCATCGCCGCCCTGCCCGCCGCGGCCGCGGGCGTGGACGACCTGCTGCCGGTCGACGAGGCCTTCGTGCTGACCACGCGCGCCACCGCCGATGGCATCGAGCTGCGCTGGGCCATCGCCGATGGCTATTACCTCTACCGGCACCGCACCTCGGCACAGGCCGACGCGGGCTTCGAAGCGGGTGCCCTGCGCCTGCCCAAGGGCAAGCCGCATACGGACGAGTTCTTCGGCCCGGTGGAAACCTACCGCGGCGAACTGGTGGCGATGCTGCCCGGCACGCCGCGCGCGGCGCGCACGGTGCTGACCGTGAAGTACCAGGGCTGCGCCGACGTGGGCATCTGCTACCCGCCGCAGACCCGCAAGCTGACGGTGGCGCTGCCCGCGGCGGCGCCCGCGTCGCCCGACCCCTTCGCACGCGCGGCCGCGGGTGTCGGTGGTGGCGGGATCTTCGACGCCGCGCCCGGCGGGCAGGCCTTGCCGCTGCCGCCGGAACGCGCCTTCGGCTTCGAGGCCATCGCCCGCGACGGCAACACCATCCTGCTGCGCTTCACGCCGGCCAAGGGCTACTACCTCTATCGCGACCGCACTTCCGTGGGCCTGGAGGCCGACGCCCGCGCACGCGGCTTCGCGCTGGGCGCGCCGCGCTGGCCGCCGGCGCGCGCGTATCGCGACGAGCACTTCGGCAACGTGCGCGTGTACTTCGACCCGGTCGACGTGCCACTGCCGGTGATCCGCCGCGAAGCCGGCCCGGCCACGCTGCGCCTGACCGCCACGCTGCAGGGCTGCCAGACCGGAGGCATCTGCTACCCCCCCATGACCCGCACCGTCGAGGTCGCCCTGCCCGCCGGCACCGTAGCCGCGCAGGCGCCGGTCGACGCCCGCGTGGTGCAGGACACGCCGCCGGCCGCGCTGCCCGTGCCCGCCACCACGCCGGACGGCGACGCACCCGCGGCCGCGACGGCGGCGCCGTCGGCGGCCACGTCGGCCACGTCGGCACAGGCGGTCACGCCATCGGACCTGTCGGCCACCGCGCCGTCGCGGGTCCCGGGCGCAGCCGGCATCGGCTCGGCGCTGCTCCTGGCCCTGCTGGGCGGCCTGGTGCTCAACCTCATGCCCTGCGTGTTGCCCGTGCTCTCGCTGAAGGCGCTGTCGCTGGCCGAGAGCGGCACCCCCGGCGCGGCGCGGCGCCATGCCCTGGGCTACACCGCCGGCGTGCTCGTCAGCTTCCTAGCGCTGGGCGCGGCCGCGCTGGGCCTGCGGGAAACCGGGCTTGCGCTGGGCTGGGGTTTCCAGCTGCAGCAGCCGCTGGTGGTCACGGCCCTGGCGCTGGTGATGTTCGCGCTGGGCCTGAACCTCTCGGGCCTGTGGCAGCTCGGCGGGCGCTGGATCGGCATGGGGCATTCGCTGACCCAGCGCGGCGGCCTGGTGGGCGACTTCTTCACCGGCGTGCTCGCCGTCGTGGTGGCCACCCCCTGCACCGCGCCCTTCATGGGCGCGGCCCTGGCCTGGGCCTTCCTCGCGCCCGCCCCCCTGGCGCTCGCGGTGTTCGCGATGCTCGGCCTGGGCCTGGCCCTGCCCTTCGTGCTGATCGGCCTCGTGCCGGCACTGGCGCAGCGCCTGCCCCGGCCGGGCGCCTGGATGGAGACGCTCAAGCAGGCGCTGGCCTTTCCGCTCTACCTCACGGCCGCCTGGCTGCTGTGGGTGCTCGGCCGCCAGCGCGGCGCCGATGCCATCGCCTGGGCGCTGGTCGCGCTGGTCGCCGTGGCCTTCGCGGCCTGGGCCTGGCGCCGCGCGCAGGAGCGCCGGCGCCTGTGGACCCTTCCGGCATTGCTGGCCGCAGGCGCGGCACTGGCCTTCTCCGCGCAGGCCATCCACCGGCTGCCGAGACCGCAGGCGCCGGAAGCGCGCACCGCGTCGGCCGGCGCCCGGCACGTCGTCTATTCCGCCGAGCGCCTGCGCGACCTGCGCGCCGCCGGCCGCGTGGTCTTCGTCAACATGACCGCCGACTGGTGCGTGACCTGCAAGGCCAACGAGAAGACGGTGCTGGCGGGCGAGGAGTTCCGCCGCATGCTTGCCGAGGCCGACGCGGTCTACATGAAGGGCGACTGGACCGACGTCGATCCCGCGATCACCGCGTTCCTGCAGGAGCACGGCGCCGTGGGCGTTCCGCTGTACGTGGTCTATCCGCGCGATGGCGGCAGGCCGCGCGTGCTGCCCACGGTGCTCACGCCCGCGCTGGTGCGGGAGGCGCTGCGCGAGGCGGCGCGATGAAGACGCGCTGGGTCCTTCTTGCCGCCGTCGCCGCCGGTGCGCTGGGCGTGGCGGCGAGCCTGCGCCTGGACCGCAGCTGGCTGGCCCGCACCGCGCCGGTGCAGCACGCCCTCAAGCAGCCCAAGGACGGCGTCGTGCCGCCGGTGCCGGTGGCGCGCGAGGGCGAGGCGCTGCCGGCGCTCACCCTGCCCGACACGGCGGGCCGGCGTATCGAGCTCAGCCGCCTCACCGCCGGCCGGCCGGCACTGGTGAACGTCTGGGCGACCTGGTGCGGCCCCTGCGTCAGGGAAATGCCGATGCTGGACGCCTTCCATCGCGCCCAGGCACCCGACGGCGTGCAAGTGGTCGGCATCGCGCTGGATGATGCCGCGGCCGTGCGCGACTTCATGACCCGCTACCGCATCGGCTACACCAGCCTGGTCGACGCGCCCGGCAAGGCCGACGCCGGCGTGCGCCTGGGAAATCCGCGGGGCGTGCTGCCCTTCAGCCTGCTGGTGGGCGCGGACGGGCGCATCCTCGAGCAGTGGGTGGGCCCGTTGGAGCAGGGCGACCTCGACGCCTGGGCGGCACGCGCCGCGGCCCACCCAACGGGCGATTGAATTTCGCCCAACGTCGGCGATACGGTAGCGAACGTCTGGACACCCTTCACGCATGGGCGCAGACTCCCGCCTCCGACGTTCCGGGGGTGAGGCTGCCATGGCGAAACTGCTGGTCCTGCACGGCCCCAACCTCAACCTGCTGGGCGAGCGGGAGCCCGACATCTACGGGCGCACTACGCTGGCGGCGATCGACCGGGCCCTCCGGCTCGATGCCGAATCGCATGGCCACACGCTGGAGTCGATGCAGTCCAATGCCGAGCACGAGTTGATCGAGCGCCTGCATGCCGCGCGCGGCGACGGTACCGCATTCATCCTCATCAACCCCGCCGGCTTCACGCATACCAGCGTGGCCCTGCGAGACGCCATCGCCGCGGTCGACCTGCCCTTCATCGAGGTGCACCTGTCGAACCCGCACGCCCGCGAGCCCTTCCGCAAGCACAGCTACTTCAGCGATCTCGCCATGGGCGTGATCTCCGGCTTCGGCGCCGACAGCTACCGCTTCGCGATCGAAGCCGCACTGATCTGGCTCGACAAGCGCGCCGCCGCGCAGGCGAACCGTTCCTGACACCTTCGCCGCGCATCGCGTGGCGATCCCGACCCAATCCAAACACGAGGCCCGACATGGACCTGCGGAAAATCAAGAAGCTGATCGACCTGCTCGAGGCGAGCAACCTTTCGGAGATCGAGATCAGGGAAGGCGAGGAAACCGTGCGCCTGGCGCGCACCACCTCCCGCCCGGTCGAGATCGCCTACGCGCCGCAGCCCATGCAGCACGCCGCCCCGCAGGCGCCGCGCGCGATGCCGATGCAGGGCCCGACCGAGGCCGGCACCGGCGGCAGCGCGAAGGCCGGCAACGACCTGCCCGACGGCCACGTCGTCCGCGCCCCGATGGTCGGCACCTTCTACGCCTCGCCCAGCCCGGACAAGCCGGCGTTCGTCACGGTCGGCCAGCAGGTCAAGGCCGGCGACACCCTGGCGATCATCGAGGCCATGAAGATGTTCAACCCGATCGAAGCCGACGTCTCCGGCACCGTGCTCAAGGTGCTGGTCGAAAACGGCCAGCCGATCGAGTTCGATCAGCCGCTGTTCGTGATCGGCTGAGAAGCCGGGATTCGGGATTCGTGATCCGGGATTCGCAACAGCGGCCTCACCAGCGCCTCGATGTCTGGCGCGATGCGATGGCGCTCGTAGAGGCGACTTACCGGTTGACCGAACATTTCCCGAGTACCGAGCGTTTCGGATTGACGATGCAGCTGCGCCGCAGTGCAGTCAGCGTTCCCTCGAATATCGCGGAAGGCGTCGCGCGTCGTTCGACGGCCGAGTACCTGCGCTTTCTGTCGATCGCGCGGGGCTCGCTGTCGGAGCTCGACACGCAGATGCAGATAGCGGAACGGTTAGAGCTCGCCCAACCGGATGCAGCGACAGTCGAACTGATCGATCGCACATTCGCCCGCCTCAACGCCCTGATTCGAAGCCTCGAAAAGCCGCACTGCATCCGCGAGCCGGTCGATGCCTACGAATCCCGAATCCCGAATCACGAATCCCATGCTCGATAAAGTCGTTATCGCCAACCGCGGCGAAATCGCGCTGCGCATCCTGCGCGCCTGCCATGCGCTCGGCATCCGCACGGTGGCGGTGCACTCCACCGTCGACCGCAACCTCAAGCACGTCGCGATGGCGGACGAGTCCGTCTGCATCGGCCCGGCGCCCTCGGCGCAGAGCTACCTCAACATGGCGCAGATCATCGCCGCCGCCGAGGTGACCGACGCGCAGGCCATCCACCCCGGCTACGGCTTCCTCTCCGAAAACGCCGACTTCGCCGAGCGCGTCGAGCAGTCCGGCTTCGTCTTCATCGGCCCGAAGGCCGACACCATTCGCCTGATGGGCGACAAGGTCGAGGCGATCCGCGCGATGAAAGCCGCGGGCGTGCCCTGCGTGCCCGGCAGTGGCGGCCCGCTCGGCGACGACCCGGCGGAGAACGTGAAGATCGCCCGCGAGATCGGCTATCCCGTCATCGTGAAGGCCGCCGGTGGCGGCGGCGGACGCGGCATGCGCGTGGTGCATACCGAGGCCGCGCTGGTGGCGGCGATCCAGACCACCAAGCAGGAAGCCAAGGCCGCGTTCGGCAACGACATGGTCTACATGGAGAAGTTCCTGGAGAACCCGCGCCACGTGGAGATCCAGGTGCTCGCCGACGGCCAGGGCAATGCCATCCACCTCGGCGAGCGCGACTGCTCGATGCAGCGCCGCCACCAGAAGGTGGTCGAGGAAGCGCCGGCGCCGGGCATCACGCCGGAGCTGCGCGCGGAGATCGGCAAGGTCTGCGTCGAGGCCTGCATCCGCATCGGCTATCGCGGCGCCGGCACCTTCGAGTTCCTGTTCGAGAACGGGCGCTTCTACTTCATCGAGATGAACACCCGCATCCAGGTGGAGCATCCGGTGACGGAAATGGTGACCGGGTTCGACCTGGTCACCGAGCAGCTGCGCATCGCCGCCGGCGGGAAGCTGCGCATCCGCCAGGAGGACGTGGTGCTGACCGGGCATGCGATCGAGTGCCGCATCAACGCCGAGGACCCGGACACCTTCATGCCCTGCCCGGGCCTGATCCAGCATTTCCACGCGCCCGGCGGCCCCGGCGTGCGCGTCGACAGCCACATCTACGAAGGCTACAAGGTCCCGCCGAACTACGACTCGATGATCGGCAAGCTCATCGTGCACGGCCCCACCCGCGAGATCGCCATCGCGCGCATGCGCGTGGCGCTCAACGAGATGGTCGTCGACGGCATCAAGACCAACATCCCGCTGCAGCAGCGCATCCTGTCCGACGCCGGCTTCCAGCAGGGCGGCCAGAACATCCACTACCTGGAAAAGCGCCTGAAGGAACAGAAGGAGAAGGCGATCTCGATCGGTTGAGCCCCATGCTCCGTCGCCTCGCGCTCGCGCTCCTCGTCGCCTGCCTTGCCGGTCCGTTTCCGGCGGCGGCCCAGCGAATCGCCTTCAGCTTCGACGATGGACTCGATCCACGCGTGCAGCCGCAGGCGGCCCGGTGGAACCGGGCGATCCTCGACGCGCTGTCGGCCTCGCGCGTGCGTGCGCTGCTGCTGCCTGCCGGGAAGAATGTCGACAGCCCGGCCGGGCTGGCCCTGGTGCGGGACTGGGGCGCGGCAGGGCACGCCATCGGCAACCACACCTATGCGCACCGGAATCTCGGGTCGCAGCGGATGTCCGCAGACGCCTTCGTCGCCGATGTCGCGCGCGCCGACGTGTTGCTTCGCGGGATGCCGGGCTGGATCCCGGTCTTCCGGTATCCGTATCTGAAGGAAGGCGACGAGGCAGGCAAGCGCGATGCCGTGCGCGGCTGGCTGCGTACCCATCGCTACGGACTCGCGCCCGTCAGCATCGACACCAGCGACTGGTACTACGCGAGCCGTTTCGCGGCCTGGCGCGCAGCCCACCCCGGTGGCGATGTCTCACCTTGGCGCCAGGCCTACCTCGACCATCTCTGGGACCGCGCGAACTACTACGACGCGCTGGGTGTCCGCACCGTGGGCCGCAGCGTGCCGCACGTGATCCTGCTGCACACCAACGCGATCAATGCGGCCTTCCTCGCGGACGCGATCGCGATGTTCCGCGACCGCGGCTGGACGGTCGTCGACCCCGAAGTCGCGCTGGCCGATCCCGTGTACGCGGCGGTCGACACGCTGCCCGCGGGCGAGAGCGTCCTCTGGGCACGCGCCCGCGCCGCCGGCGATACCAGCCTCCGCTATCCCGCGGAGGATGCACCCCATGAACAGGCGCGGCTCGATGCGATCGAGTTGCCGCCCCGCTGAGCCGCCCATGCCCTTCCTCGAACTCACCCTCCCCTGCACCGAGGCCCTGCAGCCGCGCTACGAGCGCGCGCTGGAGGACGTCGGCGCGCTGGCCGTCACCCTGGTGGACGCGCATGCCGACGCGCCCGACGAGCAGGCCATCTTCGAGCCCGGCGTGGGCGAGACGCCGTTGTGGAACGAGATGGTGCTGACCGCGCTGTTCGAGGCGGGCACGCCGCGCGAGGCGCTGCTGCATGCCCTCGCCACCGCCGACGAGGGCCTGGACTGGTCGCGGGCGGAATTCCGCGAGGTCGAGGACCAGGACTGGGAGCGCGCCTGGATGGACCAGTACGCGCCGCTGCGCTTCGGCGCACGCACCTGGATCGTGCCCTGGAACCACGAGCTTCCCGAAGGCGCCGATGCGCCCGACGCGGCGGTCGTGCGGCTCGACCCCGGCCTGGCCTTCGGCAGCGGCACGCATCCCACGACCGCGCTATGCCTGGAATGGCTCGACATGCTCGCCGCCGAAGGCGCGCTGCACGATGCCACCGTGCTCGACTTCGGCTGCGGCTCCGGCATCCTCGCGCTGGCCGCGCTCAGGCTGGGCGCGGCGCAGGCGGTGGGCGTCGACAACGACCCGCAGGCCGTGACCGCCACGCTCGACAATGCGCAGCGCAACGGCGTCGACGACCGCCTCCCGGTCTACCTCCCGCAGGACGAGCCGGCGGCGACCTATCCCGTCGTCGTCGCCAACATCCTCGCCTCCGCGCTGGTCGAGCTGCGCGACACCATCGTCGCGCGCTGCGCGCCGGGCGCGCGCCTGGCCATGTCGGGCATCCTCGCGGGACAGGAGGACGAGGTCATCGCCGCGTATGCGGATGCCCTGGACGCGATCGAGGTCGCACGGCAGGACGACTGGGTGCGCGTGAGCGGCCGACGCCGTTAGCATTCGCGTCTTCCGGTCGACGGCGAGGGGGCGCCATGGGCCGCATGTTCCGAACCAGCCCGCGCGAACCGTCGCGCTGCGACACGCATGCCACGGCCCGGTCCACGGCGGGCCGCGTGCTTGAATAGCGCCATGTTCAAGCCCTGCCCGAACTGCGGTTTCCTGGTGGCACTCATCGCCGGGCGCGAGGCCAGCCAGCGCTGCCCGCGCTGTGGCAGTGCGATGCAGGACGAAGGCGGCCCCCCGCCCGCCGCGGACGTGCCGGAACAGGGCGCGACGACGCACGCCGCCGCCAGCCACGCGCAGTCCGCAGAGGCCACGCCGAGCTTCGCCGCGGGCCGCCGACGGGCCGCGCCGCGGCGTGGCCGCCGCTGGCCCTGGGCCATCGCCCTGCCGCTGCTGGCGCTGCTGCTCGCCTTCCAGCTGCTGCTCTCGCAGCGTGTCGAGCTCGCGCAGGATGCGCGCTGGCGGCCCCTGCTGCTCGCCGCCTGCGCCGCGCTCGGCTGCGACGTACCGGCCTGGCGCGAACCGCGGGCCTACGTGATGCTCGCGCGCAACGTGCGGCCGCATCCCGGCCGCCCCGGGGTGCTGCACGTCACCGCGAGCCTGCGCAATGGCGCGCGCTGGCCGCAGCCGCTGCCGGTGCTGGTGCTGAGCCTGTCGGACATCGACGGCCGCGTGCTCGCCGCGCGTGCCGTGGCGCCGCGCGACTACGGTCGCCGCCCGGATGCGCTGGTCGACCCCGGCGACAGCGTCGACATCGCCTTCGACGTGCGCGAGCCCTCGCCGCGCGTGGTCTCCTTCGATTTCCAGCTGCGCTGAGCGTCGCGGTCGCCGCCGCGACGACCGCCGTCTAGACTCCATCCCCCGCCGTACGCCCGCACCGCCTGTGAACGCCGCCGTCCTGCCGCACGAGGAAGCCGACCCGCCCACCCGCACGCCGCTGCGCGAGCACGTGGCCGTGTCGATCCGGCGCTTCCTGGGCGACCTCGACGGCTGCGATACCGAAGGCCTGTACGAGATCGCCCTGCGCGAGCTGGAGATCCCGCTGTTCGTCGAGGTACTGCGCCACTGCGACGGCAACCAGAGCCGTGCCGCGCAGATGCTCGGCATCCACCGCGCCACGCTGCGCAAGAAGCTGCGCGAGTACGGCCTGGCGTAACCCGCGGTGCGGGACGGCCGGCGCGAACCGGCCGCTGCGCAGCCGGTGGATGTCGCGTGGCATGCGTGTGGGCGCGCGATGCATCCGGAGGGGCTGGCGCAGGCCCGCCGCTATACTTCGCGGCTTCCTCCCCGCATCCCTCCCGCCATGACTGCTGCCCCCAACGGCCCGTCGGTGAAGCTTCGCCGCGCCCTGCTGTCCGTCTCCGACAAGACCGGCCTGGTGCCGCTGGCGCAGGCGCTCGCGCGCCATGGCGTGGAGCTGGTGTCCACCGGCGGCACCGCGAAGGCGCTGCGCGATGCGGGGCTGGCGGTGCGCGACGTCAGCGAACTCACCGGCTTTCCGGAAATGATGGACGGCCGGGTCAAGACCCTGCATCCGGTCGTGCACGGCGGGCTGCTGGGCCGCGCCGGCGTGGACGATGCGGTCATGGCCGAACACGGCATCGGCGCCATCGACCTGCTCGTGCTCAACCTCTATCCCTTCGAGAAGGTTTCCGCCGACCCGCGCGCGCCGATGGGCGAGATCGTCGAGAACATCGACATCGGCGGCCCGGCCATGCTGCGTTCGGCCGCGAAGAACTTCGCGCGCGTGGCGGTGGCGACCGCGCCGTCGCAGTACGACGCGATCGTGGCCGAGCTCGACGCGAACGGCGGCGCGCTGTCGGGCGCGACGCGCTTTTCGCTGGCGGTTGCCGCGTTCAACCGCGTCGCGCAGTACGACGCGTGCATCAGCGACTACCTGTCGTCGATCCTCGAGGTCGGCGACGACGACGTCGCCTCGCGCACGCTGTTCCCGCAGCAGGCCAACGGCAGCTTCATCAAGATGATGGACCTGCGCTACGGCGAGAACCCGCACCAGCAGGGCGCGTTCTACCGGGACCTGCACCCGGTGCCCGGCACGCTGGCCACGTTCACGCAGCTGCAGGGCAAGGAGCTTTCGTACAACAACCTCGCCGACGCCGACGCGGCCTGGGAATGCGTGCGCCAGTTCGAGCGCACCGCCTGCGTGATCGTCAAGCACGCCAATCCCTGCGGCGTGGCCGAAGCGGCGGACGTGGCCACGGCCTACGAGCTTGCCTACGCCACCGATCCGACCTCCGCCTTCGGCGGCATCATCGCCTTCAATCGCGCGGTCGACGGCGCGACGATGAAGACCATCCTCGACCGCCAGTTCGTCGAGGTCCTCATCGCGCCCGACTACGACGACGCGGCGCTGGCGTACGCGAAGAAGAAGGCCAACGTGCGCGTCCTGCGCATTCCGCAGGGCGATGGCCGCAACCTGATCGACGTCAAGCGCGTGGGTTCGGGCCTGCTGATGCAGACCGCCGACGTGCGCGAGGTCGTCCGCGACGAGCTCCGGGTGGTCACGAAGCTCGCGCCGACCGAGGCCCAGCTGGCCGACCTGCTGTTCGCCTGGCGCGTGGCGAAGTTCGTCAAGTCCAATGCCATCGTCTACGCCTCGGGCGGCCGCACCATCGGCGTCGGCGCCGGGCAGATGAGCCGCGTGTATTCGGCGCGCATCGCCGGCATCAAGGCCACCGACGCCGGCCTCGTCGTTCCCGGCTCGGTGATGGCCAGCGATGCCTTCTTCCCCTTCCGCGACGGCATCGACGCGGCGGCCGAAGCCGGCATCAAGGCCGTGATCCAGCCCGGCGGCTCCATGCGCGATGCCGAGGTGATCGCCGCGGCCGACGAGCACGGCATCGCGATGGTGTTCACCGGCATCCGTCACTTCCGTCACTGAGGCCGGGCGCATGCGCTTTCGGGGAACCCTCCTGCTGCTCGCCGCCCTGGCATTTCCGGCGCCGGCGAGCGAAACGATCCCGTCGGAGAACGCGACGCGCGTCCTCGCCGATCGCATGCTCGACGCTGCCACCGGGCAGGGCCTGGCATCCGCCATCGACGTGGTGAAGCCGCACTGGCCGCTCGATCCCGCCGAACTCGACGGCCTGAAGTCGCAGTACGCGCCGATGTGGACCATGGTGCTCGGCCGCTTCGGCCGGCCGCTCGGCCACGAGCTCGTACGCACCGAGGTCATCGGCACGCGGTTCGTGCGCTACGTCTACCTGCAGCGCTTCGAGAAGCACGCCGTGCGCTGGAAGGTGGGCTTCTACAACCCGGGCACCGGCTGGGTGTTCAACAGTTTCAAGTTCGACGACGAGATCGAAGACCTCTATACCGCCCGCTGAGTCGCGTCAGCGGCGCTCACGCCAGATCCGCATCCGCGCCGCGCTCCGGACCCGGGTGGTCGGCGATGCGGAACCCGGGCCTGTGGCCTGCGCGCAGCTGCGCGTCGTAGTCGCGCGTCAGGCGTATGACGACGCCCGACAGCAGCAGGATCGCGACGAGGTTGGTGGTCGACATCACCGCCATCGAGGCATCGGCCGCGTCCCGGACCACCTGCACCTTCGAATACACGCCCCAGGCCACCACGGCCAGCGTCACCAGCCGCAGCACCAGGAGGCCGGTACGGCCGCCGCCGAGATACAGCAGGTTGTTCTCGGCACAGGAGCAGTTGCCGATGATCGTGGTGAAGGCGAAGAAGAACAGCGCGACCGCGACGAAGATGCTGCCGGCGCCGCCGAAGAACACCGTCATCGCGCGCTGGGTGAGAAGCACCCCGTCGGCCACGTCCAGCGGCACCCCGGCGAGGAGGATGACGAAGCCGGTGGCGCTGCAGACCAGCAGCGTGTCGATGAACACGCCCAGCGCCTGCACCAGCCCCTGGCTGGACGGGTGGTGCGGGACCGGGGTCGCGGCGGCCGCGATGTTGGGCGCGCTGCCCATGCCCGCCTCGTTCGAGTAGAGCCCGCGCTTGACGCCCTGCAGCATCGCCGCGGTGAGCGCCCCCAGCGCGCCGCCCGCCGCGGCGTCGAGACCGAAGGCGTCGCGCAGCACGCGCTCGAGCACCCCGGGCACGCGGTCGAGGTTGGTCGCCAGCACCCAGGCCGCGAGCGCGAGGTAGCCCACCGCCATCACCGGCACCACCCATTCGGAGAAGCGCGCGACCGAGCGCAGGCCGCCGAAGATGATCGCGGCCGTCAGCAGCACCAGGGCGATGGCGACGCCGCTGCGGTCGATGCCGAAGGCCGCGCCCGCCGACTGCGCGATGGCATTGGCGTGCACGCTGGAGAAGATCGCGCCGTAGCTGAGCAGCAGCGAGAGCGCGAAGACGATGCCCAGCCAGCGCATGCGCAGGCCGCGCTCGATGTAGTAGGCCGGGCCGCCGCGGTACTGGCCCGAGGCGTCGCGCACCTTGTACAGCTGCGCCAGCGTGCTCTCGGCATACGCCGTTGCCATGCCCAGCAGGGCCGTGCACCACATCCAGAACAGCGCGCCGGGCCCGCCGATGGACAGTGCGATGGCCACGCCGGCGACGTTGCCCGTGCCCACGCGGGCGGCGAGGCTCGTGGCCAGCGCCTGGAAGGGAGAGATGCCGCTGGCATCGCCGTGCGTGCCGCGCGTGACCAGCCCAAGCATGTGCGGAAAGCGCCGGAGCTGGACGCCACGCAGCCGCAGCGTGAACCACAGGCCCACCGCCAGCAGGCCGTAGGTGAGCACGTAGTTCCACAGCACCGAATCGATGAGGCCGACGGGCGGCCCGAGCGCGGCGTCGATGATCGGCAGCGCCATGGCGCGTCCCGCGGTCGAAAGGCCGGCGATGCCAGCAGCCGGTCGATCGCGGCGAGGTGCTCCCGTAAGATTCCGTGCTTCTTTCGGCATGGAATTCCGGCATGAAGATCCTCGTCATCGGCTCCGGCGGCCGCGAGCACGCCCTGGCCTGGAAGCTCGCGCAGTCCCCGCGGGTGGACGAGGTGCTGGTCGCGCCCGGCAATGCCGGCACCGCGCGCGAAGCCCGGTGCCGCAACGTCGACATCCGCGCGACCGACATCGACGCGCTGCTGAACCTGGTCGAGCTGGAGGGCGTCGACCTCACCGTCGTCGGCCCGGAGGCCCCGCTGGTGGCCGGCATCGTCGACCGCTTCCGCGAGGCCGGCCAGCGCATCTTCGGCCCCACCGCGGCGGCCGCGCAGCTGGAGGGCAGCAAGGCCTTCGCCAAGGATTTCCTCGCCCGCCACGGCATCCCTACCGCGCACTACGCGGTGCACACCGACATCGATGCCGCGCTCGCCTACGTGCGCCAGAAGGGCGCGCCGATCGTGATCAAGGCCGATGGCCTGGCCGCCGGCAAGGGCGTGATCGTGGCGATGACGCTCACCGAGGCCGAGGCCGCCGTGCGCGACATGCTCGCCGGCAATGCCTTCGGCGAGGCGGGCTCGCGCGTGGTGATCGAGGAATTCCTCGAGGGCGAGGAGGCCAGCTTCATCTCGATGGTCGATGGCCGCACCGCGCTGCCGATGGCCACCAGCCAGGACCACAAGCGCGTGGGCGACGGCGACACCGGCCCCAACACGGGCGGCATGGGCGCCTACTCGCCCGCGCCGGTGGTCACGCCCGAGGTGCACGAGCGGATCATGCGCGAGGTCGTCGAGCCCACCGTGCGCGGCATGGCGGCCGACGGCGTGCCCTTCACCGGCTTCCTCTACGCCGGCCTGATGATCGATGCGGACGGCGCGCCGAAGGTCATCGAGTTCAACGTGCGCTTCGGCGACCCGGAGACCCAGCCGGTGATGCTGCGCCTTGCGAGCGATCTGGTGGATCTGGTCGAGGCCGCCGTGGACCGGCGCCTGGCCGGCGTGCAGGCCGAGTGGGATCCGCGCGCCTCGCTGGGCGTGGTGATGGCGGCGGCCAACTACCCCGACACGCCGCGCACCGGCGACGTGATCAGCCAGTGGGACGTGCCCGAGGAGCCCGGCACGAAGGTCTTCCATGCGGGCACGAAGCTGGTCGGCGAACACGTGGAGACCGCGGGCGGCCGCGTGCTCTGCTGCTGCGCGCTGGGCGCGACGGTGGAAGAGGCGCAGAAGCGTGCCTACGCGCTGGTCGCCGGCATCAGCTGGGACGGCGAGTTCCACCGCCACGACATCGGCTGGCGCGCGATCGAGCGCGAGCGCGCGGCCAGGCGCTGAGCCTTCGCAGTCGACCCGGCGCCCGGGCGCGTCGCGTCGCCGCCGCGCTCAACCGGCGCGAGGTGCCAGCGGCAGCCGCAGCTCGAACATCGAGCCCTGCCCGGGCCCCGGGCTGCTGGCGGTCAGGCGGCCGCCGTGCAGCTGCACGAGGCTTCGCGCCAGCGCCAGCCCGATGCCGAGGCCGCCCTCGCGGCGCTCGGGCGTGGTCTCGGCCTGCACGAACAGCTCGAACACGCGCGACAGCAGCGCCGCGTCCATGCCCACGCCGGTATCGCGCACGCGCACCACGGCCTCCTCGCCCTCGCGGTCGATCTCGATGCCGATGAAGCCCTGCGGCGGGGTGTACTTGGCCGCGTTGTTGAGCAGGTTGGTGAGCACCTGCGTCAGCCGGGTCGGATCGCCGGCAAGTTCCAGCCCGGGCGCGTGGTCGGCGATGTCCAGGCGATGCCGGCGCCGTTGCAGCAGCGGCGTGGTCTGCTCGACCGCGGCGGCCACCATGTCGGCCAGGCGCACGGGCCGCATCTGCAGCGAGACCAGCCCGCGCGTCACCCGCGAGACGTCGACCAGGTCCTCGACCAGGTGGCGCATGTGCACGGCCTGGCGGTCGATGATCTCCGCGGCCTGTCGCACGCTCTCCACGCGGTCGGGCGCCATCTTCAGGAGCTGCGCGGCGGTGGCGATGGGCGCCAGCGGGTTGCGCAGCTCGTGCGCGAGCATGGCCAGGAACTGGTCCTTCTGGCGGTCTGCCAGGCGCAGCGCGGCCTCGCTGCGTTCCAATGCCTCCTGCACGCGCTTTTGCTCGTGGATCTCGGTGCAGGTGCCCATCCAGCGCACGATCTGGCCGTCGGCATCGCGCACCGGCAGCGCGCGGCCCAGCACCCAGCGGTATTCGCCGGAGACGTGGCGCAGGCGGTATTCGATCTCGTAGGGCTCGCCGGTGGCCAGGCTGTGGCGCCAGCGCGACCAGGCGCGCTCGCGGTCGTCGGGATGGAAGGCCTCGCTCCAGCCCTCGCCGTCGGTGGCGCCCGGCGCCGCGCCGGTGAAGTCGTACCAGCGGCGGTTGTAGTAGTCGTGGTAGCCGTCGGGCAGCGTCGACCAGACCATCTGCGGCACCAGCTCGGCGATGGTGCGGAAGCGGTTCTCGCTCTCGCGCAGTGCAGCCAGGGCGCTCTCGCGATCGGTCACGTCCGCGCCCTGCACGAAGATCGTCTCCACCTGGCCCTGCGCGTCGCGGATGGGCTGGTAGACGAAGTCGGCATAGAGCGTGCGGGTGCCGCCATCGTCCTCGAGCACCACCGGCAGGCCACGCCCGACGAACGGGTTGCCGGTTTCGCGCACCTGGTCGAGCAGCTCGAAAAAGCCCTGGCCGGCGAGTTCCGGCAGCACCTCGCGCACGCTGCGGCCCACCAGGCCGGTGCGGCCGATGGCGCGTTCGTAGGCCTCGTTCGCCAGCTCGAAGACGTGCTCGGGGCCGCGCAGCACGGCCATGAAGCCGGGCGCCTGCGCGAACAGGTCCATCAGGAATTCCTGCCGTGCCACCAGGCGCGCGTTGTCACGCTGCACCGCCGCCGCGCGCGAGAGCACGCCGCCGTCGATCTGCTGCGGCGTGAGCCCGGTCGCCTCGCGCGCGCGCCGCACCTCCTCGCGCAGGCGCTCGACTTCGGTGACGTCGGTGGTGTGCTGCAGCACCGCCACCACGTTGCCCTGCGCATCGCGGATGGGCGTGTGCGTGGCGCTCCAGTAGCGCATGTCCACCACCGGCCCGGACGGCGTGCGCGACTCGATGGCATAGGGGATCAGCGCCAGCACGTCACGCTCGCCGGTGGCGAAGGTGCGCTCGATGGAGGCACGCAGGATCGCCGCCTGCGAGGTGCCGTCCTCGTTGACGGTACCGGGAAACAGCTCGAACAGACCGCGCCCGATCAGCGCCTGGCGCGCGTGGCCCGTGAGCAGCTCGTAGGCGTGGTTGGCCTCGACGTAGCGCAGGTCGCGGTCCAGCACCATGTAGGCATTGGGGGAGTGCTGGAACAGCGCGTCGAACGGAACGGTCACGAAAGCTCCCTCGGTCGAGGCCGCACAGTATGCCGGGGCGGTAGGCGATGCCGGCATCACGGCGGACCAACGGCGCCTGCGCGTCCCGGAGAACGGTGCGGGGCCCGACGGACGGCACGCGGCGCGGACCATGCCGACGCGGCCCGGCGCGCGCACGCCCCCGGCCTGGTGGACGCGCCCACCCCGGTTGACCGCCGTCAATCCTGGCCGGCCCCGCAGCGGCGACACTGTCGCCCCCCCGTCCGCCGCATCGCCATGACCCCGCCGCCCCTCACCGAAGCCGACATCGCCCGCGTCGTCGACCGCTTCTACGACGCCGTGCAGGCCCATCCCAGCCTCGGCCCCGTGTTCGCCGCGGCGGTGCACGACTGGCCCGGCCACAAGGCCACGCTGGTGCGTTTCTGGTCCTCGGTGGCGCTCAAGACCGCCAGCTACCGCGGCCAGCCCATGGCCATGCACCGCCCGCATCCGATCCACGCCGGCCACTTCGGCGAGTGGCTCGCGCTCTGGGAGCGGACCGTGCGCGACGAGCTCCCGGCCGAGCACGCCGACCTGCTCCTCGACCATGCCCGCCGCATCGCGCGCAGCCTGATGTACGGCCTGGGGCTGGATCCGGCACGACGTCCGGTGGGCTTGCCGCTCGTCGGCGGTTGACGCGACGCCTCAGGCGTCCGGGCCCGCCGGCGCGTCGTCATCGGCCGGCCCGAAGCACCGCCGGCTCAGGAACTCGCGCGCCGTTCCCGTCGGCGGATCCGCGAAGGCCAGGCGCCATGCGAGCAGCTGCAGGGGCCGCGTAAACGGATCACCCGTCGTCCCGATCGGGGTCGGATAGAGCGAGTCGCCCAGGATCGGCGCGCCCAGCGCGGCCATGTGCACGCGCAACTGGTGCTTGCGCCCCGTCACCGGTGACAGTGCGTATGTCCATGCCGCCTCGCCGCGCTCGATGACATCCACGCGCGTCTGGCTGTTGGCCGCGCCATCGACCTCGCGCATGCGGAAGAACGGCTCGCCGCGCTCGATGCGCGAGGCGTGCACGAACGGAAACGCGCGCTGCGGCATGGGCGGTGCCAGCGCGCGGTATTCCTTGTCGATGCGCCTTTCACGGAAGAGCGCCTGGTAGGCGGCCCGCGTGGCCGGGTTCGCGGAAAACAGCACCAGCCCCGCCGTCTCCCGGTCGATGCGATGCAGCGGCACCAGGTCCGGATTGCCCAGCCGCGCCACCAGCCGGGCGAGCAGCGTCTCCCGCACGAACCGCCCCGCCGTCACCACCGGCAGGAAGTGCGGCTTGTCGGCCACCACGAGGTGTTCGTCCGCGTGCAGTACCCGTTCCTCGAACGGAATCACCGCCTCGTCGAACACCTCACGGTAGTAGCGGATCTCCATACCGACCCGCCAGGGCGCATGCACCCCAAGCGGCGCACCGGACAGCGCCTCCTGCACGCGTCCGCGCGCGAAGCGGTCGCGCCACGTCGCACGGTCGATGGCCGGAAAGCGCGCGCAGAGGCCGTCGAGCAGCGTGGGCCAGGGGCCGGGTGCCAACTGGAGATAGCTGGGGCGCGGATCAGGCGGTACGTGCATCGCGTCCATCGCGGTCGTCGCAGCGGCCGCCGACTCAGGGAAACAGCGCACGCTGGTGTTGGCAAACGAACTGGACGGTACGGAGCAGGGGGAACTGCTCCGATACCGCCTCCTTTTCCACGCGGCGCTGCTTGAGCACCGCGGCGATTCGCATCAGAAGATCCTGGATCAACCAGACCTCGCCGCCTGCCAGGACGGGGTTGTTGGCCTTGCTGCCCAGCCCGAAGAGCGCGATCTGCTCGATGCGCTCCGGAATCTCGACGCCTTCGAACAGCTTGGGGATGTGTCGACGACCGGCCTCGAACTTCCGTGCGTAGCGTTGCGCGCGCACTTCCCACGAATTCGAGTCCATCGAAGGCTCGATGTGCACCAGATGCCGCAGGCCAGGGTGGAAGGCCACCACGTCGAGCTCGCATTCCCAGCCGCCATTGGTCCTGCGGCCGACCAGCACGTTGCGGCGCACGAAGTAGCCCTGGTATTCGTACCACTCGGCGACGAGCTGCTCCAGCCAGTTCACGGCGTCGCCCGTCGCGTGCCGGGCGCCCAGCGCCGACGCATGGCTTCACGCCAGCGTGCGACGGCCTCGCGACCTCCCTCGCGTCGCAGCCGCCTGTCCTCGCGGTCGCAGGCCCGGCAATAGGACCGGCCGTCCCGCCCGCCGTAGCTGAACTCGGCCTGGCCATGCCAGACGCCGCATATGCAGCAGACCTTACCCGGACTCGTCATGAAAACCACGCGGCTGCAGGAGGCCAAGCACCGGCCTCGTCAGCCTGCTTCGTGCCTTCTCCTCCGTCATGGCCGCGTGTCGGCCTCATTCCGCCCCCACGGGCGGGGGCTCCGCGGAGCTGTCGCTCGTGGCCTGCTTGAGATCCCACAGCGAGCGACCCGTAGCGTCGCGCCAATCGACCAGGCCATTCGCGGTGCGCCCCATCACGCAGGCCGCCGCGGCGCTGGGCGACTTGAAGGGATAGTCGCGCGTGAACCGGATGCGCTCGCCTTCCTCGGCGAGAACGCCCTGGTCGATGAGGCGGCGCCTGAGCGAGTAGTAGCCGTGCAGTTCGAACGACGGCACCACCTCCACGCGGCCGGTGGAGCCTTCGAGTACCACGAATCCCTCTTCCGTTTCGACGGCGCGCGCATCGGCGCCCGATGCACGGCAGAAATACGTGGCGGTGCTCGTTGCCGGGCTCGCAGGCTGGCGCCGCACCGGCTCGAAGATCTTGAAGCCCAGCGTCGCCAGGAGCGTCGCGATGGTCTCGTGGATCTCGCGGCAATCGGCTTCCATTGGCGCGGGTGTATGCGGGCATGCCCCGCCGTTCCCGTTCTGAAGGAGATAGCGTCCCGCCCGCTGTGCGGTCTGGATGGACTGCCATTCCAGATAGCTGGCGTGGGTGGCGGTCAGGCTCTTGGTGAGCGAGACGGCAACGACCACGCGCCCCCAGAATTCCTTGTTGCGGTCGTGGCTCTCCAGGCGCTGCCTGAGCGAGCCGGTCTGCCCGATGTAGGCCATGTCCCGGCCGCTTTCGTCCTCGCCGAACAGGAAATAGATGCCGACCTGCTCGGACTCCGGCATGGCGAAGAAGTCGCGCAGGAGCGTCCTCGGCACCTCGATCATGCGCACGATGCGGGTGGTGATCTCCGCAACGCGAAGGCCCTGCGGATCACCGGCGGGCAGGAAGATCTGGATGGTCTGGGGGTGGCTGGTCATGGCGATCCGGCGTAAAGGTGTTTCTGGAAGCCGACGAACAGCGCGCGCATCTGCTCGGGCCCGCCCAGGTCGGCGGCGGCGTCCGACACGGCGCGGTAGCGCAGCTTGACCAACGGCGGCAGTTTCTCGAGGTCGAGCTCGTCGACGCCCTGCTCCACGTAGTGGCCCAGCACGAACTCCAGGAAATCGAGCTGCCGGTTGTCGGGATAGGAGGAATGAATGCCGGCCTTCGCCTGCACGGCGCGTGCCTCGCGCGTCATGGGTGCGCGGGCATAGGCGACGTAGGCGAGCACGTCGTACAGGTCGCTGTTCTCCGCTTCGATCGCCTTCTGCATCTCCGCCAGCGCGTCGCGGCTGAAGCCGCGCTCCGCCAGCCCGGCCAGCAACGCCTTGCGGGTGGCAGGATCGCTCCAGATTTCGCGCAATTGCGTCTCGTCGCGAAAGAACCCGGGCAGCACGCCAAACAGGCTCTCCAGGAATTGCGTGGCCGACATCGGGCGGCCGTCTGCACTCCAGAACGAGGTGGCCACCATGCTGCGGATCTGCCGTGCCTTGCCGTCGGCAAGCTTTACCTCGATGCGCGCCCGCGTCGGCTCGCTGACGGCTTCCCGCCCCGCGTCCTCGCCGGGCTCGCGCTCGACCTTCGCCTTCGTCGCGGCGCCTTCCGGCTCGATCGGCTCGCCATCCCATTCGGGGTCGCTGAAATGCTCGTGCGCCCGCACGAAGTCGTAGATCGTGAAGTAGTCCTTGCCATCAAACAGGCGGGTACCGCGGCCCACGATCTGCTTGAACTCGATCATCGAGCCGACCGGCCGCATCAGCACGATGTTGCGGACGTTGCGTGCGTCCACCCCGGTCGACAGCTTCTGCGAGGTCGTGAGGATGGTCGGGATCGTCTTCTCGTTGTCCTGGAAGTCGCGCAGCCACTGGTCGCCCCGCGCGCCATCCTCGGCAGTCACGCGCACGCAATAGAACGGGTCGGAGCTCGTCTTCGACTGGTTCACGAGGTCGCGCACCATCGCCGCGTGCTCCTGCGTGGCGCAGAACACCAGCGTCTTCTCGCGGGGGTCGATCATCTCCATGAAGAGCCGCACCCGGTAGGCCTCGCGCTCGGGGATGACGATCACCCGGTTGAACTCGGCCTCGGTGTAGCGCTTCCCGGCCACCACCTCGCCTTCCACCACCGCGTCGTCCGGCGTGTACAGGTAGTCGTCGAGGGTGGTGGCGATCTGCTTGACCTTGAACGGGGTCAGGAAGCCGTCGTTGATGCCTTCCTTCAGCGAGTAGCTGTAGACCGGCTCGCCGAAGTAGGCATAGGTGTCCGCGTTCGCCTTGCGCTTCGGCGTGGCCGTCAGGCCCAGCTGCACGGCCGGGCTGAAGTACTCGAGGATCGCCCGCCAGCTGCCCTCGTCGTTCGCGCCGCCGCGGTGGCATTCGTCGATGATGATGAAGTCGAAGAAGTCCGGCGGGTAGTCACCGAAATACGGCGTCTCCCCCGGCCCGCTCATGAACGTCTGGAAGATGGTGAAGAAGATGCTGCCGTTCTTCGGCACGCGTCCCTTCTTGCGGATCTCGTCCGGCTCGATGCGCACCAGCGCGTCCTCGGGAAACGCCGAGAAGGCGTTGTAGGCCTGGTCGGCCAGGATGTTGCGGTCGGCCAGGAACAGGATGCGGGGCCGGCGCGTGGGCTCGGCCCCGCTCTTCCAGTCCTGCAGGTTCCAGCGGCTCTGGAACAGCTTCCAGGCCAGCTGGAAGGCGATGAAGGTCTTGCCGGTCCCGGTGGCCAGCGTCAGCAGGATGCGCTCGCGCCCCTCGCTAATCGCATCGAGCACGCGCTGGATCGCGATGTCCTGGTAGTAGCGGCCCTGCCAGCTGCCGCCGCGGTCCTCGAAGGGCACGGCGGCGAAACGATCGCGCCACGCGTTCTCCACCGCGAAGGTGCGCGCCCACAGCTCGTCCGGGGACGGGAAGGCGGCCACGTCGCCTTCGGCGCCGGTGGCCATGTCGATGCCGTAGATCGCCTGTCCGTTGGTGGCATAGGCAAAGCGCAGGTCCAGCTTGGCGGCGTACTGCTTGGCCTGCCCCACGCCCTCGCTGCAGGGCTTGCTCCAGGCCTTGGCCTCCACCACCGCCAGCTTGCGGCCGCGGTGCACCAGCACGTAGTCCGCGATCTCGGCCTTCGCGCGCGCCCCGCCGCCCTGCAGCCGCCCCGGCGCGATCACGCACTGCGCCTCGCGCAGCACCCGGCTGCCTTCGACGACGCCCCATCCGGCGGCCTTCAGGGCCGGGTCGATGTGTTCGGCGCGGGTCTCGGCTTCGTTCATGTCATGACTCCCCCTGATGCCACGCGGCCGGAATCACCCGGGCGCGCCCTGGGCCTGGGCGGCGGCCAGCCGCGTCTCCAGACGCGCCAGGGCCACCTCCGACGGAATCGACGCCCGACGCATCGTGGTCGGTTGCCGGCAGGCTGTCACCGCCTCGTTGCCTGTCACCGCGTTGCCGTCCGTTTCGCACCCACCGGGGGCGGCCAGACAATCGATGCATCGTCCGCACCTGCTGGCACGGCTGAGCGCCTCGGCGCTCCAGCAGGGGCCGGCCCTGCCAGGACGTGCCCGGTGCGGCTGCCGGTTCGGTTCATGGGGTGCCCTGCGCAAGCATGTTCATCACCAGCCGGATCATCGTGTCCTTCTGCGCCGGGTCGGACTCGGCCACCAGCAGCGCGAGCGCGGCGAGGCCGATGTCGTTGATCACCGGCTGCCCGTCGGCGCCGAGCAGGCGGCCGTTGCGGTGCAGGAAGTCCACGAACAGAAATGCGCCGCTGCGCTTGTTGCCGTCGCTGAACGGGTGGTTCTTGATCACGAAGTACAGCAGGTGCGCCGCCTTCGCCTCCACCGTCGGATAGGCCGGCTCGCCGAACACGGTCTGGTCCAGGTTGCCCATCAGCGCCTCGAAGGCATCGCCGCGCTCGCGGGCGAACAGGTCGGTGGCCTCGCCGCGGGCGATCAGGTCGGCCTTGAGCGCCGCCAGCGCGGCGCGCGCCTCGGGCACGGTCGGCAGGGTGCCGCCGGCCTCGGCACGCGGCTCGGCCAGCAGGCCCTGGTCGTAGCGCTGCAGCAGCAGGAAGGTCTGCGCGTAGCGGCTGACGATGTCGACCAGCCCGCGCCCGGTATCGCCCTGCAGCTCCGTGCTCTGCGCCGCCTTGCGGACCAGCTGCAGCGCGGCTTCCAGCTCGCGCGCGTTCGCCTCGAAACGCTGGCGATTCAGGGTGAAGCCGCGGGTCAGGTGCTCGCGCAGGGTGCGGGTGGCCCACTGGCGGAAGCGCACGCCCTCGGGCGACTTCACCCGGTAGCCCACGGAGATCACCACGTCGAGGTTAAAGTGTTGAACCTCATAGGTTTTGGCTCTGTTCGCGTTGAGTAGTGACAATCTCAGCGGGTGATTCGGTCTCCCCGCAGATTGACTCCTGCGCCCGAGGGTTTCGGGCGGCAGGAGCCGGCAATGCGTGCACGTGAACTCAAGCGCTGG
>JBMOOW010000001.1:0-26215 GCA_049323195.1 Pseudomonadota bacterium | reverse complement strand
CTCGGCCTGCTTGAGCACAGCAATGATCTGGCTGTCGGTGAAACGGGACTTCTTCATGGAACCTCCTCGGGAAAGCGTACGAGAAAATTCCACTTCTGGCGTCAGCTAACGGGCGGGGGGATTACCCATCTGCCAGCAACTTCATGGCAGCGAGCCGCGCGTGAGGCGCCGAAGCGCGCGGTTCCATTTTCGCAGACAGCCTGTTGTCGAGCGTTGTCACCGAGAATGCAACGCTAACTAACGAGTCCTTTGCAAGACTCTTCAGCAAGTCGATGTCACGAGTGACCAATGCGCTCTTTGTGACGATGGAAACCGGGTGGCGCGTTTTCTCCAACAGCTCGAGCACCGATCGGGTGATCTGGTAGCGACGCTCGGTGGGCTGATATCCATCGGTGTTTATGCCTAGCGCGATAGGCTCGGGCCTATAGCCGGCTTTGCGAAATGATTCCTCTAAACGTTCGCGCGCGTTGACCTTGGCGAAGATCTTGGTCTCAAAGTCCAGGCCGGGCGAAAGATCAAGATACGAGTGAGAAGGTCGGGCAAAGCAATAGAAGCAGCCATGCTCACAGCCACGATACGGATTCACTGAGGCGCTGAATCCAACATCGGGCGAGTCGTTCGTACTGAGCACGGTGCGTGCACGCTCCTCGGTGACCTGCGTGCGAAGTTCAGGCTTGTCCTCAACGAACGCGCTTCGCGAACCCCATCCGTCGTCAGCCGGCTCTGCTACCGTTCTTTCAAAGCGCCCCGCCAAGGTCCGGCTGGAGCCCCGCCCCTTGATGATTTGCTTCGGATCTTCCACGACCCCACCATCCACTGCGAAAAGATTAGGTACCAAGCTATGCGGAGCTTGTCTCAGTCTCCGCGACTCGCATCGCCGAACCGCCGCCCTGGGCCTGCTAGCTACCCTTGCGCTTATCTTTACGGCGGAACCTACTGCTTTCGCGCTTTTCCTGGGTTTCCCTAAGTGTTGTGACTTCTACCACAAGGGAAGCATTGACCGTTCGCAGCACGGCATTGTCTCGACGTAAGACCTTTACCTGATTCTCTAAGCTCTTTAGTCGCGAATTCACGCGACCAGGCACAGAAGAGCCGCGTGCCGCCTGTAACTGTGCATAGATGCGTGGATAGGAGCAGCCTTCATGCTGGAAGAGCGACCTATGGTGACCGCTCTCCTCCGCCAGACATACGCCAGTAACTATCGATTTTCCTGCCAAGAGCCGCGCCTTGACTGCTGGATGCTCGGGGCTGCCACTCTTCAGCCTTCCTAACGCACTTCTCAATGCACGCTCAATTTCGACGCTCATGCTGTGCGCCTCCTCGAGAGCGCTTCGACCACAGACTTGGCAAGGTGATGGCGTGCCCTCTGTACGCGCAGCTCGCCGTCCCGATCCGGGCCGCATCTCTGTGCTTCCGCCAGGATGCGGCTCGACTCTTCCAATCTTGCCCTCCAGAAGCTCTCGTGCTCAGGCCGCACCACGCAGCATCCGCACTGGATGCAGGTGTCCGGCGCCCGCAGGCTGACATTGGGCTTCTGTCGGAACATCGTCGGCGTATCGACGGCGTTGTGGCACTTAGATTGTTCGGGTCTTAACGACATGACACAGGCCGAGAAGTCCGAGTTCCAGATACGAAGGTCCCTGTCCATCGTCAGGTATAGAGCACGCTCCTCATCCGTATCCCCAGGCTGAGTTTCAATCAAGTTGGCAAGTTCCTCCCGGTAGCGGTTCACCGTCGCGGCCATGCTTCCGGCGATTGCTGCGCCGCCTGTGGCAAAGGAAAGCATCATCTTTGTGGTCTCTAGGGCCCTGATACTGTCGAGCGAGTCCAGCAGGGCTGCGTCGTTGCCGATGTAGGCATCGGACGTGACTGCATCATTCATATGTTTAAAGTGCGAACGCAGCGCCGGTATTAGCCGAGAATCTGTGCGGTAAATGTTGATCGCGAAAGTTGGACGCCAGCGGTGGCCGCGCAGACCAGCACCTCTTACGTAAGCCTTAGCGATGTTCTCTGGGACCGCGGAAAGGTCCACGTGCTCCATCAGGAACTCTTTTTGCAAGTAGGTCAGATACTGACTGGTCATCCTGCCAACTGATCCTGAAGCCCGGGGAAAGCCTCGGGCAGCGCTGAAGGTCAGGAAAAGGTCGTTCAATCCAGCTAGTTGACGCCATGGCGAAAGCGCCCGGTGCAGTACGGTCAGCGCCTGCAGAGTGACAGGGACGAAGGAGCTTCCTGCGGGTCGACTTCCGATTAGCCATTCGGTTTCCGTAGCTGGCTTTCGTTTAGCAGTAGTTCCTGTGACGTAGAACAGCTCCATGCACCCATCAGTGGAGAGCCGTTGAGTCAGACAACTCGGATACGGCTGGTCGTCGCCATTCTTGTCTTCCAGAGAACACAGTTCATGAGCTCGCATGCCTGTCGCGGATTGCAGCACCACTGCCGCAGCGCTCTGCGTCGTGAGCACGAGGTGGCGCACGGCCTGTCGCGCCGACAACGTGACGCTCCTACCGTCAATGAGCGAGCGCTGTTGCCTCTCTTGGAGGGGTGGGCGCCATACAGTCTTGGTTTCTGGAGAGACACCGAAAGTGTGCTCGAGCAGTTCTCGGGAAGCGCATCCCCTCAGTACGAGATCCTGGAGATGAATAACGTCCGAGGCCGGCGTGCCGCAGAAGTGCGCGGCCGCATTCATCAGGGGGAAGGCGACTTGGTCATGGATTGGGATTAAGCGACCTCTGCGCGTGAGGCCAAAATCGTCGGTCACAACGCTAAAGGCAGTTTCTCCTGCAAACGGTGCTTCCGTAGGAGGAGAGATGCCGAATGCTTGCAGCGCCTCTCTAAGTTCCCAGATCTTTGTTACGAACTTCAGGATGTTGATCAGGGTGGCATGAGTTACTTCCTTCCTCGTACCCCGCTCGCCGCGCTTCGTATAGGAGGTCACGACAAAGTCTGCTAGCTCAAAGCTCGTATCAGAGTCGAGATCTGACAGAGCCTCGAGTTCATATTCCACGTAGAAGGCGAAGAGCTCCCGGACGAACATGGGGAAACCGCCGAGACTGGTTGGCTCAAGTCGTCCCGGGCCCTCGATCGCAGTCGCGACGTGCGCGACCGCGCGTAACTCGAACAGAAGCCCTGTCCATCGCCGATCACCCAGCAGGCGTTGTCCGCCGTGTTCGGCATCCCAGCGGAGCGTAGTGTTCTGTTGGCCCGGCACCATAGATGCCAGACGCCATATCGGATCTGACCACTTGGAAAGGGGTGACGGGTCCGGAGTCGGAAGTTTGCTGGTGGCGAGTGGTCGCATAGTCGGCTACACCAGCTTCGGCAAGGCATTGAGGCTCAGGGTGCGGGCTTTATCGATGTTGAAGTCAGTCGCCAGACGCGGCAGGTGTATTTCCCGAAGAGCCGAGTACGCGTCGCCAAAGCGTTTCTTGAAGGTCACAATCCCCAGCTCTAGGATGGCTTCGTCCATTCGCCCCAAAAGCTGCAGCGCGCGGGCGAAGCTTTCCGGACCGGTACCGCTGGGGCTACCAAGCGGGCAGCCGGGACAACGACCGTAGGCACCGCAAAGGCGACCAGATTGCTCAGCCGGCATGGGGCTCTCGTACGGATCGAGGCACGACCAGCCTGGGGTGGCCGCGCTTCGATCGGATTTTCGGTTCTGGTTCCTCGCGTCAATCTTTCCGTACGAGGCGGCAGTTCTCTGCACATGCGCCATTGCCACGGCGAGTCGTTCCTGCGAACGGTGATCAGCATCATGGGAGCGATACTCGTCGAGCGTGTTGCCCTCGATGGTGTGGCCGAGCACTGCCTTGATTGCTAGCGCGTCCCCCCCAGATACAACATCCGCGAGCTCAGCAAAGGAGCTGCGGATGATTCGCGTACCAATGAAGTGGCTAAAGTGGCCTTTCAGGAAGTTTGTTATCGCCGTGGCGACCTGCCTACCCTTAACAATATCTCCGTCGAAGCTGAGGACGGCGTGCTCACTTTCATGCTTCCATTTGTTCGCTGCAATGAAGAGCAGCGGCTTGCAGTGTTCTGGCGCACGGCGCCGAATTACTGAGGTCCACTTCTCGATGAACGCGATCACTCGTGTGGGGCACAGCGTGGAGCTGGTGGCAACGAACGAACGCGGCTGAATCATCTTTCCCCGATGTTTTAGGGGACGTAGGGTGATGCGCTTACTACCTAGGATGCTTACTGGATCAATTTCATCGAGCCGCAGTGAAAGCAAGGGTTGCTCGTTGAAACCGGTAAACAGGGCGAGGTAGAGAATGAACGGCGCGAGATCGTTGAGCTGGGGAGCCACTACGATCTGGGTCGCCTTGTACCCGTATTCGTCGAGTGACTTTCGTGTGTCGCGTGGCAACCGCTTCCGTTCTGGCAGCAAGTGGTCATTGGCTCTTAGAACGGACACAACGAGGTCGATATAGGCATCTTTGGTGCCGTGCCTTCTGGAATCGAGACCCGCGATTACGCGGTCAAGCACAGGCTCGACGGCGCCGATGGTCTGCATGACCTGCTCTGCGGCGAGCCTAACGAGCTTGGCGTGGTCCTTGGGTGCCAGCGCTTTTGTCTTGGGTCCCCGTGACTCCAGCTTCCACGATCCAGGCGGGCAAACGCATTCGACTCCGAGTTCTTTGAAGCGTTTCTGAAGACAGTCAGTGACGACGCGGACTGCACTCAGGTAGCTCATCTTTGTCTGCGGACTCAGTAGTTCGACCTTGCTGGTCTGCCTCGCGTCGAGCCAGCTGCTGAAGCTCTTCAACGTCTTACTGGATAGGAAATCGTAGGGGAGCTGAGCTCCGGTTCTTTCGAGGTCTTCGCGGCAGAACTCAATAAACCCATTGTTCAGACTCTGCAACGTGACGAGGCGAGTGGATGCGCGAGCCTGTCTTCTTGCATATTCTTCGAACCCTTCGAAAAGTAGCTCCGCCACCGGACCAAGGTTTGCCCAGCGACTCATGTCGTAGGTCTCCGTACGGTTACGCGTCGCGTCCTCGAACGTGAGGATCCATCCTTTGTCAGCGCGGGCCGTGGCTTTCTGTCGCACCTTGCTGCTCGATGCAGCTTGAGCGCTGAATCTCTCTCTCGCGCGCTTCGAGGTGCTGGGTCGTTTCACGCCGCCCACCCGAGCATCGTGCCCTGCAAGGCCTCGGAGATTTCGGCTTCCAACGTGTGGCTAGCCCGGAGGTAGATTCGGTCTGTGGTTTGCTGGCTCGAGTGGCCTAGAAGTGCTTGGACATGCTTCCCCGGGTTGTCGTCACCGTGGGCTTTTCGCATCACGTAAGTAAGAAGGGCGAACGTGTGCCTCAAGCAGTGAAAGGTGTGGCGACTCAACCGTAAGCGTCGGCTGAGATCGTGAGCGTGGCGGTCGAGTGCAGCTTTTCGAGATGCCGCAAACCAGACATTGATCGCTTTCGGGCTGATTTGTTGGCCGGCCCTCGGGTGCTCTTCGCCATGTACGAAGAGGTAGCCATGATCGCTATTCAGTCGCGCAACGGCGCGGCTCCGTTCCTGTGCCGCATATTCTTGGAGAAGCCGCAATAGCCACACGGGAGTGGGAACGTTTCGCCATTTCCTGCCTTTGCCTTTTACACGGAGCGCGCGTTTCGATAGCGGATCAAGATCCTTAAGTTCTAGGGCACATACATGCTTCAGCCGCAGTCTCACGGTCTCCGCGCGGCGCAGTCCAGATTGGAGCCCGAGTTCGCCGATTAGGCGTCGAACGTTGGCTGCGCACGGTATACCGGTGGCGTCCAGCAGAAGCGGGCCCATGCCATCAAGTAGTTCCTTGAGATCGTCGTTGGGGATCGGGCGCACATCGGCATCGTCCGGCTTCAGTTGAAGGGTGCGACGGGCGAGTACGAGCGTCTCAAAGTGCTTTCCCCTGGACAGCCCGGCACGGGACTCAAGGCGGTTTGCTAGCAGTCCCTTGCGCTGCGCATAGATTGCGAACTGACAGATCGTGGACAGCCTGCTGCGAATCGTCTCGGGTGCAAAAACGCCGCCGCGCGCACTAAGTTCGCCATCCATCGTGTCGACCCAGTCGTCGACCAAGTCGTTTGTGATGTCCGAGATGCGTTTCCCTCTGTGATCCAGGTAGCTCAGGAAATCACAGAGGTCGTAGGCGTATCGCGCGTTCGACGCGCTCGACTCGAGTTCAAGTCGGTGTCGGCCAGAGATGCACGTTTCCCGAAGGAAGCCGAGCACCTCGGGGATAGGCGTGAAATCGTCAGCTGACTCGAGGTATCTGAAGTCGGCTGGAAGCAAGAGCAGGCTCATCTGGCCTTGGTGGCGTGAGGCCTCAACCTCTACGCAACGAACAACTCTCGGGTTGTAACCCACGGTGACACCTCCTCTGCAGGCAAGCAGTTAGAAGGCGTCCGTGAACCTTTGAGTTTGTGCAGCTATTCAATCCCCTGAGCACACATTCGCGTTCAGGCGATCAATCACGATGGAAATCGGACGGCAACAAGCTACCACTGAGAGGAAGTGACTGTCACCTGGCAACAGGCTGTGAGCACCCGCTATACCCAGGGCGTTACCGTGTTGCTGTAGTAAAGCAATTTCCCCTCGAAAATTGTGGCCGTCCAGCAACACCTCACCAGAAGACTAGACCGTGCTCGCAGCCCCGGTAGGGGTTGAGCGACTGCGAGAAGCCCACGTCGGGCGACTGGTTGGTGGTGAGGACGCGCCGCGCGCGCTCCTCGGTCACGGTGGTGGCCGGCTTGGGCGCCTCGGCCAGGTCCTCGTAGACCGAGCCCCAGCCGTCGTCCACCCCTTCCACCGTGGTCACGTCGAAGCGCGAGGCCACGCGCGAGGCGGCCCCGCGGCCCTTGATCGGCGACGTCGGCTTGCGGGCATCGGTCATGGGCGCATTGTCGGCAGGGCGCGTCTCAGCCGCGGTGACGGGCCTCACCGGCCGTGCAAGCGGCCGCTGCCTACAATCGGCCCCGACCCGGCCGCCCGTAGGAACCCGATGACCGACGCCTTCCTCGCCTTCTGCGACAGCGTGCAGGCCCAGCCGCACCTGTGGACGCTGCTGGTGGCGGGCTGGCTGGCCTACCTCGTGGGCCTGGGGGTGTGGATCGTGCTGCAGAAGCGCGAGCCGGCGGCCACCCTCGCCTGGCTGATCAGCTTGGCGGCGCTGCCCTACCTGGGCTTCGTCATCTACTACGTGTTCGGGCCGCAGCGCATCCGCCGCCAGCGCCTGCGCCGCGGCCGCGCCCGCGCACGCATGCCGGCGCGGCCGGAGACGGCCGAGGACAGCGAGGCCGCCGAGCTCGCGCGGCTCGCGCAGGCCACCACGCACCTGCCGCCGACCACCGCGACGGACGTGCAGCTGCTGGTCGATGGCGGCGCCACGTACGAGGCGCTGCTGGCCGCCGTGCGCGAGGCGCGCGAGAGCATCCACCTGGCCTATTACATCTTCGAGCCCGACCGCACCGGCACCGCGCTGCGCGATGCGCTGGTCGAGCGCGCGCGGGCGGGGGTCAAGGTGCGCCTGCTGCTGGATGCGGTGGGCTCGGCGAAGCTGCGTCGCCGCTTCCTCGCGCCGCTGGCGGAGGCCGGCGGCGAATTCGCCTGGTTCCACCCCATGCGCCTGCCCTGGCGCCGGCCGTGGCTCAACCTGAGGCTGCACCGCAAGATCGTGGTGGTGGACGACCGCATCGCGTTCACCGGCGGCATCAACATCACCGACGAGCAGGACGAGCGCCTGCGCGGGGACGCCTACCATGACCTGCACCTGCGCCTGGAAGGCGACGTGGTCGCGCTGCTGCAGGTGGTCTTCGCCGAGGACTGGGTCTATGCCACCGGCCAGCGCCCGCCCTTGCGCACGCCCCGGCCTTCGGTGCCGGGGCGCGTCGCCGCGCAGGTGCTGGTCTCCGGCCCGGACTCGTCCTGGGAATCGATCCATCGCCTGCACGTGGCGGCGATCTACGCGGCCAAGCGCCGCGTCTGGCTGGCCACGCCCTACTTCGTGCCGGGCGAGGCGGCGATGATGGCGCTCACCTCCGCGGCGCTCGCGGGCCTGGACGTACGCCTGCTGGTGCCCAAGCAGGCCGACTCGCGCCTGGTCACCTACGCCACGCGCTCGTCCTTCGATGAGCTGCTTGACGCCGGCGTGCAGGTCTACGAGTACGGGCCGCGGCTGCTGCACACGAAGGCCCTGCTGGTGGACGGGGAGACGGCCATCATCGGCAGCGCAAACTTCGACCATCGCAGCTTCAGGCTGAATTTCGAGGTCTCGCTGCTGTTTCGCGACGCGGACGTGGCGGCGTCGCTGCAGCGCGTGCTGGAGGCCGACCTCGCGCGTGCGCCGCGCGTGCGCGCCGACCGCCGGCGCGCGTTCTGGCGCCAGCGCCTGCCCGAGGCGCTGGCGCGGCTCCTTTCACCCCTGCTCTGATGCCGCCCGTCGCGGCGCGGCGCAGGAGCCGCGCGGGGCGGCGCTACACTCGCCGCGTCCTGCAAGGGGAGCGCCGACATGCCCTGGCTGTACCTGCTGCTCGCCGTGGCCGCGCTGGCGGTCGCGTTCCGCACCACCTCGCCCTGGGTGCTGGCGGTCTGCCTTCTGGTCGCGCTGGGCCTGGCGGTGGCCTGGCTGCTGTCGGCACTCGCGCGCCGCATCGAGGAACGCTCCGGCTCGCCCGCGCTGCTCGTGGATCCCGCGGAGCTGCAGCGCCTGCGCGAGCAGGCCGAGGCGCGCCGCGCGGCGGCCGCCGGCATCCAGGCGCCACCCGCCTCCGGAAGCGATTCCTCGGCGCCGCTCTGAGCCCCGTGCGGGCCGGGGGCGCAGGCCGTAGCATGCGCGGATGACCCGGCTGAGCGTCAACGTCAACAAGATCGCGGTGCTGCGCAATTCGCGCGGAGGCCACGAGCCCGATATCGTGCGTGCCGCGCGCGCCTGCCTCGACGCGGGGGCGCATGGCATCACCGTGCACCCGCGCCCCGACGCCCGCCACATCACCGCGGCCGACGTGCACGCACTGGCGGCGCTGACGCGCGAGTACGGCGTGGAGTTCAACCTCGAAGGCAACCCTTTCGCCCCGCCGCGTCCCGGGTATCCTGGTTTTCTCGCGCTCTGCGAGGCGGTGCGCCCGGCGCAGGCCACGCTGGTGCCCGACGCCGACGGCCAGATCACGTCCGACCACGGCTTCGATTTCCGCGGGGACCTGGCGTTGCTTCGGGGCCACGTGGAACGGCTGAAGGCGCTGGGCTGTCGCGTGAGCCTGTTCGTCGATGCCGATGCCCAGGCCGCGGCGCTGGATGCCGACGAGGGCGTCGAGCAGGCCGCGGGCGTGGGCGCCGATCGCGTCGAGCTCTACACCGGCCCCTATGCCGAGGCCTTCGAAGCCGGCGATGCCGCGCGCGCGCTGCCCGCCTTCGCCCGCGTCGCCGCGCGCGCGCAGGCGGCCGGCCTAGGCGTCAACGCCGGCCATGACCTCAGCCAGCGCAACCTGCGCCCCTTCCTGGGCGCCGTGCCGGGCGTGCTCGAGGTGTCGATCGGCCATGCGCTGATCGGCGAGGCGCTGTACGACGGCCTGGCGGTGACGGTCGCGCGCTATGTCGCGCTGGTGGAAGGGCGCGCGCCTGGCTGACCGGGGCGATGCCTGCGCCGTGGCCATGGGCGCTGCGCGCCGGGTAGAGGCGGGTGATCCGACTCTGACGACCACCCGGTGTCCGGCGGGACGCGAAGCGGCCAAGAGGCGACGCGCCGGATACCCACTTTCGCACGCATGACGACATCGACTGGATGCCGATTCGTCCCCCTGCCCCCAAGTCCGCCGCGCGGCGGAAATGCACGCAAAAAAACGCCGCCCGAAGGCGGCGTCATCAACGTGGTAAGCGTAATGCGGTAATACCGTAATGCGTGTTTCGCGCCTCGCCGGTTACTCGGCGTCCTGCACGAAGCCGATCTTGTCCATGCCGGCGTTCTTCGCGTAGGCGAGTACCTTGGCGAGCGTTTCGTACTGCGCGTCGTCGTTGACGTCGATCTCCAGTCGCGGCTGGTTGGTCGGGTCACGCTCGACGGTCTGGCGCATCACCTGCTGCAGCTGGTTCAGCGGCGTGGGCGAGTTGTCCCAGTACACCACGCCCGACTGGTCGATGCGCAGCGAGATCGGCGGCGGCGGTTCGACGGTCTGCGGCGGCGGGTTGAGCGTGCGCTGCGGCAGGTTGATGTCGATCGGGTACGAGAGGGTCGGTGCCGTCACCATGAAGATGATCAGCAGCACCAGCATGACGTCGACGAGCGGCGTCACGTTGATGTCGGCCATGGGGGCTCCGCCACCGGAGCCAGTACTGAATGCCATTGCTGCGTGCTCCTCAGCGTTCCTTGGTGGCTACGAAGCCCACCTTGCGCATGCCCTGACGCTGGGCGATGCCCACGACTTCCTCCACCAGCCGGTACTTGGCCGTGCGGTCGCCGCGGACGTTGATCTGCGCCTGCGGGGTCCTCTGCGCCTCGATCGCCAACCGGCTCTCGAGCAGGTCCTTGGTGACCGGCTCGTCGTTCCAGTAGATGTTGCCCGCCTCGGTGACCGCCAGGGTGATCGGCGGCACCGGGGGTGCGACGGACTCGCGATTGTCGAGGTTCGCCTTGGGCAGTTCCACCTTCACCTTGTGGGACATGAGGGGCGCCGTGATCATGAAGATGATCAGCAGCACCAGCATCACGTCCACGAGGGGCGTGACGTTGATTTCGGCCATCGGGCCGCCGCTGTTACCTGAACTGAAGGCCATGTCCCGGACTCCGGTGATGCGTGGTGCGGATTACTGACGGGCCGGCTGCTCGCCGACGCGGGCGCCGGTCGCGAAGAAGTCGTGCAGGTCGTGGGCGAAGGTGTCGAACTTCGCGTTCGTGACGCGGTTCAGGCGCACGAAGTAGTTGTACGCCAGCACCGCCGGGATCGCCACGAACAGGCCGAGGGCGGTCATGATCAGCGCCTCGCCGACCGGGCCGGCGACGGCGTCGATCGAAGCCTGGCCGGTGGCGCCGATGCGGATCAGCGCGCCGTAGATGCCCCACACGGTGCCGAGCAGGCCGACGAAGGGCGCGGTCGAACCGGTGGTGGCGAGCACGGTGAGACCGGCCTCGAGGCGCTGGCTCTCACGGCCCACGGCCTGGCGCAGGGCGCGGTCGACGAACTCCGAGCGGTTCAGCGACTCGACCAGGCGCGAGCCCTCGTGGCGCTGGTGGTGCGCGGCGGCCTGGGCGGCGTCGAGCGCGATCTTCGAGAACGGCTCGCTGCGCGGCTGCTCTTCCATGTAGCGGATCGCGTCCTGCGCGTTCGGGGTTTCCCAGAACGTGCTGATCACGCGGTCGCTCGTGGCGCGCAGGCGCAGGTTCTTGATGAAGTTCATGACGATCCAGTAGATCGACATGCCCGACATCAGCAGCAGGGTGACCAGCACGGCCCAGGAGACGGCGTACGCGCCCGGGTTGGCGGTCATTTCCTTGAGCAGGTGGCCCACACCCATCTGGGTCAGGGCGGACGCGGCATTACCCCCGGCGGGAGCAGCGGCGGCAGAGAGGGTTTCCAGCAGCATGACGCTTACCTTTGTTGAGTAGTTGAAAGGTGGTGCAAAGGGGTATTGCGTGAAAACGACGATCAGTCCAGACGCCAGTCGACGTTGACCACGGCCGTGCCCGGGTCACCGGGGCAGACCTTCCAGCGACGAACCGTGCTCACCGCCGCGCGATCGAGGTCGCGGTTGCCCGCGCTGCGGCGCACGCTGGCGTTGGTGATCGTACCGTCGGCGGTCCAGGTCACCTGCACGACCGTGGTGCCCTCCGCCTGTTCCCGCAGGGCGGCGGGCGGGTAGGTCGGCTGGGTGCGGCTGCAGACGCTGGCCATACCGCCCACCACATTCGGTGGCGGCGCCGGGGCGGCCGCTGGCGGAGCCGGCGGGGCCGGCGGCGGGGCCGGGGTATCGACCGGGCTGGGATCATCGACGATCACCGGAGGCTCTTCCGGCGGCGGCGGCTGCGGCGTCGGCTGCACGATGGTCTGCTTCGGCGGGTTCAGCACCAGCTTGGGCGGCTCCGGCGGCGGCGGCGGCGGCGGTGGGGGCGGCGGCGGCGGCTTGATGAGGTTGACGATGGTGGTCTCTTCCTCCTCGCTCACCGCAGGCGGCGCACTGATGGGCACCAGGAGGAGAAGGAGGCCGGCGAGGTGCACCGCGATCGCGGCCGTGATACCGGCAATACGTGCCCAGTTCAGACCTTCGGTCGATGAAGAGGTACGGGAGAGGTCTTGCGTCATGCGCCGTTGCTCGGGAGGGATTTCCGGACGCGCAGGGCGCCGCGGGCGATGGCAGTTCCCACGGCGTGAAAACCGTGGGAATTTCCTAGCATATACCAAACAGCAGCGGTCGTTCCAAGCAAACCATCCCTGTTTTGCGGACTACCGCGGCGCGATTACTTGCCTGGCAGCGCAAGAATCCGCTTGGCGTCGTCGGGCTTCTTCAGGCCCTTGGCGATGGCCTGCTGCGCGGCCTGCTTGGCTTCGCCGATGCGGTTGGCAGCCCAGAGCGCGCGGGCGAGATTCAGGTAGGTCTCGCCGTCGTCGTCCAGCGGCGCGGCCTTCTGGTAGGCGCCGATCGCCTTGTCCATCTGCTCGGAGAAGTAATACGACTGCGCGAGCGCGAGATACGTATTGAAATCGCCCTTGAGCACGCCCTTCTGCAGGCCCTCGTCGATGACGGTGGCGGCCTCGCGCTCCTTGCCCTCGAGGTTGAGGTAGACCGAATAGAGCTGGCGATAGTCGCGGTCCTCGGTCAGCTGGCCCCCCGCGCGCAGGCGTTCGAGCACTTCGGCGGCCTTGGCATAGTTGCTGGACTGCAGGTAGATGGCCGCCAGGTTGAGCTGCGCACGCTTGTCCTTGGGCGTCTTGGCGGCGATGGTCTCGGCGAGCTTCATGGCTTCGGCGGCCTGGCCACTCTCGGCATAGGCGGCCATGAGCAGCTGCTGCCAGTCGGCGCGTGCCTCGGGATTGCCGTCGATGGCCTGCCGCAGCACGGTGATCGCCTCCGGATAGCGCTCGAGGCGATACAGGACATTGCCCTTGAGCACCAGATGCTCGGGCTTGGCGCTCTTGGTCTCGGCGAAGAAGCGGTCGAAGGTGGCGAGCGCCTCGTTGTACTTCTCGTTCTGCAGCTGCAGCTGCGCCAGCATCAGCATCGCGCCGTAGTGGCCGTTGTTGTCCAGGCCGTCGAAAGCCAGCGCCTTGTTGAGGTAGTCGGCCGCCTTGGCGTCGTCGGCCTCGTAGGCGACCTGCGCGGCGATCTGCGCGGCAAAGGCGCGCTCATAGGCATTGGCCTTGTCGTCGGCGATCACCTCGTCGGCGATCGCGCGGGCCTCGGCGCCCTGGGCCGCGTCGTAGGCCTTCATCATCTTCTGAAGGCGGGTAGTGCCCTTCGCCGTCGCCTTGGCATCGGGCGACTTGCGCGTCGCCTCCGGATAGGTCTCGGCCTTCTTGGCCTGCTCCTGGCCACGATTGCCCCTTGCGCGCTCGCGCGCCTGGCGTGCCGCTGCCGCGCGGCTGGTGCCTTCTGTCGCCTGCTCTTCGGCTTCACTGCTTTGGGCGAAGGCGGGCGGAACGGCGACCGCCGCCGAAACAAGGGCCATCAAGGCGGCCGCAAGCGCGCGGCGACGGAGGGTGGCGTCGTTCATTGGAAATCCTCGATCAACCGCGTCGCTGCGCGGGCAGTGCACGGCCGGAGCGCCGCTGAGCCGGGCACGCTAGCAGAAAGGCCGCCGCCGGGGGAACGGCGGCAGTGGCCCGACTTTCGATCAATTGACAGACGGTTTAGCCGCAGTTCGGGCTGCGGCCGCTGGCGCGCGCCTGCTGGTAGGTCGGCACCAGGCTGCCGGCGCGGGCGCCGAGTTCGGCCAGGCGCGAGCGCGGATCGGGGTGGGTGGACAGGAATTCCGGCGCACGGCTGCCGCCGGCGGCGGCCATGTTTTCCCACAGGCTGACCGCCTGGCGCGGGTCGAACCCGGCGCGTGCCATGAGCTGCTGGCCGACGACATCGGCCTCGGTCTCCTGGGCGCGGTTGTTGGGCAGCAGGATGAAGCCCTGGGCCGCGGCGCCGCCGACCTGGTTGACCGTACTGGCCGCGCCGCTGCCGTAGCGCGAGCCGATCAGGGCGCCCAGGATGCCCAGGCCGGTCTGCGCGCCGAGCTGGCGGGTGATGCGCTCGTCGTGGTGGCGCGAGATGACGTGGCCGATCTCGTGCGCGATCACCGCGGCGAGCTGGTCCTGGTTCCTGGCGACGCTGAAGATGCCCGTATGCACGCCCACCTTGCCGCCCGGCAGTGCGAAGGCGTTGGGTGAGGGGTCGTTGAACAGCGCGACCTCCCAGCCGCTTTGCGCCTGCGCCGGCAGCTCGCGCACGATGGCGTTGACCACGCAGCGCACGTAGCCGGTCTGCTGGGCGTTGCTGCTCTGCGGCTTGGTGGCCTTGGCCTGGGCGAAGGCCTGGGCGCCGAGCTGGTCGAGCTGCTCCTGCGATACGGCGCCCACGCGCTGCGTGCGTCCGGTCGGCGACGTGGTGGTCGCGCAGGCGGCGACGAGGGCGGTGGTGGCGAGGGCCAGCAGGAGCGGCTTCATGGCGCGTCCGGTCGTTGTGCGGGCCTCCGGTTGTAGGGGCGCTGCGATCAATGGTTCGTCAACAGCCGCCTCGGCGGGTGAATCGCGGCTGCATGGCCGTGCGGGCGACCACGGCGCGAGCCGTACAGACGCGGCCGCTCGGGCGCGTCGCTCGTGGCAGGAAGACCGTCGGCTGCGGCCGCCCGCACGCGGGCGCCGGATGCGAAAAGGCCACCGGGCGATGCACCCGGTGGCCTCCGGCCTTGCCGCGACGTGGTTCAGACGTCGAGGTTGGCGACCTTCAGCGCGTTCTCCTCGATGAACTCGCGGCGCGGCTCGACCACGTCGCCCATCAGCGTGGAGAAGATCTGGTCGGCGGCGACCGCGTCCTCGATGCGCACCTGCAGCAGGCGACGCGTCTCGGGATTGACGGTCGTTTCCCACAGCTGCTCGGGGTTCATCTCGCCCAGGCCCTTGAAGCGCTGGATCTGGCGGCCCTTCTTGGCCTCGTCCATCAGCCAGGCATAGGCTTCGGCGAAACGCGACACCGCCTGCGCGCGGTTGCCGCGCAGGATCTGCGCACCCTCGCGGACCAGCCCGTGCAGCAGCACGGACGCTTCGCGGATCGCACGCAACTCGCCGCCCTCGAACGCGGCCATGGGCAGCACCTGGATGCTCTCCTCGCCCATGTGCGCGCGACGCACCACGAGTGCGGCCGGGCGCGTGTCCTGGGCGGCGGCCCATTCCAGACGGTAAGTGGGCCTGCCGAGCTGGCCGTCGTTGATGCGCGACTCCAGCGCACGCAGCGTCGCCTCGTCGAGGCCGTTCACCGCCGTGCCGGCGTCCAGCGGCGCGGCATCGAGCAGCGCCTCCAGCACCTGCGCGTCGTAGCGGTGCGCATGGCGCTCGATCGCCTCGCGTGCGTTCGCATAGGCCAGCAGCAGCTTCTCCAGGCCTTCGCCGGTGATCGCGGGTTCGCCGTCGGCGGGAACCAGCGAGGCGCCGTCGACCGCGTTGCTGGCGAGGTAGGCATCCAGCGCGTGGTCGTCCTTGAGGTAGAGCTCGGTCTTGCCCTGCTTGATCTTGTACAGCGGCGGCAGGCCGATGTAGACGTGGCCGCGCTCGATCAGCTCGGGCATCTGGCGATAGAAGAACGTCAGCAGCAGCGTACGGATGTGCGAGCCGTCCACGTCCGCGTCGGTCATCAGGATGATGCGGTGGTAGCGCAGCTTGTCGGGGTTGTACTCGTCCTTGCCGATGCCGGTGCCGAGCGCGGTGATCAGCGTGCCGACCTCGGCCGAGCCCAGCATGCGGTCGAAGCGCGCGCGCTCCACGTTCAGGATCTTGCCCTTGAGCGGGAGGATGGCCTGCGTCCTGCGGTTGCGGCCCTGCTTGGCCGAACCGCCCGCCGAGTCGCCCTCGACGATGAACAGCTCGGACAGGGCCGGATCCTTTTCCTGGCAATCGGCGAGCTTGCCGGGCAGGCCGGCGATGTCGAGCGCGCCCTTGCGGCGGGTCAGGTCGCGCGCCTTGCGGGCGGCCTCGCGAGCGCGCGCGGCCTCGACGATCTTGCCGGCGATCGCGCGCGCCTCATGCGGGTTCTCCTGGAGGAACTCCTCCAAACGTGCACCGAACGTGCTCTCAACGACCGGGCGTACCTCCGAGCTGACCAGCTTTTCCTTGGTCTGCGAGGAGAACGAGGGGTCGGGCACCTTCACGCTCAGTACGGCGATCAGGCCTTCGCGCATGTCGTCGCCGCTGAGCGCGACCTTGGCCTGCTTGGCGATGCCCGCCTGCTCGATGTAGTTCGTCAGCGTGCGGGTGAGTGCGGCGCGGAAACCCTGCAGGTGCGTGCCGCCGTCCTTCTGCGGGATGTTGTTGGTGAAGCAGAACATCGTCTCCTGGTAGGCGTCGGTCCACTGCAGGGCGACGTCCACGGTGATGCCGTTCTGCTCGCCCGTCACCGAGATGACGTTCGGGTGCAGCGGGTTCTTGAGCTGGGCCAGGTGCTCGACGAAGGAGCGGATGCCGCCCTCGTATTCGAAGACGTCGCGCTTGCCTTCGCCGCGCTCGTCGGCAAGGACGATGCGCACGCCGGAATTGAGGAAGGAGAGCTCGCGCAGGCGGCGCGCGAGGATGTCGTAGTGGAACTCGACGTCGGTGAAGATCTCCGCGGCGGGCTTGAAGCGCAGCAGCGTGCCGCGCCGCTCCGACGGCTCAAGGCGCTCGAGCGGGTACTGCGGCTCGCCGAGGGCGTATTCCTGGCGCCAGTGGTAGCCGTCGCGCCAGACCTCGAGCCAGAGCTTCTCGGAGAGCGCGTTGACCACCGATACGCCCACGCCGTGCAGGCCGCCGGAGACCTTGTAGGAGTTGTCGTCGAACTTGCCGCCGGCGTGCAGCACGGTGAGGATCACCTCGGCGGCCGATACCCCCTCCTCCCTGTGGATGTCGACGGGGATGCCGCGGCCGTTGTCGGAGACCGAGCAGGAGCCGTCGGCATGCAGGGTCACCAGCACCTCGGTGGCGTGGCCGGCGAGCGCCTCGTCGATGGAGTTGTCGACGACCTCGAAGACCATGTGGTGCAGGCCGGTGCCGTCGTGCACGTCGCCGATGTACATGCCCGGCCGCTTGCGCACGGCCTCCAGGCCGCGCAGCACGGTGATCTTGGAGGAATCGTAGGAATCGGACGGCGCCGGGGTCGACGCGGCGTTCTGGGGCAACTCGGACATCGGGCAGGAGCCTCCGGCGACGCGGATTCCACGCGGGTGGACGGCGTCGCAATACATTAGCTATACGTGCGCGAAGTATAGCAGCGCGTCTCACGGAGCCGGCGGACGCCAGCTAAACAGGGTCGACGGAGCCATGTTCCACGTGGAACATGCGGTGGGGCAGGTCGAGTTCGGCCACCGCGGCGGGGACCTCGATGCCGGAAACGAAGATCTGGCTGCCGGTGGCGGCCAGCCGCTCGAGGGTACGACGCTGGTGCCCGCGGTCGAGCTCGGAGGCGAGGTCGTCCAGGCAGAAGACCGGCGCCTGCCCGGTCGCGGCGCGGTGCAGCTCGGCCTGCGCCAGCAGGGCGGAGAGCGCGGCGAGCTTGGCCTGGCCGCGCGAGAGCGCGTCCCGCCCGGGAATCGCGGCGAACGCCAGGCGCCAGTCGGCACGGTGCGCGCCGACGCTGGTGTGCCCCGCGGCCAGATCGCGCTCCCGCGCCAGCAGCAGGGCATCGGCCAGCGGCAGCTCGTCGCGTCGCCAGCCGGGCAGGTACTGCAGGCTGGCGACGCCCAGCGCCGGACTGAGGTCGGCCGCGACGCCGGCGACGTGCGGCGCCAGCTGCTCGAGGTACGCACGGCGCTGCTCGGTCAGGATCTCGCCGGTCTGGGCGAGTTCCTGGTCCCAGGCGTCGAGCTGATAGTCCTGGACCCGCTGCTTGAGCAGGGCATTCCGCTGCTTCAGAGCCCGGGCATAGCGCCGCCAGGGCGCCAGGAAACTAGGTTCCACGTGGAACAAGCCCCAGTCGACGAAGCGGCGGCGGGTCTCGCTGGCGCCGTGGATGAGGTCGTGGCTGCCCGGCTCGAAGGTCACAACGGCCAGCGCAGCGCAGAGCTCGCCCAGCTGGGTCACCGACTCTCCGTCCAGGCGCCCGGCCCAGTCGCTGACGCGGTGGCGCAGGCCCGCACGGCGCTGGCGTTCGCCCGTGGGCTGCGTTTCGGTCCACTGCACGAAGACTTCCAGCCCCGTGGCACCGCTGCGAACCAGGCCGTCCCTGACACGCCCGCGGAAGCTGCGGCCATAGGCCATCAGGTGCAGGGCTTCGATCACCGAGGTCTTGCCCGCGCCATTGTCGCCGACGAGCAGGTTGAGGCCGGGACCGGGCGCCAGGCTCACCTCGCCGAAGCGGCGGAAGTCGCGGATGTCGAGACGGGTGACCTGCACGGGAATTCGCTGCGAACCGGAGGGCGCCATTGTCGCCCGGGAGCCGTAAACGACGACGCCCGGCTTGCGCCGGGCGTCGGAATGGTTCCACGTGGAACGTCGCTTCAGAGACGCAGCGGCATGATCACATGGCGCGAGCGCTCATTGGCCGCCTCGCGAAGCAGCGCCGAGGAGTTCGCATCGCGCAGCTGCAGGACCACCACGTCGTCCTTGAGCGCATTGAGCGCGTCCAGCACGTAGCCCACATTGAAACCGACTGCGAGGTCGTCGACGCGGGTCTCGGCCTCGACCTCTTCCTGGGCCTCTTCCTGCTCGGGGTTATGCGCCGAGATCTTCAGCTGGCCCGGAGACACTTCGATGCGCACGCCGCGGTACTTCTCGTTGGAGAGGATGGCAGCGCGCTGCAGCGCCGCGCGCAGCACGTCACGGTCGATGCGCACTTCCTTGTCGGCGCCGATCGGAACCACGGCCTCGTAATCCGGGAAGCGGCCGTCGATGAGCTTGCTGGTGAAGGTCACGTCGTCCCGCTTCACGCGCAGGTGGCCGCGGCCCATCTCCAGTTCCAGCAGCCGGTCACCGCCTTCCAGCAGGCGCTGCAGCTCGATCACGCCCTTGCGCGGCACGATCAGCTGGCGCTTGGTCAGCGCGCCGGTGCCCTCCAGGCCCGACTCGCAGAGCGCGAGGCGGTGCCCGTCGGTGGCCACGCAGCGCAGCGAGCTCTCGCGCAGGTCGAACAGCAGGCCGTTGAGGTAGTAGCGCACATCCTGCTGGGCCATGGCGAAGGCGGTGCGCTCGATCAGCTCCTTCAGCGCAGCCTCGGGTACCTGCACGCGCTCGGTGGCGTCGACGTCGTCCAGCGAAGGGAAATCGCCGGCCGGAAGCGTGGCCAGGGTGAAGCGCGAGCGGCCGGCCTGCACCGTGACCTTCTCGCCCGACTGGTTGACCGTCACGCGGCTGCCATCGGGCAGCGCACGCACGATCTCGAACAGCTTGCGCGCCGGGATCGTGGTCTCGCCGTCCTGTCCGTCCTCGACGGCGACACGGCTGACCATCTCGACCTCGAGGTCGGTACCGGTCAGGGAGAGCAGGCCGCCCTGCACCTGGACGAACAGGTTGGCGAGCACTGGCAGGGTCTGGCGCCGCTCGACGACGTTCACGACCTGAGCGAGCGGCTTCAAAAAGATTTCGCGTTGAAGGGAAAAGCGCATCTGGACCCCGATCCCCGTACCGTTTCAAAGGAGTGGATTAAATCAAAAGCATGGAGGCGGTGGAGGGCGCCAAAATGCGGGAAAACCCTCTCAAGCCTTTGAATCTAAAAGAATTTATCGACTGCCAGACCCTGTTGGAAACTCCCTCGGGCCTGGTGGCCATCCTGTGGACAACCTGCCGTGCCCGACGCGGCCGCCAGATTGTCCACAGCTTGCCCCCGGGGCGCACAGCGCCCGTGCACAACCTTACTCGCTCAGCTTGCGGATGAGCTTGTCCCAGTCCTCCCGCAGCTTGCCGTCGGTCTCCATGAGCGTGCGGATCTGGCGGCAGGCGTGCAGGACGGTGGTGTGGTCGCGCCCGGCGAAGGCGTCACCGATCTCCGGCAGCGAGTGCTCGGTCAGCTCCTTGGCCAGTGCCATGGCCACCTGCCGCGGCCGTGCCAGCGAGCGGGTGCGGCGCTTGGACAGCAGGTCCTTCATCTGCAGGCCGTAGTAGTCGGCGACCGTCTTCTGGATGTTGGGAATGCCGATCGCCTGCTGCTGGGCACGCAGCAGGTCACGCAGGGTCTCCTGGGCGAACTCCACGGTGATCGCGCGGCCGGTGAAGTTGGCGCGCGCCGCCAGCGTATTGAGCGCCCCCTCGAGGTCGCGCACGTTGCTGCGCATCTTCTTGGCCAGCAGGAAGGCCACGTCCTCGGGGATCTGCGCGCCGCGCTCGCGCGCCTTGGACAGCACGATCTGCGCGCGGGTCTCGAAGTCCGGCGGCTCGATCGCCACCGACAGGCCCCAGGCCAGGCGCGACTTCAGCCGCGGCTCCAGGCCTTCGACCTCGCGCGGGTAGCGGTCGCAGGTCAGGATGATCTGCTGGCGGCCGTCGAAGAGCTGGTTGAAGGTGTGGAAGAACTCCTCCTGCGTGCGGTCCTTGCCGGCGAAGAACTGGATGTCGTCGATCAGCAGCGCGTCGACCTGCTGGAACTGCCGCTTGAAGGCGTCCATGGTCTTGTCCTGCAGCGACTTCATCATCGCGGAGAAGAACTGCTCGCTGCGCAGGTAGAGCACGCGGAAGCCGGGATTGTTCGCCCGCATGAGGTTGCCGGCGGCGAACATCAGGTGGGTCTTGCCCAGGCCCGTGCCGCCGTAGAGCAGCAGCGGGTTGTGCGCGCGGTCGCCCGGCTTGAGCGCGGCCTGCATGGCGGCGGCGCGCCCCAGCTGGTTGCTGCGGCCTTCGACGAAGTTCTCGAAGGTGTAGTGGTTGTCGAGGTTGCCGCCGAAGGGCATGGGCGCCGGCGCGGCGGCCAGGCGCGGGACGCCGGGGGGCGGGAGCTCGCGGGCAGGCTCGGTGCGGGCACGCGGCAGCGAGCCCACCTCGAGCACCACGTCCTCCGCGCCGGCGAAGTAGTCCAGCAGCTCGCGGATGCGCGGCAGGTAGCGCTCGCGCACCTGGTCGACCACGAAGGCGTTGGGGGCGTACAGTACGGTGCGCCCACCGACCTCGGCCGCCTGCAGCGGGCGAAGCCAGGTATGCACATCCTCGCTCGGGAATTCGGCTTCAAGGCGCTCGAGGCAGCGCGGCCAGGCGTCCGGGGTCAGGCTCAAGGCGGGGTCCAGTGGAAAAGACGGTGGAAAACGGCGAATACCGGCCCGTCGCGGCACGCGGATCTCGGGCAGCGCGGTGGGTTCGGGGGTGGCCCAGACTACCATTTATCCACAGGTCCGGCGCAGGGTAGTCCACAGGCCGGGCGCCGGCCGTCGGGCGGTCGCCCTCACGCCGGCTTGACCCGGTTTCGCATGGACCGCTAGACTCGCCGGTTCACTACGCCCGTTACGTATCGAGTCGCCGCCATGGCCACCAAGCGCACCTACCAGCCCAGCAACCTCAAGCGCAAGCGCGACCACGGCTTCCGTGCCCGCATGGCGACTGCCGACGGCCGCAAGATCCTGGCCCGTCGCCGCGCCAAGGGCCGCAAGCGCCTCGCCGTCTGACGTCGCCGACCCGCGACGCTGCGCCCGCGCCGCCCGGCGCGGGCGTGTCCGCCGGCCGCGCCGCGGACGCCCGTGACATTCCCGCCATGACGTCCCACCGCTTCCCGCGCAGCGCGCGGGTCCGTGCGCGGTGCGACTTCGATCGCGTGTTCAAGGCTGGCCGCCGCGCCGGTCTGCCGATCCTCGCCCTGCACTGGCACCGCGCCGACGACGCCGGCGGGCCCCGCCTGGGCCTGGCCGTGTCGCGCAAGGTCGACCCGCACGCGGTCGGCCGCAACCGCATCAAGCGCACGCTGCGCGAGGCCTTCCGCCATCTGCGCGGCGAACTCGCGCCCGGCGACTACGTGATCGTGGCGCGCCCCGGCGCCGCGGCGGCCGACCGCGGCGACTTGGTCGCGGCCTTCCACGACCTGCTGCGCCGCGCCCGCGCATTGCCCGCGACCGCCCCCGCCGGCACACTAGCGCCCGCTTCCCCGCCCCCACCCGCCGACGCGTCGAAGACGCCGCCGGCCGAGCCTGCCTGCCCATGAACCAGACCCGCGTCCTCCTCGTCTTCGCCTGGCTGATGGTGGCGACCCTGCTGTGGATCGAATGGGGCAAGGAGCGCGCCGCGCCGCCGGCCCCGGCCCCCGCCAGCCGGGCGGTGCCCGCCGTGGACGCGGGCGCGGTGCCGTCGACCCCGGTCGCCGGGGCCGTCCCGGGCGCGCCGCAGGTCGGCGCCCGCCCGGCACCGGCCGCTGCGGGCGCGGTCACCGTGCAGACCGACGTGCTGCGGGTGGTGCTCGACGGCGGCGAAGTGCGCCAGGCGGACCTGCTCGCCTATCCGGGTGCCGGGGCCCAGGGCCCCGTGCGTCTGCTCGATGCGGATGCGAGCCGCTACTTCGTCGCCCAGAGCGGCTGGATCAGCAGCACGAATCCCGCGCCCACCCACCAGGCCGGCTTCGCCCCGGTCGGCGCGTCGCGCAGCCTCGCGCTGGCCGACGGTGCCGAGCGCGTCGACGCGCCCTTCGTCTGGACCGGCGCCAACGGCGTGACCATCCGGCGCACCTTCTCTTTCGCGCGCGGGCAGTACACCGTGCAGGTGCGCGACGAGGTCATCAACGCCGGCACCGCGCCCTGGCAGGGCTTCGTCTACCGCCAGCTCGGCCGCGTGCCGCGCGAGCCGGCCAAGTCGGGCCCGATGAGCGCCGAGTCCTACAGCTTCCAGGGCGCGGCCTGGTTCACGGGCAGCGACTACGAGCGTCGCGACTACGAGGACTACGCCGACGAGCCGCCGCTGTCGCAGCCGGTCACCGGCGGCTGGATCGCGATGCTGCAGCACCATTTCTTCGCCGCCTGGATTCCCGAGGCGCGCGATGCCACCACCGTGCAGACGGCGCTGGCACCCATTCCGGGCGGGCAGGCCTCGATCATCCGCGAGGTCGGCCCCGCGGTGGCGGTGGCGCCGGGCCAGCGCGCCGAGACGCGCGCCCGGCTGTGGATCGGCCCCAAGCTCGTGGCGCAGATCCAGGCGCAGAAGGTGCCGGGCCTGGAACGCGCCATCGACTACAGCGGCATTTCCGTGTTCGCCACGCTGGCCGGCTGGCTCTACGCCGTGCTGAGCTGGCTACACGGCCTGACCGGCAACTGGGGCTGGGCCATCGTCGGCCTGGTCGTGCTGATCAAGCTGGCGCTGATCCCGCTGGCCAACGCGCAGTACCGCTCGATGGCCAAGATGCGCCGGCTGCAGCCCAAGCTGGCCCAGCTCAAGGAGCGCCATGGCGAGGACCGCCAGGCCTTCGGCATGGCGCAGATGGAGCTGTTCCGCAAGGAGAAGGTGAACCCGCTCGGCGGCTGCCTGCCCATCCTGGTGCAGATGCCGATCTTCCTCGCGCTGTACTGGATGCTCAGCGAGTCGGTGGAACTGCGCCATGCGCCGTGGATCGGCTGGATCACCGACCTGACCGCGCGCGATCCGTATTTCGTGCTGCCGGCGATCAACCTCGCGGTGATGTACCTGACGCAGAAGCTCAGCCCCATGACCGGCGTGGACCCGATGCAGCAGAAGATGATGCAGTTCATGCCGCTGGTGTTCGGCGTGATGTTCGCCTTCTTCCCGGCCGGCCTGGTGCTGTACTGGGTCACCAACGGGCTGCTCTCGCTGGCGCAGCAGGCCTACTTCCTGCGCAAGTACGGCGATCCGAAGGCCAAGGCGGCCTGAGATCCGGAAAGCCCGCCGTCGGCGGGCTTTTCGTTGCAGCAGACTAGACGCATGAGCGAGCGTGACACCATCGCCGCCATCGCCACCGCCGCCGGCCACGGCGGCGTGGGCATCGTGCGGCTGTCGGGCCCGCGCGCGCGGGCCATCGGCGAGCGCATCGCCGGCCGCAGCGTGCGCCCCCGCCACGCGCGGCACGTGCGCTTCGTCGACGGCGCGGGCGAGGTGGTCGACGACGGCATCGCGATCTGGTTCGCCGCCCCGCGCAGCTACACCGGCGAGGACGTGGTCGAACTGCAGGCCCACGGCAGCCCCGCGGTGCTGGCGCAGCTGCTCGATGCCGCCTGCGCGCAGGGTGCGCGGCTGGCCCGGCCCGGCGAATTCAGCGAGCGCGCCTTCCTCGAAGGCCGGCTCGACCTCGCGCAGGCCGAGGCCGTGGCCGACCTGATCGCTGCCTCGGACGCGCGCGCCGCACGCGCCGCGCGCCGCGCGCTGGACGGCGAGTTCTCGCGCCGGGTCGAGGCCATCGCCGCCGACCTGCTGCACGTGCGCGTGCACTGCGAGGCGGCGATGGACTTCGCCGACGAGCCGCTCGACACCCTCGGCGGCGCGCAGGTCCGCGCCCGGCTGGACGCGATCGCCGAAGCGCTCGACGCGCTGCTCGCGCAGGCCGAGCAGGGCCGCCGCCTGCGCGACGGGCTGCATGCGGTGATCGTGGGCGCGCCGAACGCGGGCAAGAGTTCCCTGCTCAACGCGCTGGCCGGCGTCGACCGCGCGATCGTGACCGACGTGGCGGGCACCACCCGCGACGTGCTGCACGAGGTGGTGCGGGTGGACGGCATCGAGCTCACGCTGGTCGATACCGCCGGCCTGCGCGAGAGTGGCGATGCGATCGAACGCGAAGGCATCCGCCGCGCGCGCATGGAGCTGCAACGCGCCGACCTCGCGCTGGCGGTAGTCGATGCCCGCGCGCTCGACGGCGCACGCGGGGCGCTGGCCGGCGACGTGGCCGGCGTGCCGCAGGTGCTGTGGATCGCCAGCAAGCTCGACCTCGCGCCCGGTGCGCGCCTGGGCGAGGACTGGGTCGGCGTCTCGGTGCGCACCGGCGCGGGGCTCGACGTCCTGCGCGCCAGGCTGCGCGCGCTCGCGGGCGGCGATGCTTCGGCCGAGGGCGCGTTCACCGCGCGCGTGCGCCATGTGCAGGCGCTGTTGCTGGCGCGCGATGCGCTGGGCGAGGCACGGGCGCAGCTGGCGCACGAGTATCTGGATCTCGCGGCCGAATCCCTGCGACGCGCGCATGATGCGCTCGGCGAGATCACCGGCCGCGTGCGCGCCGACGACCTGCTCGGCCACGTTTTCGCCAGCTTCTGCATCGGCAAGTAACGCTCCAGCCCGTGAGCCCGGCGCGTGACACGCGGCCGCGCACGGCCCGCGGCCAGCATCCGTCCACGCGCTGCAGCGGCCCCTGTGCGGCCGCGGCCGGGGCTGCCCCCGCGCGTCCATTTCCGACCCTCGGCGACGGCCGCGCCCGGCCCGCGTCAGGCACGGCGTGCGCCCGTGCGCAATCTGCGGGAAAACCGCGCGCCGCCGCTTGACAAACCCGCGGGCGCGAGGCGATCTAGGCGCGTGCGCGCCCGACGCGTACTCCTGGGGGAGTGTTTTTCAATGAATCAAGCATCCAACGCAGGTGCCCTGCGCGCCACGCGCCTGGGTCTCGTCCTCGTGCTCGGCCTGGGCCTGGCGGCCTGCGGTGGCGGCGACGAGCCGGCCACCGCCACCACGACGCAGGCCGACGCCGCCAAGCCCGCCGCCACGCCCGCCACGGTGATCTCGGGCAAGGTGGCGTCGATGACGCCCGAGCAGCTGCGCGAGGCCGCGTCCAAGGCCTACAACGACAACCGCCTCTACGCCCCGGCCGGCGACAACGCGATGGAGTACTACCTCGCGCTGCGCGACAAGGCGCCGGGCGACGCCGCCGTCTCCAGCGCGCTGGTGGACCTGCTGCCGATGACGGTGATCGCCACCGAGCAGAGCGTGGCCCGCGACGACTTCGCCGAGGCCCAGCGCCTCTCGGCGCTGATCGAGAAGGCCGATGCGCAGCATCCGGCGCTCTCGCGCCTGAAGAGCGCGATCGTGGCGCAGCAGCAGGCCGCCTCGCAGCGTGCCGTGCAGGAACAGCTGAGCGCCGAGGAAGAGGCCAAGCGCCAGGCCGACCTCGAGAAGCAGCGCCTGGCCGACCAGCAGAAGCAGCAGCAGGAGGCCGCGCGCCTGCTGGCCGAGCGCCAGGCGGCCGAGCGTCA